>URMQ01000049.1 GCA_900548955.1 uncultured Eggerthella sp. | reverse complement strand
CGCGCTCTCGTAAAGCGGCGAGTGTAAAAGCTGAAGAAGCAAGCAATTCTGCATCAAGTATTTCCATATCAGACAATTCTGATTTAACCGAAATAGCATCTACCTCAAAGATAAGTGAAGCTTCTGAGCAGTCTGGCGAAGTTGAAAAACCTGTTCGTAAAAAAAGAGTTTCTCGCAAAAAGACAGAAGAAGCGGCAACTGATAACGCCGATTCAACTGATAACACCGATTCTGTTGAGGCATCTACCGATTCTGAAAAAATAGAAGCTAATCAGGATACACAGAAAGAAACTCCTGCCCGTAGACGTGGTAGAAAGCCTCGTGCGGCAGTGCAGGTTGAAGCTGCTTCTGAAGACGTGGACAATGCAGCATCGACTTTGGGAGAAGCTGACTCGAGCGAATCTATTTCTGATAGCTCAGAAGGCGAAAAGCATACGGGTAAAACCGAAGAAGATTCGCACGAAGACGAAAATCGCGACGATGACGAAAATCGCGACGATGACGAAAATCGCGATGATCGTCATCAGGGTCGTGGTGGATCTCGTAAGCAGCGCAGCTATACGAAAAATAGCAATCACCAGAAAAATTCTTCTCAGCAAAAAGGTGGTCATTTCCGTTCTCGCCGCGCCCATCAGCAAAATAGGCGCGAACCTGTTGTTCCGCAGACTTCCAAAGAGGACCTAGCTAAGCTTAAAGTTACTGAGCTTCGAGCACGCGCAGAAGAGCTTGAAGTAGATCATAAAGGTCTTAAAAAGGCTGATTTAGTGGAGGCAGTATTTGCGGCAAGCATTAAAGCAGAAGGCTTCATGGAAACCGCAGGTATTTTGGATGTTCTCTCTGACGGATATGGTTTTTTGCGCACTCATGGCTACTTGCCGAGCGAAGAAGATGTGTATGTTGGTATGGCGACCATTCGTCGCAATGGTCTTCGTAAGGGTGACTACATTACAGGACAAACTCGTCCTGCTCGCCCTAATGAAAAATATGCAGCTCTTCAGCGTGTTGATACGGTAAATGGCATTGTGCTTGAAGATTTAGGAAGACGTGTTCGTTTCGCTGACCTAACGCCGGTTTTTCCTGATGAGCGTCTAGTGCTTGAACATGGAAAATCCACCATTACTGCACGCGTTATTGATTTATGTGCACCTATTGGCAAAGGTCAGCGCGGTCTTATCGTTTCACCTCCAAAAGCAGGTAAAACTACGATCTTGAAGGACATTGCTGCCTCAATTGCGGTAAATAATCCCGAAGTTCATCTGATGTGTTTGTTGGTTGATGAACGTCCTGAAGAAGTAACCGACATGGAGCGCTCTATCCACGGTGAAGTTATTTCTTCAACATTTGATATGCCAAGTGAAAATCATATTGCGGTTTCTGAATTGGTTATTGAGCGCGCTAAGCGTTTGGTAGAAATTGGTCAGGATGTCGTTATTCTGCTTGATTCACTTACGCGTCTTGCACGTGCATATAATTTAGCTCAGCCTGCATCAGGTCGCATCCTTTCGGGTGGTGTAGATTCGACAGCACTGTATCCTCCTAAGAAATTCTTGGGCGCTGCCCGTAATATTGAAGGCGGCGGCAGCTTAACCATTTTGGCATCGGCACTTATTGAAACTGGCTCTAAGATGGACGAAGTAATCTTTGAGGAATTCAAGGGTACGGGCAATATGGAAGTTAAGTTGGATCGCCAGCTTGCCGATAGGCGCATTTTCCCAGCGATCGATCCCGTTGCTTCGGGTACTCGTCGTGAAGATTTACTGCTTGATCCTCAAGAAGCACCTCTGATTTGGGCTGTTCGTCGTATTTTGGCGAATCGCAACAACACCGAACGTGCCATGGAATCGTTAGTGAAGTCCTTACAGCAAACGAATAATAACCAAGAATTTTTGATTCGTGCTGCTAAAAAAGCACAAGGACATCATTTTGAAGAAGGAAATATTGAATTCTAAATGAGCTAAAGCGAACCTTAGAAATATTTCCCTATAATGCAAATAACACATGAACACAGAACCTCGTCGAAAGGCGGGGTTCTGTGTTGACTTAGACTCGTTATTCTTTGTGAGGAGAATAGAATGTCTCAGGAACCGCAAGAGCCGAAAGAACCACAAGAGCCCAAGGAGGCGGTGGGTTCGCAAGCGTCGCAAACACCACAAACGCCACAAGAACAGCAAAGTCCACAGGCACCTTATATTTCTGCGGATTCAAATTACAACCCACAAGGATATGGGTATATGTACGATTCACAGGGGAGTGTGCAGAGTTACAACCAGCAAAGTGGCTACGGGTATGTTCCTAATAGTTCGTCATTTGGTTATGCTGGCTCTCCTGCTGGTTTTGGCGGTGCCCCAAATGGAGGTATGCCTGGCGGTGCCCCAAATGGAGGTGTGCCAAACACATATGCTCCGGCGAGTGGTTGGGCAGCACCAGCTCAAAATCGCAAATCGCACGGCTGGATTGTAGGTATTGTTATAGTTGTTGCCCTTTGCCTGGTTACCCTGTTTGGTATGTGGTCTTGTTCAAATGCATTTTCTTCGGCGGGAACCTATTCTGAGAGTGATGCTGACTTGCTTACCAATGATGCAATTGGCGTTATTACTATTGACGGCACTATTCAATATGATGGCACCACGTGTAGTCCTGAAGGCCTGAAAGAACAGTTGGACATTGCTGCGGAAAATGACTATATCAAAGCAGTTGTTCTTCGAGTTAATTCTGGTGGTGGCGTAGCAACTGCTGGTGAAGAAATGACTGAATATGTGCGTGAATTTAAGGAATCTAGCGGTAAGCCGGTGGTGGTTTCTAGTGCAGCAACTAACGCAAGTGCTGCTTATGAACTATCCAGCCAGGCTGACTATATTTATGTAGGAAAAACTACCGCAATTGGCGCTATCGGTACCGCAATGCAGTTCATGGATTATTCGGGGCTCATGGAAATGCTAGGTATTACTACCGATGATATTACTTCCTCTGAAAGTAAAGATTCTACTTATGGTAATCGTGCGTTGACCGAAGAAGAGCGAGCCTATTATCAGGCTCAGGTTGACCAAATTAATGAAACGTTTATCGAAAACGTTGCTCAAGGCAGAAACATGACTGTCGATGAAGTTCGCCCTCTTGCTACTGGTCTTACGTTTACGGGCTTAGATGCTGTTGAAAACGGTTTGGCAGATGAGGTTGGTACGCGTGAAGATGCTGTTGCAAAAGCGGCTGAGCTTGCAGGTTGTTCATCAATCGAAACTGTTACACTTGATACATCAAGCTCTGATGATTTAGATCTTTTACTAGATTTAATGGCGCAAAGCAATATGAATAGTACAGACGAATTAGCACAAGTACTGAAAAAATTAGAGAGCGATAGCTCAATTAAACAGTGATAGGGCTAATAGTAGAGGAAATACTACGATGGCAGATAAAACAGCAGATAACAAAGCGAAATCTAAAGATATGCCTCCTATTGTGTGGCCTAAGCGTGCAGTGGTGACTGCGGGAATGCCTTATGGTAACAAGGCGCTTCATTTTGGTCATGTGGGCGGGGTTTTTGTTCCTGCGGACTGTTATGCAAGATTCTTGCGTGATCGTATTGGCAAGGAAAATGTAGCGTTTGTTTCTGGCACGGACTGTTTTGGGTCTCCTATTGAAGAGGGATATCGCAAAGAGGTAGAAGCAGGTACATTTGAAGGCGGTATTGAAGATTATGTCCGTCGCAATCATGATGCTCAGAAAGCCACATTGGATGCGTATGATATCAGCCTAGATGTGTATGAAGGGAGTGGTATTGGTCACTGTGGTGAAGTGCACAATTTAGTAACGAATGACTTTGTTCAGCGTCTCTACGATAAGGGATATTTGCATCAGATCAGTACATTGCAGTTCTACGACACCAAGGAAGACATGTTCTTGAATGGTCGTCAGGTAGTGGGACATTGTCCTGTTCAGGGTTGCAAGAGTGAGAAGGCTTATGCCGATGAATGCGATTTAGGTCATCAGTATGATCCTGTGGATTTGATTAAGCCAGTATCTTCTGTGTCGGGTACGGTTCCGGAGATGCGCGAAGTTAAGAACTGGTATTTCGATCTGCCTGGCTTTGCTAATATCGTGCGTGATTACGTACAGGTTATGGAAAGCGATCCACAAATTCGTCCTGTGGTTACTAAAACTATTAAAGAATTTCTTGTTCCACCTATTATTTATATCAAGGTGGAACTCTACGATGCTTATAAGAGCATTGCTGATACGTTGCCAGAGCATGTGTATCGTGATGCGGAAAAAGGCAAGCAGAGTTTTGAAGTAGAATTCAAAAACATTGCTGATCGCGATGCGGCGCGTACGGTATTAACCGATGCAGGTATTCGTTACCGTACAGGTAAAGCCTTAGTTCCCTTCCGTATTTCAGGCAATGTTGAATGGGGTGTTCCTGTTCCTGTTATTGAAGGGGTAGAAGGCCTAACTGCATGGTGTTGGCCTGAAAGCTTATGGGCGCCTATTTCGTTTACGGTAGCTCGCAATGATGACCGTGGTTTAGCACGTACGGAATGGCGTAATTTCTGGTGCGATAAAGAATCCTGCGTGTATCAGTTCATTGGTCAAGACAACTTGTATTTCTATGGCGTTGCTCAGCCGGCGTTATTTGCTGCTATGCAGAATACCGAGACACCTGTTGCAAATGCTCCTCAGGGCGAATTGCAGCAAACAAAGTTAATTGCTAATCATCATATTCTGTTTGGCGATAAAAAAGCTTCGTCTTCAAGCGATATTAAGCCTCCTACTGCTGATGAGTTGTTAAATTATTACACCGCAGAACAGTTGCGTGCTCATTTCTTGGCGTTGGCACTTGATCAGCGCTCAGTGGGCTTTAAGCCAAAGGTGTTTGATCCTGATCCCGCTAAGCGTGAAGATCCTCGCGTGGCAGATCCTGCTTTGAAGGAAGGCGCTTTGCTTACGAAAGTGTTTAACCGCCTTGCTCGAAGCTGTTTTTATGAAGCGCAGAAGAACTTTGAAGGATACATGCCGCTCGGTGCCGTTTCTACTGATGTGCTAAGGCAAGCAAAGAAGACAATGCTGAAGTACGAAGACTGTATGTATCGTGTGGATCTGCATTCTGTGATGGCGTTGATGGATGAATTTATTCGTTATGCCAACAAGTATTGGTCAAGTGGAATTCGCAGCGCAGAAAATGAGGAACTGGCTGAAGAGAAGCGCAATCAATTGCGTCGTCAGGTATTGATAGATTCCTTCTTTTTGTTGCGAATTTCTACGCTCTTGATGCATCCAGTAGTGCCAAAGGGTACTGAACGGATTTGCGACTATTTAAATTTTGAATTCGATGAATTCTTCAGTTGGAATTACGACTTCGATAGCATGGAAGAGCTTTGTAACGCTAACGAGCTTGATGATGGCCGTCATCGTGTGCGCGAATTGCCGCCGCGCACAGACTTCTTTAAGTTCCATCCGTCACAGTTGAAGAAATAAATTGGGGTGCGATTGTATATAGAGCAACTGTGAATTTGAACGAAAGGTAGCGGACATCTATCTTGCACTTTGCTAAATGCGTGTTACAATAGCAAGGCTTGTCTCGCCTTGGTCGGAAACCAAGGCAATAGAAGGAGAACCAATGAAAAAAGATATCCATCCCGAATATGTTGACTGCACGGTAACCTGCACCTGCGGTAACACTTTCCAGACTCGTTCTACTAAGTCTGAGATTCGCGTTGACATTTGCAACGCTTGCCATCCATTCTTCACGGGTACTCAGAAGTTGATCGACTCTGGTGGACGTGTACAGCGCTTTGCTAACAAGTTCGGTTCTGCAACTGAAGCTGTTGCTGCTCGTGAAGCAGAAAAGAAAGCTGCTAAGGCTGCAAAGGCTGCTGAAGCAGAAGCAGCAAAGAAGGCTGAGCGTGAAGCTAAGGCCGCTGCAAAGGCTGCTCGTGCTGCTGAATATGCAAAGAAGGCTGAAGCTGAAGCTGCTAAGGCTGCAGCTGCTGCAGAGGCAACTGAGGCTGCCGCAGAAGAAGCAACCGAAGAAGCAGCAGAAGCTGTTGCAGAAGAAGCTGCTGAAGCTAACGCAGAAGCAACCGAAACCGCTGCTGAATAGTACGAAGTTCTACTTCGGAGCTAATTCTAAAATCCAAGTAGCATTTCACAACTTTTTTTGGGTTATTTGAAAAGGCGTCCACGCAAGTGGGTGCCTTTTCTTGTAGCATGGAACTAAACCAATAGTTAGGAGAATTCCATGATAGATACTAAAGCCTTCCGTAATTTGAGTTACGGACTTTATATTATTTCTTCTAAAAGAGACGACAAGCCTGTTGGCTGCGTAGTAAATACGTTTGCGCAGGTAACCTCCAAGCCAGCTCAGGTTAGTGTTGCGGTTAATAAGGAAAACTATACTTCTCAGGGCATCCAGGAGACTGGCGCTTATGAAGTTGCAGTTATGAATGAGTCCGCATCAATGGAACTTATTGGAAAGTTTGGTTTTCATTCCAGCGCAGACACTGATAAATTCAGCGATTTTGAAACTGCGGTGTCTGAGCAAGGTATCGAATACGTAACACAATCATCCTGCGCTCATTTTTCCGTTAAGGTAACTCAAGAACTTGATTTAGGTAGTCATATTTTATTTATTGGCGAAGTAATAGATGCAACTCCTATTGCAGGTGATGCTCCTATGACGTATGCCTACTATCACCAGGTAAAAGGTGGCAAAACCCCACCAAAGGCTTCAAGCTATAATGGCGGAGAAGATGAAGTAAAACAAGCCGATCAGGGCGCAGAAGAAACAAAGCCAAAGGTTGCTTGGCGTTGTAAGATTTGTGGGCATATTGAATACGCGGAAGAACTACCTGAAGACTTTGTTTGTCCGGTATGTGGCGTAGGCCGCGAACTGTTTGAGCGTATCGAAGTGTAGTTTTGATTTTCAAAACATAAAGCCTGAATCGATAAACGAAAAGGAGCCCTTTTTTATGAATGTGGAGCTTTTGCAGTATCCTGAAAATCCTGAACGCGCAGTAGCAACCGCAGCGCGTCTTTGCTATGCGCCTGTAGGTGCTAAAGAGCTCATGGAAACCATGCCGCCCGAGCGGGTACAAAGCGTACTTTCTACCATTATGAAATCGGGACATTTTTCTACGCTTGAACATGTGAGCTACACCTTTGCAGTTGATGGTGTTTCACGTGCTCTTACCCATCAATTGGTTCGTCATCGTCTAGCTAGCTTTAATCAGCAGTCTCAGCGCTATGTGAAGTTTACAAAAGGCGTTGAAACGGTAACGCCTCATACGATTGAGGAAAACGAAGAGGCTCATCGCGTGTTTGATGAAGCAATTGAAGCGGTAATTGAGGGCTATCAAAAGCTTCTTGATATGGGGATTCCCGCTGAAGATGCACGTTATTTGTTACCCAATGCAGCAGAAACCAAGATTGTTATTACCATGAACATCCGTGAGCTTCTTCATTTCTTTAGTTTGCGTTGCTGTAATCGTGCGCAGTGGGAAATTCGTGAAATGGCACACAAGATGCTTGAATTGGTAAAGCCTACCGCTCCTTATATCTTTATGGATGCAGGTGCTCCCTGTGTTCGTGGAACCTGCCCTGAAGGCAAAATGACGTGCGGAAATCCTTATCCTAAGGTGGTGCGCGACTAATTTTGGAAAGACGGCAAGATATCGAAATACTATCTGGAGCCAGTCAAGATCAGGCAGAACAAGAGCGCCTCTCCGGAGGCGCTTCTTATAGTGCTGTGAAGCGTGCCTTTCAGGAAGACGGCGTCCATAAAACCCATATTGGGGGACAGGCGCTGATTGAAGGCGTAATGATGCGTGGTAAAAACTGTTGGGCGGTAGGAGTGCGTGAACCTAATGGAGACTTGTTTGCGCAGGAATACCCTTTATCAAAAAAGGGGAACCGTCCCGCTTGGTTTTCTTGGCCTCTTGTGCGTGGTTGTGTGGCGCTGGTGGATTCACTGGCGCTTGGCTTTAAAGCCTTAGAGATAGCTGCGAATAAAGCGTTTGACGATGAGGAAGAACCTGAATGTATCTTCGAAAAAGACCAGGACAGCACCAGAGTTTTCTTTAATGAAAACCAAGAAAATACCAATGTTTCTACTTTCGTTGATGCAGATAAAATGGAAAATGTCTTCTTGGAGCAACCCGATAAAACTGATGAAGACAACGATGACGTATTAAGTAAAGGCGAAATGGCTCTTGCCATGGCACTTGGTGTCATACTTGCTGTTGCGCTATTTATTTTTCTGCCAGCGATAGTCTCAAACGTAGTGGTGGGAGAATATGAACAAAATCCTTTTGCATGGAATATCGTTGATGGTATAGCCCGTGTGACAATTTTTGTTTTCTATGTATGGCTTATAGGCCGTATGTCGGATATAAAACGTATGTTTTCTTACCATGGGGCAGAACATAAAACTATTCACTGTTATGAGCATGGGCTGGAATTAACTCCCGAAAATGCACGACAATTTCCTAGACTTCATGTACGGTGCGGAACTGCATTTTTGATCATGGTTATGCTTATAGCTATTGTGATATATACCGTAATTCCGTTAAACGAATTACTGGAAGTGTTAGGAATTACTGGGTCTGTGGCATTTGTTTTGCTGATTGTGGTGCGTATCCTTTTTCTTCCCATAATTGCAGGTATTTCCTATGAAATAACAGTTAAGTGGGCTGGGTCCCATCCTGAAAATCCGCTTGTGAGGGTGGTTTTATGGCCAGGTATGCAAATGCAGCGTCTTACCACCAATGAACCTGATGATGGCATGCTTGAATGTGCTATTGCTGCTATGAAATTGGTTCTAAAAAACGAAGAACGCCTGTAATCATATATATAAAACTATCGGATATCTTTATAGATTAATGAGTTCTGTACACAAATTCGTGTATGCTGTACCGTACTGCGGCAAATTGCCGTGAATACGTTTAATAATCCCCGCACACGTTAATAAAGAGGATCGGGGTCAAATCGTGTGAACGAATATGTCGCTTACGGCAGTTTAGTATAGACGGGCACTAACAAGCAAAAAGTGCTGGTTCGGACTAACTGCAAAGACTGGCGGCAAGAAAAGGAGGAACCGCGTGAAGCTGGTTGTGACCGAGAAAAATGACGCGGCTCAAAAAATTGCAGACTTATTAGGTGCAACAAAGCCTAAAGCAGACAAGGTATATTCCACGCCTGTATACCGCTTTACGGTAGAGGGGGAAGAGTGGGTAACTATTGGCTTGCGTGGTCATATTTTGGAGCCTGATTTTGCCACAGCTCTTGTGTATAAAAAGCGTGGTGGCTGGAAAGGTGTCAACGCTGATGGCGAAGTGATGGATGCTGATATTCCTAAATCGCTAGCTCGTCCACCCTTCAAAAAGAAAAAACCTTTCACGGAAGATGGCGTAGAGCTTAAAGCGTGGAAAATGGAAGCGCTTCCTTATTTGGTATATGCTCCTATCGAAAAACGCCCAAAAGAAAAAGATATTATTCGTTCTCTTAAGAACTTAGCCAAAAAAGCGGATTCTATCATTATTGCGACAGACTTCGATCGTGAAGGCGAACTTATTGGCTCAGATGCTCTTTCCTGTATCCAGGAAGTGAATAGTACAGCTCCTGTATCGCGTGCGCGCTATTCTGCATTTACGAAAGAAGAAATTACGCATGCGTTCAATAATCTGGTAACGCTTGATACTAACCTTGCAAATGCAGGTGCATCGCGTCAAGATATTGACCTTATTTGGGGTGCGGTACTTACACGCTATCTTACCTTGGTAAAGTTTGCAGGGTATGGCAACGTTCGTTCTTCGGGTCGTGTCCAAACACCTACGCTTGCGTTAATTGTTGCGCGCGAACGTGAACGCTTGGCATTTGTCCCTGAAGACTATTGGGTTATTAAGGCGGATTTTGGCGAAGGTGATGAACAATTTTCCGCCCCTCATGCGACCGCACGCTTCAAATCTGAAGATGCTGCCAATGCGGTGATGGAGCATATCGAAGGCGCAACTCATGCGCGCGTAGCTGAAATTACAAAGCGTAAGCGTACGGTAGCTCCTCCGGTACCGTTTAATACCACTTCATTGATGGCTGCAGCTTCAGCTGAAGGTTTGTCTCCTGCGCGTACTATGCGTATTGCAGAAAGTCTCTACATGGATGGCTATATCAGTTACCCTCGTGTTGATAATACGGTGTATCCATTATCGCTCGACTTAGCAGATGCGTTGCGTAAGATTATGGGCAATCCCGCTTATAAACCTTATTGTGAAGAGCTTCTAGCAAAAGGCACGCTTAAGGCAACGCGTGGTAAAAAAGAAACAACAGACCATCCTCCTATTTACCCAACAGCTAGTGCAACGCCGGATGATTTGGCACCTGCTGAATATAAACTCTATAACCTCATTGCTCGTCGCTTTATGGCAACCTTGTCTGATGCGGCAGTAGTTGAAGGTACTAAAGTAACTCTTGATGTTCAAGGAGAACCTTTTGTTGCTAAGGGCGATGTGCTGGTAAAGTCGGGTTTTCGCGCGATATATCCCTATGGCTTAAAAAAAGATGAACAGCTCCCTGTGCTTGTAGAAAATCAGGAAATAGTATTTGGTGGCGCTACCTGTACTAAAAAACAAACAGAGCCACCCGCTCGCTATTCTCAGGGTAAGCTTATTCAGGAAATGGAAAAATTAGGCCTGGGCACTAAGTCCACTCGTCATTCCATCATTGAGCGCTTATATACCGTGAAATATATCCAGAATGATCCTATCGAGCCTTCTCAGCTTGGTATGGCAGTGTGTGATGCGCTCGATAAATTTGCGCCTCATATTACCCATCCGGAAATGACTGCTGAGCTTGAAGAAGAAATGGACAATAT
>URMQ01000048.1 GCA_900548955.1 uncultured Eggerthella sp. | reverse complement strand
TTTGTGCGGTAGGTGATGCAATTGCTAATTTTTTTCCCATCAATGCGTTTAACAGCGTTGATTTTCCTGCACTTGGCCTACCAATTAACGTTACAAAACCCGATTTAAAAGATACAGGACTTGTTTCAGGACCATCTGTAGCGTGCGAATTATCAGTCACAAAAGAGCCTTTCACGATAAGAATCCAAGGAATTGAAGAATACGAGGAAGAAAAATAAGCACTCCAATTACAAACGATGCAATTGAAAAAAGAAAAACTCCTCCTGCAGCAGCATCTTTAGCAATGCGAGCTAGTTCATGATAATCAGGACTTGCGAGATCAACAATTGCTTCAAGTGCGGTATTGAAGCACTCACCACCTAGTACAAGCCCAAAACAAAGCACAACAACAAGCCATTCAACAACAGAAATACTAAACACCATACCGAGAATGATGCAAAGTAGCATGAAGCAGATTTCTATACGAAAATTACGTTCCTTAGCAGTGTCAGCAATACCATGCCAAGCACACAAAAATGCTTGTTGAAGGCTAAAGTGTTTTTGAGTTTGTTTAATAGGAGATGGAGATTTCATGCGTGCCGCTCATCCCATGCTGTTAATAATGATTGTTCTAAGGCTTCCATAATTTCGGCTTCTTCATCTTCAATATGATCATATCCACAAAGATGCAATAGGCCATGAACCGTCAGAAGAGAAACTTCTTCTTCAAAGGTTGTTCCGAATTCTTCTGTTTGAGCTAAGGCAACATCAGTTGCAATAATGACGTCTCCCAATTCATATTCTTCAACATCATCAACATCTTCATCATCAAAAGGAACGTTATCGCATTCAAACGATAAAACATCAGTTGGTTTATCCATGCCTCGGTACTCTTTATTGAGTTCGTGGATACGCTCATTGGAAACAAACGATATTGTTACATCTGTCGATTCAGGACAGTTCATTTCTTGGAGAACGAACAAAGCAAGGTCTTCAATATCAAGACTCTGGACAAGATCTTGGCCATGTTCAATTAATACATTTATTTGCATGGTGATTCCTTACTAAAACGCTCGAAAAAAAAGATAGATAGGGTTACAAACGCATATTCATCTTATCGGCACGAGCATAAGCTGCAACAATTTTTGCTACTAATGAATGACGCACGACGTCAACGTTTTTAAATTCGCAAAATGCAATGTCTTCCAAACCATCTAATACTTGACGAACAGTTTTTAAGCCAGATATGCCCTTTGGTAAATCTGTTTGGGTAATATCTCCTGTTACTACCATCTTAGAACCAAGGCCTAAGCGTGTTAAAAACATTTTCATTTGTTGTGGTGTAGTGTTTTGTGCTTCGTCAAGAATAATGAAGGCATCATTGAGCGTACGACCACGCATGAAAGCTAGAGGTGCAATTTCAATGGTATTGTCATTTATATAGCGAGTTGCACGAGCAGAATCCATTAATTCATACAATGCATCATATAAAGGACGAATATAGGGGTCGATTTTCTCAGTTAACGTACCAGGAAGAAAACCTAAGTTTTCACCAGCTTCTACAACAGGACGAGTTAAAACAATACGACTAACTTGTTTATCGTTGAGCGCTTGTACCGCCATAGCCATAGCAAGGTACGTTTTACCAGTTCCGGCAGGACCAATACCAAAGGTAATAGTATTGTTGCGAATTGCATCAACGTATTCCTTTTGTGTTGGTGTTTTGGGACGAACGCTTCGTCCTCTAAAGGAAAGAATTACATCGTTTTTCATAGGAGCTGGTGCAAATTCTCCCGTTTTGAGCAAAGCAAGAGAGCGTTTTACGTCATCTCTGCCAATAGAATGACCCGATTCAAGGGTTTTAATAAGATCGGAAAACAACGTAGTAAGTGATTGTACCTCTAGGGGTTCTCCGTGAAGGAGAATGCTATCACCTCGAACAGTTATGCGAGCACTAAAAGCATCTTCAATAAGATGAAGATATTCATCTTGAGGACCAACAAGCATTGCAGGCGAAATGTCTGCAGGAATGGGAAGCGTGATATCTATAGCTTCACTCATCTGTTCTCCAATCCTAGGTCAATACAGTGTGCTAATGGTGCTTCAATAACGCACCCAACAGGAATTGATGGATCTATATGCATCTTATAATACGACTCACTCATTCCCCATCCAAGTTGTTCAACAACAACTCTCTCAAAACGATCAGAATGACGCAATGCATAGGCTTTTCTAAGCTTGTCGGCTATTGAAATAAGATAATGGGCGCGATGCTCTTTCACTTGTGGTTCTATCTGATCTTCGCGAATAGCTGCAGGTGTGCCTTGGCGTTTGGAATATCGAAAAACATGGACTTTCGTAAAGCCAACTTTTTCAACAAGGGCGCACGTTTCTTCGAAATCTTTTTCACTCTCCCCTGGAAAACCAACAATTACATCAGTGGTCAAGGAAAGATCTCCCACATGGGTTTGGAGCAATTGAACTAAATCGAAATAATTTTGCGCATTGTAGGGACGATTCATTTCTTTCAAGACTCTGCTTGACCCAGACTGTAGGGGTAAATGCAAATGACGACATATTCTTCCCTGAGATTCAGCTAAGAGAGAAATAAAATCTTTCGAAATTGATCTAGGCTCGATTGAAGAAATACGGAGACGAGTTTCTTGCAAACCTGCTAAATCAAGATCTTTCAATATCAAACGCAGAAGGCCTGCAAGAGTAATACGCTTATTTTGTTTGCCTGAGGTATCCAGGTAGGAATAAGAGCCCAGATCTATACCTGATAAAACTACTTCTTTTACGCCTTGTTTTGCCAGCAAGTAAATTTCATTGCGAATATGTTCAGGCGATCGAGACCAAGCTTTTCCTCGTGCAATATGAACAATGCAATAGGTACAAGAATGGTTGCAACCATCTTGTACTTTTACTCCAACACGCGTAGGAAATTGAGATCCTATACGCAAGAGAGGATGTTCTTCAAGGTGCTCTATGCCGTGAACGCTTTGATCAAGCAACTCGTGCTTGTCAACCACAGTTATACGAGCATCAAGCGATTCATAAAACTCAGGCTCGATTACAGCAGCACAACCAGTTACAAGCACCTTTGCATGAATATTTTCTCGCAGAACTCGTCGGATAGTTTTACGGGTTTTCTTGTCAGCTTCTTCTGTAACCGTACAGGTATTTACAATGATGGTGTCAGCATCAGCTATATCGCACAACGAGTAGCCATTTTGAAGATAAGCGGCAGCTATAGTGTCTGATTCAACACGATTAACTTTACAACCCAGATTTACTACCGATACCTTCATTTACTGCGCTCCAGTTCATATAACACAAGAGCAGGTGCTACAATCCCAGCCGTTTCAGTGCGAAGGATAGTAGGTCCAAGTGTAATAGGATAACAACGAGGGTGCTGATTAATAAGCGTATGAACTTCCGTTTGAGAAAGTCCTCCCTCCGGTCCTACAACTACGATTATGCGAGCATCATGGTAGGGTTGATGCAACTGACCACACGCAAGTTCTATTGCTTGAGATAGCGTTTGGGCGTTTGATGCTTCTTCCCAACAAACAAGAACAGCTGTTGCACCTTGCGTTAAGGTAGCAAGTGATTCTATTGTTTGTGGCTCAGATATTTCCGGGATAAACGCTTGACCACTTTGCATAGCGGCGCTTTTAGCAAGGGAATTCCAACGCTGAAGTCGAGTTGCTACCTTTTTCTTATCAAGCTTTACTATGCTGCGTTGGCATTCAAGAGGAATAAAAGCAGATACTCCTAATTCAGTGGCATGACGAATGATAGTATCCATTTTATCGCCTTTAGCTAGCCCCTGTGCCAGAACAACCGTTGGTCTGTTTGGAGCATCTAGATGCTGCGCTATACGAACCTTCAGAGATTGCTTGTCGAAGCTTTCAACACAACATTCAAAATAATCCTGAGCAGCGTCTAGTACGGCAATGTGCTCCCCTGGCTTAAGACGGAGAGCACGAGCATGTTTGCTATCATCTGAGGAAAGCCGCAACTCAAAAGACGGATTCGATTCGGATGAGAGTATTTGATCATCTAGAAAGAAGTGAGGAAGCGACATACCTATAACTCACTTACCCATTGAAGGCATCACGAAGCTTTTGTAAAGGACTTCGTGCTTCAGAGAAATCTTCACCCATTTCATCGGCAAGCTTTTCTAAGATAGCGCGTTCTGCCTTAGAAAGACGTGAAGGAATACGAACTTCAACATGAACATGAAGATCACCACGAGCTTCACTGCGGAATTTAGGCATACCAAATCCTTTAACGTGGACTACTTGTCCGTATTGACATCCTTCAGGAATGGTAACGGATACTTTTTCGCCTTCGAAAATTCCATCAATTTCAATTTTTGCACCAAGGGCAGCTTGCACCATACTGATAGCAGCTGAGCAATGCAAATCATTACCTTGACGCTCGAAGAAATCATGATCTTCGATACGAACAGTAACAATAAGGTCTCCAGCAGAAGCACCACGAATACCTGCTTCACCATATCCAGAAAGACGAAGCTGCTGTCCATCTTGAATGCCAACAGGAATATCAACAGAAATTCGCTGACGATCAGGAACGCGACCTTGTCCATCGCATTCAGAACAAGGGTTTTCGATGATTTTGCCTGAACCTTGGCAACGAGGACAGGTGGAGGCTGATTGCATATCGCCTAAAATGGTATGCTGAACAGTAACAACACGACCCTGACCGTTACAATCTGGGCAGGTAACTTCACTACCCCCTTCAGCTAAACCACTACCCTTACAATCAGGACAAGGTGCTAGACGATCATAAACGATTTCCTTATGAACGCCAGCAGCTGCTTCTTCTAAAGTAATACGAAGGCCAACGCCCATATCTCGGCCTTCACGTCGCATGGTCTGACGAGCTGCTCCCCCACCAAAAAACGAACTAAATATATCGCCCATGCCAAAGCCACCGAATAAGTCCTCCAGGTCAACCGCCTGAGGACCGCCACCACCCGCAGCACCAGGAATAGTACCGAAGCGATCGTACTGAGCGCGTTTAGCAGGATCACTCAAAACGTCATATGCTTCGTTTAATTCCTTGAAACGATCTTCAGCATCAGGAGCTTTATTTACATCAGGATGAAGCTTGCGAGCTTTTTGACGAAAAGCTTTTTTGATTTCGTCATCTGTTGCAGTTTTGCTTACACCGAGAATCTCATAGAGGTCATTGGCCATTGGAAGTCAGTCTTACCTTTCGAATCTCATAAATCTTTAAGTATGTTTTGAGCGGCACGTACCGCAGTAATTACATTGGAATAATTCATACGTGTAGGTCCAACGATAACGATTAATCCACGATGACTGTCTTGACCAAAGCGATTAGCAATTACTGAGACACTTGAAAGGGCCTCGGAATCGTTTTCATGGCCGATACGAACAACGGGCTTGTCGGATTGAACCGCATCATCGAAAACACGAAGAAGAAGTGTATCACCTTCAAGTTCTTCAATGATAGGTAATAAGCATGTTGGATCACTAAATTCTGGTTTTCCGAGCAAATGAGACATACCTAAAGGATGAGCTTTGATGGCATTTTTATCACGTAAGCATGTCATAATTTCAGCAACAACCATATGGAATAAATCATCGTGGATTTGCTCTAGGTCAAAGGGCAACGTGTCTTGGTTAAAAGTTAAGTTATGACCTACAAGCACTTTGTTAACTAAGTCTTGGGTTGCACGTATAGCTTCCTCACTGCAATCGATCGGTAAATCCATTTGACGATCATATACTTGACCATCTTCAGTAACAATCACAATGAGAAGACGATGGGTAGGAAGCGGAACGAGATTAATAAGACGTATATCAACTGAAAGAAGCCTAGGCGGAACAAGCATAGTCATGCAATCAGTTAATCGAGCAAGCGCTTGAGAAGTTTTATCGAGTAAATCATCTAAATCGCCTGCACAATCGCGCAATTCAGAGAGTGTAGCTTCATCAGCTGTAATATTGTTATCTTGCAAGAGATCATCTACGAAAGCTCTATAACCATAATCAGTAGGAATTCTACCTGCAGAGGTGTGGGGTTGGGTTAGGTATCCCATTTCTTCTAAAAAGGAAAGCTCACTACGAACCGTAGCCGAACTTATTCCTAAATTGTATCGTTCAACTAACGTGCGGGATCCGACAGGAAGTGCACGAGCTATATATTCTTCAATCAATGCACGAAGAACCAGTCGCCTTCTATCTGAAAGCATATTCACACCTCCTTACCATCTTTGACTAAAGTATCATCCTTTCGCATTTTAGCAGCCTCTGCCTTTGAGTGCTAATACCCACACATGAATGTTACTTATTTGGTGATAAAACTAAAAGAAATAAAGTGAGATATTCAAGGCATGTAGTATCAAGGAGCTAAGTTTAGAAGAGCCCCATACAGGTGGTTTCCGAAAAGCCAGCCTTTATGGGTAGGTTTCCAACGGTAATCTTCATGCACCACGTACCCTTCTTTCATTAAAGAACACAGGGTATTTGGGAGTTCGGGAAGAAGGATTTGAGTAATTTCTATATCTTCGTCAGCGATTCCTTTGCTCATACGCATTCCAAGCATCAAATCTTCGGCAGTCATTTGGAAAATATCAAGCTCTTCTTCAATTTCCTTATCGGTGAACCTTTGACGGCACAGCTCGTTTTGGCGCATGCTTACGGCACCAGTGCCAAGCCCCAAATAAGGAATTCCATTCCAATACGCACTATTGTGACGAGATTCATAGCCCTCAAAGGCATAACTTGCTACTTCATAGTGAAGCATTCCTTTAGATGTTAGATAGGAGGAAGCTAAATCCATTAATTGCGCACCGAGATCTTCATCAAAGGTAAGCTTACCTTGGTTACATAACGCATCAAATGGTGTGCCTTCTTCGATAGTCAAAGGGTAAACACTTATATGGGTCACTCCTAGCGATAGTGCTTCTTCAAGATCATTTTGGAAACTTTCTTCTGTTTGACCGGGTAAACCACACATCAAGTCTATACTTACATTGGTGAAACGTTGGTGAGCACGATCTATCGCTACTTTTGCATCATCTGAAGAGTGAATTCTTCCTAATACTGCAAGTAGCCTATCGTCAAAACTTTGAACTCCAAGAGATATGCGATTCACCCCTAATGCGTAGAGGTCTTTAACCATAGCTGAAGTTAAACTATCGGGATTTGCTTCTAGAGTGCACTCTACTTCAGGGGTAAGATGCATAGAAACTGAAAGCGCGTATAACAACGAAGACAAGCGTTTGTTGCCAATATACGATGGGGTTCCTCCACCTAAGTAGACCGTTTGAATGGAGCCTAAAAGACCATTATTCGAATGCATTCTAATTTCAGATATTAAGCGATCAAGATATTCGTCGATTATAGGGCTGTCCTGATAAATGGCTTGTGTAGTAAAGTCACAATAGTTGCAGCGCTGTTTGCAAAAAGGAATATGAATATATAGTGCTTGATAGGGATCCCAGGTGTTCATATGTACTTCATTTCATTGTTTGCAAGATTATGCTAGCACTTTAACTGATAGATCAATAATTGTTATACCAGGCAGATCAATAATTGTTATACCAGGCAGATCAATAATTGATCTATCATGCGTTTAGTCTTGAATTGCTTCTGTAAGAATTCGAGCTTGTTCGAAGATTTCAGCAAAATCTTCGAATGTTACTGCATTATTTATCTTTCTTCGTGTGGCTGCGGCATCTTTAGTCCCCGCCACATACCACATAGCATGTTTTCTCATGCGAACAATATTTCTACCACTTCGTTCTGAAAGCATTTTTGCATGTCGTGTAGCTAATGCCATTTTTTCTGCTGGAGTTGGCCCTGCATATCCAGAACCTCCTGACAACCGCGAAGCAATATCTTTAAAAATCCAAGGATAACCTTGCGCTCCCCGTCCTACCATGATGGCATCGCACTTAGTTTGCTCAATCATGGCAAGAGCACGCTCGCCATTAGTTATATCTCCGTTGCCAATTACCGGTATGGAAAGCGCCTCTTTGCACCGTGCAATGATGTTCCAGTCAGCGTTTCCGCGATAAAACTGTTGTGCATACCGTCCATGAATAGCTACCGCACTTGCTCCTGCGGCTTCCATGCGTTTGCCAAATTCAACGGCAGTTTCATTATCTAGCTCAAAACCCCGACGAAATTTTACCGTTACCGGGCAACTCACCGTTTTATAGATGGCACATACGATAGAACTAGCTAATTCTGGATCGCGCATTAAAGCTGCCCCGTCTCCTTTACCTGCGATTTTTCGAGCAGGACAACCCATATTGATGTCGATAGCAAACAATCGATCACCCAAACTTTGTTCTACCCAGGCAGCTTGGCTTACCATCGTGGATGGTTCATGTCCGAAGAGTTGAACACTCACTTTATCTTCTACATCAGATAGCGTGAGCAAGTTGGCGGTTTTCTTATTGGCATAACTAAGCGCTTTTGCAGATACCATTTCAGTGTAGGTAAGTTGTGCACCAAGTTCGCGACATAGCTCACGAAACACTTCATCCCCTACTCCCGCCATAGGAGCCAAAACGATTTTTCGATTATCGAACAGTGATTCGCTCATAACACCCAATACTACCTAGAAATGCTTACATCCCTGTAATACAAGCACTATTTAATGGTTGTTATCAACTTAGTGCTTAGCGATAATTTTCAGATTATTACTACTAAATAGACAGACCTAATCCGGCTAAAGAACCAACAAAAAATACAACAATACCTAATGCAACAATGAGGGCAACAGCGCATCCACACCCAATGCCTATTTTCCCGCCTGTTGACATACGCGACTCTTCGCGTTCTTTAGCAAGCTTCTTTTCATCAAAGGGATCGTTGAGCCAATCGTATTCTTCTTTTGGATGTTTCGCCATCTAGCTATCCTATTCATCCACCTTCAAGATGGCCATAAATGCTTCTTGAGGTACTTCAACATTACCAATGCTCTTCATGCGTTTTTTGCCCTTTTTCTGCTTCTCTAACAGCTTACGCTTTCGAGAAATGTCTCCACCATAACACTTGGCTAAAACGTCCTTTCGGAGGGCACGAACGGTTTGCCTAGACAATACCCGCGATCCAACCGCAGCCTGAATTGGTACTTCAAACATTTGACGTGGAATTATTTCTTTCAATTTTTCCGTTAAAACACGACCACGATCATATGCTTTATCAGTATGAACAATAAACGATAAAGCGTCGATTGGCTTACCTGATAACAAAATGTCAAGTTTAACCAACTTAGATGGTTTATATTCGTCAAAATCATAGTCAAGGGATGCATAGCCTTTGGTTCTACTTTTGAGCTGATCAAAGTAGTCCATAATGAGTTCTGAAAGTGGAATTTCCCATAACATTTCTACCGTGGTGGTATTGAGATAGTTCATGGTTTTAAACTCACCACGACGAGATACCGTTAGTTCCATAACGGCACCAACGTAATCTGGCGGAATGAGAATCTTTGCTTTTAAATACGGTTCTTCGATATGCTGAATTTCACTTGCATCAGGCATATCTTGTGGCGAATGAAGAGAAATCATAGTTCCATCTGTTTTAAAAACGTGATATTCCACTGAAGGTGCAGTTGCTAATAGATCCAGTCCAAATTCACGTTCAAGACGTTCTTTGATTACCTCCATATGAAGAAGTCCTAAAAATCCTACACGGAAGCCAAAACCAAGTGCATGACTGTTTTCTGCTTCGTACACTAATGCCGGATCGTTTAAGGAAAGTTTTTCTAGAGCGTCTTTTAAATCTTCATATTGGTCGCCCTCTATAGGGAACAAGCCAGTGTATACCATAGGTTTAACGTCACGATAACCTGGAAGCGGTTCGCTACATCCTCCTTTTTCTAAGGTAATCGTGTCACCAACCTTTACCTGAGAGGGATCTTTTAACCCCGTAACCAAATATCCAACTTCGCCAACACCTAATTCGTCTGCCGGAACTTCAGTAGGGCGACGTACACCAACTTCTTCTACAAGAGCAACCGTATTCGTAGCCATCATACGAATTGATTGGCCTTTACGCAAAGAGCCATTAACAATGCGAACAAGCGCTACAACACCCCTGTACGCATCAAAATATGAGTCGAAAATTAAAGCAGAAAGTGGAGCTTCGGGATCGCCTTCAGGATGAGGGATGTTGTACACAATTGATTCAAGTAAATCATGAACCCCTTGCCCTGTTTTACCACTCGCTAAAATAGCATCATCAGCTGGTATAGCAAGCCCTTCTTCGATTTCTTCACGCACTCGTTCAGGCTCTGCCGCAGGAAGGTCAATCTTGTTGATCAAAGGAACAATTTCAAGATTGGCGTTCATAGCCATCATGGCATTAGCGACAGTTTGCGCCTCAATACCTTGTGTTGCATCAACAACCAGTACAGCGCCTTCACAGGCTGCAAGAGAACGAGATACTTCATAGGTAAAGTCAACATGACCTGGCGTATCAATTAAATTGAAATGGTAAAGCTGCCCATCATCTGCACGGTAATCAACACGAACTGCCTGACTTTTGATAGTGATGCCGCGTTCACGTTCAATGTCCATTGAATCAAGGACTTGGTCTTTCATATCACGCTTAGATACCGTTTCGGTCATTTCTAGGATACGGTCAGAAAGCGTAGATTTTCCGTGGTCAATATGAGCGATGATGGAAAAATTTCGTATGTATTGAGGATCGAGCGCCATAATTTCCTATTCACTGGTTAACGGTTATAAATATTGCTTTTACGAGCGAATACATAAATGTATATAATACGGTTTTAGACTAAAGTTAGGGTAGATTCTACCCTACTTATGCGAAAGCTCTGCTAATTTGCGCACAATTTATGATATGCGACTGTGCACATTCCGTATCTTGTGATACGATTCTAAGGCTTTCGTCTACAGAAAAGTAATTATATGGAGGATAAAACGTGGCGAACATTAAAAGTCAAAAGAAGCGAATTATTACTAATGAAAAAGCACGCATGCGTAATCGTGCTGTCCGTTCTGAACTGA
>URMQ01000047.1 GCA_900548955.1 uncultured Eggerthella sp. | reverse complement strand
GGTCGCCGTAGAATACCCAGTCGCCAACTTTGGTGTCTTGCCAGCGGTCCATAATTTCGTAGGTGTTGTAGATACGGAATGCAGCAAGATGTTCAAAAGTCTGGAAGCTATAAAAGCCAGCTTTGTTTTGGCCTAATTGGTTAATATAGGGCCAAACTTTCTCGGGAGGAGCATCGATTTCGCAAGCCATTGTGGTAAGCATGACACTTCGTCGGGCAATAGATCATCGCCAGGATATGCGCCTCGTGGGGGCTGTTCTTCAGGGCTTACCACATATTTCTTTTTGTATTGGCCTAGTCCTGCAAGGACACTTGCTGGAGCGGCTATTCCTGTCAAAGCTGCCAATCCACCATTAAGAATTAGTTTCATAATAGACCTCCTTTTCTATGTGGAAATAGTTGTGATTTCGTAATAAGGACGTCCTGAAAAGTTAACTTTGAACATGTTCATTTTCTCGCATTAGGGCGGATAAACGTAAGTATCGACAGGTTATGAATATCGAGAAAAATTGACAATGCAGCCTTAATGTCAAATTATGTTGACAAAGTAATTTATTTAAAGAAGTACTGATTATATTTAGTGCATAGCTATTGTGTTGCGACATTTTAATGAGTTACACGGAGCATTAAGAAGGCGATTCGATGGATCAGAAAGACAAAGCTTTTTCAATGCGGCTTCGTATTCTTAAAAGCGTAGATAAACCTTTGGAAATCATTACCGTAAACGATATATGTGAAAACGCGGGTATCTCAAGACAGACCTTCTATAACCATTTTGAAAGTAAGTATATGCTTCGTTCTTGGCTGTCTGAATACTGCGAACAGTTTTCTCTCGATCGAATTGGTATTGATTTGAGCTGGGAAGAGGGAAGTATTCGCTATGCCCAGCTGATGCTCTCTCCTGGGGATTTCATATTTCAATCCGCCTCAAGCAACCGTGCTGAATCGGAACCGTATGAACATATCCTTGTAGATAGAAGGATTGCTGCGCTTACTAAGGTATGTGCGGATCGGGGTGTCGAAGTAACTTCAGACCTCGAATTTGCAATACGACATTATGCTCAAAGTTTTCGCTTGTGCGGGAATGAAATAAGCGCAATGGGCGAAAGTGCCTTTAAGGGCATTAATGAAATAAGCAAACGTTTTGTGCTGATCGTGCCAGCAATTTTGTACGATGCTCTGCAGCTCCCTCAATTCAAAAAACGCACTCAGCTAGAAAACTACGCACTTATAGATTCAATTACCTGGAAAGTTCTAAATGAAATTTCTCATTAGTTTTTTTATTGACGAATTGAAGATGTGAAAGTTATCTAAAACCCAAGAAGCTTCTTATAAATTTTTTCATCAGAATCAAGAAATACGTTGAAAACAACGGTCGGAACAGGGTTGTGCGAATCGTCAGATGCACATGCTGCTTCGTGCTGATCCAGCCATTCGCGAACAGTATCAACGGCAACTTTGGCAGCTTCTTCAGCGGGGAAGCCGAATACTCCTGTACTAATACAGCAAAATGCAATGGACTTATCGCCCGCTGCAACGGCAGCATCTAAACAGCTTCGATAACTTGATGCAAGTTGTTCTTTAAGTTCATCGTTGACTTCGCCATTCGCAATAGGGCCTACGGTGTGAATGACATGTTTAGCAGGCAAGTTATAGGCGGAAGTTACTTTCGCTTGCCCTGTGGGTTCTTCGCACCCCTGCTCAATCATAATCCGCGCACATTCGTAGCGAAGTTGTATACCTGCAAAAGTGTGAATAGCGTTGTCAATGCAGTAGTGAAGGGGAGCCCAACATCCCGTCATGCCAGAATTTGCAGCGTTTACTATGGCGTCGGTTGCAAGAGTGGTAATGTCACCTTTCCAGAAGCGAAGTCGTGAATCAAGTGGTGAAACGTCGGTATCTTCTACATCGGTAATGCCCGCTTCTTTAATAAGGCCCTGTAGTAATTCATCTTGCGCGGCAAGTAAATCTTTGTCTGCACGCCATGGTTCACGGACATTTACCAATGCACGGAATGCCAGCCAAAGCTGTGTGGTGCTTGCGGTATCAAGATGGTCTCGATCAGGAACGATATCGAGCAGCGCCTGGGTGATATAGCCACCGTTATCAAGACGCTCTTTCATAAGGCGTTTTACTAAATAAAGGCAAAGAGCATGCTTGCGGGATTCGTCCATGACCGATCCTTTCGAAGGGTTTTGTTTATTGTACGTGCCTAACATGCTGTCGAAGGTGACATTTCTGCTGAAATTCAATCATGCCCATATTCGGTGAACTGGGGATTAGTAATCTAAAATGCGAGTAAAATAGTAACAATTAAGAGACAGAAGTCAGAAGTCGTACAAAAATCTTATGAATTGTCGGATAAAGAGCCTAGGTTTATAAAAATTCGACTGCGTATGGCAAGCGATCACGCATGGCAAATAGTATGTATTTACAACATTCGTCATCCCTGTTTGCGAACGTGCGCATTTGAGGTGGCGATACCTATGGCAACAAAACGGCAAGGAAAACCATCAAAGGTAGTTGCAATGTCGCTCGCGCTGCTGCTTTCAAGTCAAGCTGCGGTGCCTTATGCATATGCCTCTGAGCAAGGACAAGGGAGTGGTCAGATTGAGCCTACGTCGCTTTCGGTGGCTTCTGAAGAGACTGCATCTGAAAAGAACACTTCCGAAAAGTCAGCTGCAGACAAAGCGATTTATGCTGCCGATGCAGAGTTGGTAAGCACTGAATTGGCTAATGCGAAACCAAGTAATAACGCGGAGCCAAGTAATATTGATTCGGCTAATGCAAAACCAATGAGTACGGAATTGTCAGACACAGAGTCGGCGGACAAGCTCGCCTCTGGAGTAGATGCAGCGTCCAGTGCATCTACAGCACCCAAAGCATTCTCGACATTCAGTGCATCTGCGACACCAGACACTGCTGCAACCGAATCTGGCGCTAACGCAAGCGACGATGAGTTCGTTTCATTCGTAACCCCTCCAAAGTTGGAAACAATTGACAACCGTGAGCACTACATCACTATCAATTTGTTCGATTATCCTGATGGCGACGATAGAAGCGGCGTAAACCACTACACGGACTATTATTTTCGCAATCCGTTGCGCTTTAATCATTGGATGAGTAACTACACTGGCGGAAAAGTGGTTCAGGGTATTGTTAAGGCGCGTTTAGGTGAAGACGGTTATCCAATTCTAAATTCCAGTGACGAACGCAGCATGGCGTACTTGTTTGATCCGAACAAGGAAGAAGAAGGCAAGAAGATATATGCCGATCTTTCTCATCTACTCTCAGAAAGTGAAGATGACACTTTTTCCTTTAATAGCGACAAGCATTATGCCTGGTATCCCTTACAAACTGGTGGCGGCGATTTTATAGTTTACGATGGCACGTATACGGTAAGAGGGGAAAGTGGAGCTCAGATTCCTGTAGGCTTCGTTCCTTTTAACTCTTACGATGAAAACAATCAGATTATTTCACCAGATGGACCCTTTGATCATCATTTCGGACTCACGCTAAGCACTAATTTCAAAATGCCAAAAGATGCTGTGGTTAATGACAAAGATATAGTGTTCGATTTTACCGGCGATGACGATGTCTGGGTGTTTATTGATGGTGTTTTGGTGCTCGATATGGGCGGCGTTCATGGTAAACGATCAGGCGCAATTAACTTTAAAACAGGCGAAGTAACTGTTGATAATGTAGCGTCCTCTGTTCCTGGCAGGCCCGCTTCTATCGACACAATTGGACCAGTCTCTACGATTGCCGACATTTTTGCAAAGCAGGGTTTAACCTTCGACAATTCAGAAAATTCGAAACATTCACTTTCGCTATTTTATGTTGAACGTGGAGGACACGAATCGAATTTGAGTATGAAGTTTAATCTGCCTACGGTTGCCGAACATGAACCAGATCCCGATCCCGTGCCAGACCCAAACACCGATCCAGATCCGCAACCAATCCCCGATCCTGACCCTGTGCCTAGTCCCGATCCGAATCCTAGCGTTAATCCAAACCCAAATCCTGATCCTAATGAGAACACAAGCACTGTAACGGGAAATGAAACACAGAATAACCAGGTGAAGGCAAAGCAGGCTTCTTCTGCGAGCAATCAAGAAAAGGCGTTGCCAAAAACGACCGATACCAGCAATTTTGGCATCCTTGTTGGGCTTGGTGCATTAGCATTCGCTGGTGGAATAGGAATTTTCTTCGCACGCAAAATGCTGCGCCGAAAATAGCAAGCTCTGTTGCCTTATAGATTCAACCTATAACCGTTATCGGTTCAGCCGATAACCAGTGTTTAGATTTACGAATTATCGCAAATGGGGAAAACCTAGTAGGATTGTTAACCATCACATCGGAATACTTTTCCGAACCGTTCTAAACAACAAAGCGCCGAAGGGAGGACTTGTGAGTTGCTTAGCTAAAGAATTATTGCGAGACTGCAATAGCTTTAACGAACGAATGCGAATGTGTCGAATGCGCAAGTCTGGCGCTTATCAATGGTTGTTATAAGTTCGCATTTTGAAAGGAAAATTCAATGACAAAAGTAATCCCCCAAAAACTTCTTGCGTTTCTTGCAATAGTAGTAGCACTCTGCGCAGCCCTTACCCTTACGGGTTGCAGCGGTTCAAGTGATAGTGCCTCGGAAGATTCAGGTGATAGCAAAACTATCAAAGTTGCAGCAGTGCCAACCCCTCATGCAGAGATTTTAAATGACGTAGTAAAACCTCTCCTTGAGGAACAGGGCTACACCTTAGAGGTAACCGAATTCACCGATTATGTTCAGCCAAACACTGCCACTGAAGATGGCGAAGTAGATGCAAACTATTTCCAGCATGGTCCTTATCTGGAAAACTTCAATTCTGAACGTGGCACTCATTTGGTAAGTGTGGCATCTGTTCACTACGAGCCTTTGGCAATTTATCCTGGTAAGGTGACCGCTCTTGATGATCTTCAGGAAGGCGCAACGGTTGCTGTACCAAACGATCCAACCAACGAAGCTCGTGCATTGCTTCTTCTCCAGCAGGAGGGCTTGATTACCTTAACGGAAGGTGTTGGCGTAAACGCTACTATTAACGATATTGTAGACAACCCTCTGAATCTTCAAATTGAAGAACTTGAAGCAGCAGTTGTTCCTACGGTTTTGGCAGACGTAGATGTAGCGTGCATCAATGCTAACTATGCAATTGAAGCTGGTCTTACCGTAAACGACGATGCACTTGCTGTTGAAAGCGCTGAAGGTGATGCAGCTCAGACATATGCCAACTTACTAGTTGTTAAGGAAGGCAACGAAAACAACGAAGGCATCCAGGCATTAGCGGCAGCATTGAATACCGACGAGGTTCGTGACTATATAAACGAAAATTATCAGGGCTCTGTTTTGCCAGTGTTCTAACAAGTACGAAAGAACTCATTTTGAAGGTCGTCCAATGGGCGACCTTCTTTGACGTAGAATAGACAAGAAACAAAACTGCGAAAGCTAGTCTGGTTTACGAATTTAATTCTACTTGATGAAATTGCATGCACTAGAGGAGGAAAACAATGATCAATGTTGACGAGCTAAGAAGTGCTCCTGTTGCCATTTTGGGTGGCGGCGCTGTTGGTAAAACCTGCGGTGCGGACTGTGCGCTTGCAGGTCAGGAAGTTCGCATCTGCGACCTGGATCCATTTTTCGAAAATACGCTAGGCACGGTAATGCGTACAGGTATCACTCTGCAGGATAAAGCCCCAGGAACTCAGACTAAATATGGTTTCCGCCGCATGGGCAAGGGTGAATTCGCCTTGGCAACCAATTCTGTTGCAGAGTGCGTAAAGGGCGCAAAGCTTATCATTGTCGGTATTCCTTCTGTTGCTCATGAAGTATTTTTTAAAGAACTTATTCCTCATTTGGAAGATGGTCAGATTATCCACATCATCCCAGACAATTATGGTTCCCTGAAGCTTCGCAAGATGATGCGTGAAGCTGGATGCACTAAGAACGTAATTATTGGTGGTTGGTCATCTGCTCCTTATGGCACGCGTGTAGATACTGAAGGTGGCGTAATGAAGCCTACCTGCAGTTTGGTTTATCGCGCCATTACGTTGCGCGGTGCTGCTCTTCCTGCAAAGGATACGGAAGACTTCGTAGAAAGTTCCAAGGCACTAGGCTGCTTCGATGCTATTACTCAAGGTGATGGCGCTGTTTGTGGTGATACCGTTTTGGATATTGGTTTTTCTAACGTAAATCCTGTAATCCATGTACCAGGTACGGTTTTGGGCGTTTCTACGATGGAAAACTTCAGCACGGTTTTAGGCAAAAACATTCACGACTATAGCATTTATTCTCATTCTTTCTGCCCTTCCATTAGCGAAGTTCAGTATCAGTTCTACAACGAAGAAATTGCCCTGGCTGAGGCAATTGGTGTAGGCATTCAGCCTTTCAAGAAGGAAGTATTCTTCCAGCGCACGAGTGTTTTGGGTGAAGAATACATGGGCGAAGGCTGCATTGTTCCTTTCGAAGAAGAATGGGAAGTAGGCTACGCTACGGGTCCTTTCACCATTAAGAACCGCTATGTTACCGAAGATGTTCCTGTAGGTTGCCATGTATATCATGAGTTGGGCAAAAAGTTTGGTGTTCCCACCCCGGTAATTGATTCCATGATTGTTTTGGGCGGCGTAATGAATAAAACTGACTACATGGCAACTGGTTTGACCCTAGAAGATCTAGGTATTGCTCATTTGGACAAAGATCAGCTTCTTGCCTATTTGCGTGAAGGCGAATACGTAGAGGCTTAACATTTCTGCGGGTTGAAGCCATTCGATCTTTCGAAGAGTTTCAAATCGGCTGGCTAGTTAAATCGGCTTGTTGGATTGTTTGAGTTTTGATTAGTGGTTGGGGCTGTTGCAAAATGGTTCCAACCACTTTGTTTTGGCGCTTTGCTCTTAGGGAATAAAGCTTTAAAGGAACAAAAGGAGTTGTTCATGTCAGTATCATGGAAGAGCGCATATGGCGCTATCACCAATGAAAATGAGCGTCGTGGGATATTTGAACTTCCCCCTCGCTATACCAGCGGTCAACCATTGGGCATTATTGCGGTCGATCTGGACTATCCCAAAGTTCCTGGCAATGTAGTGAACGCTACAACCTATGATTTTCCCG
The DNA here is from genome assembly GCA_900548955.1 of uncultured Eggerthella sp. Classification (GTDB taxonomy): domain Bacteria; phylum Actinomycetota; class Coriobacteriia; order Coriobacteriales; family Eggerthellaceae; genus Anaerotardibacter. Next base: position 3,997 of record URMQ01000047.1, on the reverse strand, counting down.
TTTTGTATGAAATGGTTTCATTTGAAATCGAACAACTTTTTGCAGGGGATCCCAGTATTAAAGAACAAGTGATAGCAGCGGCGAAAAAGCTTGAAGCTGAAGGTGTTCGTGCCATTATAGGTGCTTGTGGGTATTTTGCTCATTTCCAAAAAGACGTTGCTGCTGCGGTGGGTGTACCTGTATTCATGTCTAGCTTGTGTCAGCTGGCAACTATTAAAACGTGGCTTCCCTCTGATAGAAAAATTGCTGTATTTGCTGCTGATGGCGCAAGCATCAATGATGAATTCCTCGCAAATGTTAATACCACCACCGACCAAATTGTAGTGGTTAATGTGGGCGACATGGAAAGCTTCGCACCTATTCGTTGGGGCAAGGGTCCCCTGAATAACGGTTTGCTCGAAGATGATTTGTGCGCCCTTGCGAAAAAGGTATGCGTAGAACATCCCGAAGTGGATGCGATTCTGCTTGAGTGCAGCGATTTGCCACCCTATGCTGCCGCAATTCAACGTGCAACAGGTTTGCCCGTGTTTGATTTTATTACCCTAGCAAAATGGGTTGAAAGCGTTGTTGTTCAACATCCTTACTATGGCATGCTGTAGATATGCATCCGTTATAAAAAGAAACATGGAGGCGCCTAGAAGAAAGGTTCATGCCAATAAGAAAGGCCCGAAATAGACTTAAGGGGAATGCTCATGAAGATTACTGTTCTTGTCGAAAACGCAACTTCTTCCGACAGGTTTATTGCAAAGCATGGACTAAGCCTGTTTCTGGAAGTTCAGACGGCGAAGAATCGCGATGACTCCCAGCAGACAACACGCATTCTTTTTGATGTGGGACCCGATAAGAGTTTTCTTCTTAATGCTTCTAAGCTTGGTGTTGATATTGAGTCGACAGATTTTGCAGTCATTTCTCATGCTCATTATGATCATGGCGGAGGTTTAAAAGCATATTTACATGCTACTGAAAAGGTAGAAAATCCTGCTCGAATTTATGTGAATGAGCACATTTTTGGTGAGTATGCTGCAGGTAATGCAGAAGATCATTTTAGTATCGGGATAGATCCCTCTTTGGAAGCTAACGATCGATTTATAAAAGTGGGCAAAGAGTTTGATATTAAACCTGGCTTTAAATTGTTTTCAGGAGTAGACAAAAAGCATCCTATTGCAAAATCGAATGCTCGTTTGCTAGAAGAACTGAATGGGCGTTATGTTTCGGATTCGTTTTCTCACGAGCAGAGCCTACTCATAACTGAGCTTACTACGCAAGCTGATAAGCCGCGTTACATTTTGGTTTCGGGATGTTCCCATAGTGGAATACTAAACATTATCGAGAAAGCTGAATCTCTTGTAGGTTCGTCTCTTGATGCGGTTGTTGCGGGCTTTCACCTAATGGATCCCGATACGGGTCTTGTTGAGGATTTGGGAATTACGCGTGAACTGGCACAAGAGCTTAAGGCGCGCCCAACCCAGTACTACACTTTCCATTGCACGGGACTTGATGCTTATAGTGTTTTGCGCGATGAACTGGGAGAACAAATACAATACCTATACGTAGGTAGCAAGCGCGAAGTGTAGAAGAGCGGCAGCGAAAGAGTAGTAGTGGTTTGACAAAGGATGCTCTTAATTCTTAGCAATAACGTTTGAATGACAAAATGCGAAGCTGCGGAGGCGCAGTAAATAGTTACGCTTTTACTGGTCGGGGCATTACGTATTTGATACCCGTTTTTTGCGAGAGCTTTACGACGGTAGAGGCTGCCTGGACCAATTCCTTGATTTCCTCATCGCTTAGTCCATCAAGATTAGCTTGGAGTGTCATGTTAAGTTCACGTACATGATCGTCAAGCATAAGAATGGCGTTATCGGTAAGATGCGCAATTACCATGCGGCGGTTTTCTTCGCTGCGCTCACTTACTATAAGGCCATTTTCGCGAAGGCCATGAATAGCGCGCGTTGCTTGTTCGGGCGCAATGTAGACTTTCGCACTCAGGGTGGACATATTCATAGGCCCTTCGGAATAGAGCGCCATCAAGATATCCATTTGTGTTTTAGTAACAGGAACGGGTAGGGCGGCAGGCACAATGGTTCGCTTGAACAGCTCGTTAAAATAAAACGAAGCTTGAATGAGTGATTGAGCATCTTCGTTGCTGATCATGGTTGTATTCCTGCCTGTCTTCAAATATTTAGATTTTCTTACTTTTGATTATCGTCTATTGACTTCCGTCAAGTGTCTCATAAACTTGATAATCGTCAAGTTTCGAAGTTAAGTGTATTCTACTCTCTATGCTTGAGCAAGACAGGATGCTTTTTAGGAAAAACGGTACAAAAGTTGAGACAGAATTAATACTCAAAATGATATTGAAAGCGAGAAAAATTGGCTCCCCTAGGTTTAACGAATGAACAAAGAAACATGGTAATGGTGCTGCTATGCGGTGCGGTGCTGGTTGTTTTGAATCAGACACTGCTTTCGCCCGCTTTGCCCTCTATCATGCAACACTTGAATGTAGATGCTACAACGGTACAGTGGCTTACTTCGGCTTATGCACTGGTAGAAGCGGTGGTAATTCCTCTGGCAGCATGGTTTATGGGTCGTTTTAGTACACGCGTTTTGTTTATTGGTGGTATGGCGCTCTTTGGGGCAGGCAGTTTGGTTGCGGCAATAGCGCCTATTTTTGCGGTGCTGTTAGTTGGCCGCATTATGCAGGCTATGGCTACGGGCGTCATGATGGTTATGGTTATGTCGCTGATTTTGCTTACTTTCCCGCGCGAAAGTCGTGGTAAAGCAATGGGTCTGGTCAGCTTAGTTATTGGCTTTGCTCCAGCTATTGGCCCAACTCTTGGTGGCATGCTTGTTGATATGGTCGGTTGGCGTGCACTGTTTTGCATCGTGGTTGTATTTTCGGTGCTCATTATTCTGTTTGCTGCTCGCGCATTAAAGAATCGTGAAGGATTTCCACGTACTTCTGCTGATGCACTTTCGATTATTTTTTCTTCCATCGGCCTAGCTTCCTTGTTGTACGGTTTGTCTTCCTTTGCTTCTTCGGATCACGTGGAGGTATGCGTTGTACTCATGATCGTCGGCCTGGTGTTTGTCGGTCTTTTTGTATGGCGCCAGTTCAAAATCGAAGAGCCAATGCTTCGTTTAGAGGTTTTATATAGCCGTCGTTATCGTATGGCGTTTATGGTGTGCGCTTTACTGCAGGCAATTCTTATTGGTTTGAGCGTAATTATGCCGCTTTATATTCAGAACGTTCTTGGATACTCTGCAACAATTAGCGGTTTGGCTACGTTACCTGGTGCGTTGCTCGGTGCGGTAGCTGGCTTGGTTGGCGGTAAGATTTTTGACCAACATGGCGTGCGTGGCGTTGCGCTTGGTGGTGTGGCGGCATTGTTCATCGGTTGCATTGGAATGTTCTTCTACGCAATTGACAGTTCGATGATTTTGGTTGTTGCAGCAAATATGGTTACCTGCGGTTCGTTGCAGATCTTGTTTACGCCTATCAATACGTGGGGTGTGAATTCGCTTAAAAACGCATTGGTACAGCACGCTACCGCTACTACCAACACCGTTAATCAGGTAGGCGCTTCACTCGGTACCGCGCTTATTATGTCGTTCAGTGCTCTGGGAACTTCTATGGCACCAGATGGCAGTGAGCTTGAACGAATCTTTTATGGCTACCACTGGTCTTTCACAGCAGTATTAGTACTTGGTGCTATCGCCTTGCTTCTTGTTGTATTCTTCATTCGCAATATGAAGTCAGATATAGTTCCTTCTGCGGCGAAACCTCATGCTCAAGAAAAGGAGGGGATCGATGTGTACCAAACTGTTGGGGAAGTTATGGACACAAACCCTGTAGTTGTTCCTCTTGAGGCTCCTATGAGTGCTGCTGCAAAAATAATTGCCGGCGCTAATGCAAGTGGTGCCGTAATTGTTGACAGCAAGGGAATGGCTCGCGGATTTATTTCCAATAGTGATATCTTGCGATTCTTCGGCGACGAAT
>URMQ01000046.1 GCA_900548955.1 uncultured Eggerthella sp. | reverse complement strand
GGATATTCAAACCCGCTGTTCAAAATAGCGCCCCGGACCCGCTCCGATGATTCTTTTACCGCTGTGCCATAGACATGAAGGTGCACTTCAGCGACGATTCCTTCATGTTGTCGTTAATACGGTGGAATACAACAACGGTGTCATAGAGCGAATAACCCAAAATGGTAAGCAGAGCCGCTACCATGTTTGGCGTAATTTCGCGACCAACCAACGCATAAATGCCAACCACGATTATGAGGTCGTGCAGCAATGCCACAACTGCCATAATACCCATCTTGTACTCAAAGCGAATTGCAATGTAGGCAATAATCAACAGCAATGAAACCGCAAACGCAATGGCGGAAGATTGAATTACACCAGCACCCCAGTCAGGACCTACGGTGTTTACCTCGAAGCTGTCGGTCGAAATGTCCAGATCGCCCGCAATTTGGTTTGCCGTTGTAGCAGCATCTTCAGGAGAAGTGTTGGTGGTACGAACCAAAAAGCCTGCCGATCCATCAGCATTAGTAGTTTGAACCACTGCTTCAGGCTCGCCCGCATCGGCGCAAGCTGCGCGCATATCTTCAATAGAGATATCACCCGTGTTGTGGAACTCAATCGAAGTGCCGCCTACAAATTCGATACCGAACTGAACACCCTTAATGCCCACTACCGCAACAGAAAGAACGATCAGTGCCGCTGAAAGGGAGAGCAGGATTTTACGCACGCCCATGAAATTGATATCGCGGCGCAAGAAGCGACCCTTCAGCTGATCAAGCGTCTTGTGAGTGAACGACTTAGGAATATCTGCCGAAGGCTGATCCGCTGCTGCCTCACCGCGAGAAGCCGCCGCGCCACCCTTCGCGCCCTTGCCTAGTGCTTTATCGGGACGCAAAACCTCATCAGGAGCAAGCGTCGTTTCGGTAAGTTCAGCATATACAGGAGCTGCTTCTTCGCAGTCCTTAATACCCCAGAATCCTGGGTGACGAGCAATAACCTTTGGAGCCAGCAAGCGAATAAGCGGCGCTTTCAAAAGCAGCATCATTACGATGTCGCACATAATACCCAAGGCCAGCGTCATGCCAAAGCCCTTGACGGAAGCGCTTGCCAAGAAGAACAAAGTCAACGCAGATACCAGCGTTACCAAGTCAGCGTCGATGGAGGTTTCAATGCCGTGACGAACACCTGTAATGGAAGCAGCGCGCACGCTTCGTCCCATACGTATTTCTTCACGGAAACGTTCCAAAACCAGAATGGACGAGTCAGCCGCCATACCAATGGTAAGAACGATACCTGCAATGCCTGCCAAAGACAGCGAGAATAAACCAAACGCAGAAAGCGTTGCCAGCAAACCAAGATAGAAGATTGCAAATACCACCATGGCTGCTGCCGTCAAAAGACCAAGACCACGATAGAAGCAAATCAAGTACAGAATAACCAGCGTCAAGCCAAGAATCGCAACCAGAAGACCGCTCATCAATGCATCTTGACCAAGTGTAGGTCCAACTACCTGGCTCTGTTCGTAGTGGAAACTTACGGGCAACGAACCAGATTCAAGAACGGTCTGCAAGGACTGAGCCTCTTCGAGTGAATAGCCGCCCGTAATAGCAACCTGACCACCCGCGATTTCAGACTGAACGGCAGGAGCCGACTGAATCTGGCCGTCCAAAACAATAACAATCTGACCGTTAGTAGGAGCCAATTCGCGCGTCGCCTGAGCAAACGCTTCGGTACCTTCGTTATCAAGTGTCAAATTAACAGCGTAATAATTACTGGTTTCTGATTCCTTATCCACTGTTACGCGCGTGATGTTTTCGCCCGTAATAAGAGGTGTATAAGATCCGCTCACGCTGCGATACTGCATTTCACCTGATGGGAACTGGTTGCCCATATCGTCAGTGATCACGCCTTGCTGCACGTAAGTACCGTTAGCAATAGCGGTTTGATCGGCTTCATCGGTAAAGGAATCAGCACGAGCGAATTCCAATTTACCTGTTTTGCCAATGGTCTCTAATGCCGTTTCAGTATCGGAAAGACCAGGAATCTGAACCAAGATTTGGTCCGTACCCTGAACCTGAACTGTTGCCTCAGATGCACCCAAGGCATTAACGCGCGATTCGATAATTGCACGCGACTTTTCCATGTCTTCCTGGGTTACCTCATGACCATCGGTACCCTGCGCAGTAAGAACAACCGAAAGACCGCCCTGGATGTCCAGGCCCTGATTAATCTTGTCTTGCGGCGGCATAAACATAAATACCGAAGCGATAACCAAAAGCGTCGTAACAATCAAAAGCCACATGTTACGACGATTCGAGTTACCGCCACCGCCTGCCTGCTTTATGCGACGTTCGCGATCCTTCTTGCGCTGCTTTGCTGCAGCAGCATTAGCACGCTGTGCGCGGGCGCGATCCTTTTCGCGTTTGCGCTCTGCACGTGCCTTTTCCTTTGCTTTCGCATCACGCGCTTTCGCTTTTGTCTTGGCATCGCTCGCTTTCGCTTTCGCATCGCGCTTTGCTTCTTTATCTTCAGTTTTAGCAGCACTCGGTTGAGTAGCTTTTTCCTCAACAACTTTTGCTTCTTCAGCTGCAGTATTATCAGTTGCATTCTTTTCGGCTTTAGTAGCCTCCGCATCCGCGTCGTGCTTTACTTCTTCGCCTTCTGTTTCTTTTTTCGGTGTCTCGGCCATAGTTTTCCTTCTTGCAAATACAAAGAAAAGTTATTTCAAAAGTACAGTAACGATTAATAATAGCTCGTTAATCGTTAACCTGATGTTACTTCTATAAAAACTGCAGCTAAAAGCCATGCAATTTGAAGCAACTCCATTGCATACTCCACTGTTGCACCATTACAGCACAATTAGAGGGTGGGTCTGCTTAACAAGTTCGACTTAGTAATCCTGCGCTGCTGGTGAGTGCATCCATTCCTGATAGAAATCCTCATACGCATCTTGCAGAATTGCTTCACGTGCTCGATTCATTAGATCAATCAGGAAATGCAGGTTATGAATACTCAGCAAAATACTACCCAGCATTTCGTTTTGCTTCACCAAGTGCCTGATATATGAGCGACTGTGAGTCTGGCAGGTAGGACACGTGCACTTTTCATCCAGCGGACCAAAGTCGTGGATAAAGCGGGCGTTACGCATATTCATGCGACCTTGTGAAGAAAACGCCGTTCCCATGCGAGCGGTTCGCGTTGGCAGCACACAGTCAAACATATCCACACCTTCGTGAACTGCACGAACGAGCGTGGTAGGATTGCCTACCCCCATTACATAGCGTGGCTTATTCTCGGGGCAGGCGCGCGCAACATCGCCGAGCGTTTCGAACATAACTTCGTGATCTTCACCTACCGAATAGCCACCAATGCCAAAGCCCTTAAAATCCTTGTGGCCACTGCGCACACTTTCGTCGCTAATCTCCTTCAAGCGGCGAATAGATTCAAGGCGCATTTCCAGATTCATTCCGCCCTGGCAAATTGCAAAAAGGGCCTGGTCTTCGCGGGTATGCGCCGCCAAACAGCGCTTCGCCCATGCCGAAGATAGGTCCACGGCACGCTGCACGAATTCGCGCGTCGCAGGATAAGGCGGACATTGATCCAGCTGCATAATAATATCGGCGCCCAACTTCTGCTGGATATCCATGTTGGTTTCTGGGGTCCAGCGAATTTTGCTGCCGTCGTAGATGGACGAAAACGTTACGCCATCGTCGTCGAGCTTTAAGGTATCTGCCAACGAAAAAATCTGGAATCCACCAGAGTCGGTAAGGATCGGACCATCGTAGGCCATGAATTTATGAAGGCCACCTGCCTCAGCAATAAGGTCTGCCCCTGGACGCAGTGACAGATGGTAGGTGTTTGAAAGCACGATCTGCGCACCTAGCTCTTTGAGCATCTGCGGACGAATACCTTTGACCGTCGCGCTCGTGCCCACAGGCATAAACAGCGGAGTGCGCACTGTGCCGTGAGCTGTTTCGAACAGACCAGCGCGCGCATAACCAGACTGCGCTTCTAACGTAAAATCGAAAAGCGCCACTACGCATCACGTCCCGTGGTTGTCTCGGTCTCGGTCTCTGCCTCTGCGCTTTCTGCCGCATCGGCTTCTACGGTGTTCGCTGTCGCATCCGTGCCTGCGCTTTCTGCCGCGTTTTCGCGCGTTGATACACCTTCGCCATCTGTCGCGTCGGCTTCTACGGTGTTCGCTGTCGCATCCATACCTTCGCCATCTGCCGCGTTTTCGCACTTTGGTAGACCTTCAACAAACTTCAGGAAATCCGCCATCGATCCATGCTTAACGGAATCAATATCAAAGCCATCAGGATTCAACAACCAATCAGTTACCAAATAACCGTCCAAGCCCAGCTGCATAGCAGACAAATCTTCGCGAGTGTTGTTGCCCACCATCAGAATCTCTTCAGGCTTCAAGCCAATCGCTTCGACATTTTCGCGATAGTACTCCAGATGAGGCTTGGTGCTCGTGGAATTATCATAGGTAGTAATCCGCTCAAAAGCCTGCGGATCGCACCCTGCCCACTGGACACGCTTTTCCACCGCGATGCGCGGAAACAGCGGCATGGTGGTCAGATACAGACGATATCCCTTTTCGCGCAAAAGGTTCACCACCTGAGCCGATTCTGGCGTTGGGGTAATAAGCGCACCCAATTCGTCAAAGGCGGTGTTGTAGAAGCCCTCCATCAACTGCTCGTAAGCTGGCATTTCGCTTTCACCAATGTCCAAAACGGAGCAAAACGTCTGCCAAAAACGCTCATCGTTTCGTCCGCCCTCTTCTTTAATCATGGCAAACACGCCTTTGTTGAGCGCGTCGGTAAACTGCTTTGGCTCCTGACCATGTTCGGCCGCATACTTTCCCAGCGCTTTAAAATACGCTTGCAAGAATGTGTCCATATCTACAGGAAGTAGCGTTCCGTCTAAGTCAAAGAAAACCGCCTTATAAGCTCGTTGAGATGTCGTGGGCATTATGGGTCTTCCCTCCTGTGTAAAACCTAGTTATCTTTCATGTCCTATCGTGACAGTTTTTATCGATTCGCAGTGAGTCTTCGATTCAATTTTGTTTATTGAGCCGTTTTTGTTTGTCGAGTCGATTTTTTAATCAGATGCTAGTATAGAGTACGCCGAAAGGAGCGGAAGACGAACCTATGAAATTACTACTTCATGCATGTTGTGGACCATGCTCGCTTGAGCCTGTTAGATTACTGCAAGCGGCGGGTCACGATATCACAATTGCATACATGAATTCTAATATCGAACCTGCCGATGAGTACCGGCATCGTCTATCCACGCTTCTTGAATGGGCGCGCTCTCAGGGCATTCCTGTTATAGAGGGACCTTACGAACCAGACCGCTGGCAGGAAGCAGTACGCGCTTCGTGGCATCCTGATCCCACAAGGTTAGCCACGTGGTTAGCTGATTCGGCAGGCAACGCCTCTAGTGACACTGACGCGGCATGTCCTGGTGCCGACCCCGAATTCGATACGGATATCGATCCCGAATTCGACACGGGCATCGACCCTGAATTCGACCCCGCACGCGACCCCAAATTCGCACATTTATATAGCGACCGAGATAGTCGCTGCCGAGCATGCTATCGTTTGCGCCTTGAGGAACTGGCTCGTTATGCGCACGAGCACGGCTTCGATGCCATCGGCACCACGCTAAGCGTGAGCCCCTATCAATACACTTCAATAATTCAGGAAGAACTGGAACGTGCGGCAGCACACTATGATGGACTTGCGGCACTTTTCGAAGACTTTCGTCCGTACTATCCTAATGCGACTAAACGTAGTCGCGATTTAGGAATGTATCGCCAGAATTATTGCGGCTGCGCGTATTCCGACAAAGAAGCCGCCGCTGAACGTGCGGCGCGCAAAGCTGCTCGCAAGAAGAAAAAAGAAGAAGAAAGAAGAGCTAAGTTGCAAGCATTAACCACTGATGATTTCGATTACGAATTACCCGAAGAGCTAATCGCCCAAGAGCCTGCTCCTATTCGCGATGAATGTAGACTGCTCGTTATGAAGCGCGATACAGGCACGCTTGAGGATAAGATTTTCAAGGACATCATTGATTATCTGCAACCTGGTGACTTACTTGTTGCCAACGAAACACGCGTCATGCCAGCGCGCTTGATTGGCCGCAAGCGCGGCACCGGTGGCGTGGCAGAAGTTTTCTTGCTGCGAGAAGCCAAGCAAGGACTGGATCGTACCAACCAATCCGCAACATGGGAAGCACTCGTTCGCCCAGGTAAACGCTTAAAGCCTGGTGCTGTTGTGGATTTTGTTTCATCTTTGGACCCTACTTCGTCTTCAGATCCTACCTCGCCTTCAGACCTTGCTTCATCTTCAGACCCTATTTCGTCTTCAACAGAAAACGTTGTTTTAAGTGCCGAGGTTATCGATTGGGTTGAAGGAGCTCAAAAAGGCGAGCGTCTTGTTCGGCTCAGCACCACCCTACCTTCTCTCGACGAGGCACTTCATGCGGTAGGCCACACACCACTGCCTCCCTACATCAAAAACTACGCAGGTGACGAAGAGCTCTATCAAACCGTTTATTCCCATGAAGAGCGATCCGCTGCTGCTCCAACCGCGGGACTTCATTTCACGCCTGAGTTGATTGAACTCATTAAGGAAAAAGGTATTGGCTGGGAAACCGTCCACTTAGAAGTAGGACTTGATACCTTCCGTATTGTTGAAGAGGATAATCCGCGCGATCATCAAATTCATACCGAGCGTTATACCGTTCCTCAACGCACGGTTGATGCTATTAAGCGCACAAAAGAACAAGGCGGTCGCGTAATTGCTGTCGGCACCACCAGCGTGCGCAGTCTTGAATCTGCTTGGGATGCAGAGCAGGGACTTATTGCGCGCGATCGCGAAGCAACCAGCCTCTATATTCTGCCTGGCTACGAATTCAAAGTAGTAGACGCGCTTATCACGAATTTCCACGTGCCGCGCTCTACACTCATGATGCTTGTCTCGGCATTTTCTACGCGCGACAACATTATGAAAGCGTACCGCCACGCAATTAAACGCAAATACCGCATGCTTTCTTTTGGTGATGCAATGTTTATCCGATAGGGTTATGCAAGCTCGTCTGATGTGACACAAGATTTTGCAATAATAATAATCCAGAATGATTTAGCGTGTCAGCCCGAGTTTTGCAGAAGTTTTTTTAAAAAATCAGCACCACCCTGCAGAAAAACCCCGAAAGTGAGAGGGTTACTTTAAGAACAATTTTCAAGATCGTCACGAAGCAAACAAAAATGGACACCAACAAGCATCTATGAGCTTTAACGACCAATTGATGCTAAGACGAGTCTCTCACTAACGGCATTTTTCTGCAGGGTACCCCTTAAAAATCCAAAAAACATAGGACATATCTTCCATAAAACATATCTTCAAATTTCCCGTTTTTCGAGAAGTATCGCAAACCTTATAACTAATACCGATTTAGCAAATACCAATTTCGCCGCGCAATCATTGCACCGCTAATTCCAAGAACCTTTATCAATTAAAAGTTCTTGACGAAGCTCTTTTTGGCGTGACCTATAGTCATACCCTCTACTTAATCGAAATGGCCGTTTAAGTTTCCTGGCTAAAAGTCTTCCTATTCGATCCATTTCAGAAATGTTTTTAATTTGCTTATTTGTTACCGTTATAACCTCGACACCCAATAAACTCAGGGCACTTCTTCTAGCAGAGTCGCTTGCTATACGATCAACCCCTGTATGCCAGTAGTCGCTTTCGTACTCAACAGCAATAGAATCATCCCAAATCAAATCGCAAACGTAGTAGTTTTTTGTGAATATGTGCCTCTGTGAACTAGGAATAAGAATCTTAACATTAAGACAAGGATTAGAGAGATTATACCCACCCCATGAGTAAGGCAAACTGAGCAACATTACCAATTCAGTTTCACGTGGAGAAGCAGAATCAGAACATACTTTTGACAAAGTACTTAACGCGCTTCGAGCACCATGAAATCCTGATAAAGATTGCCCATATTGTTCTAATCGCTCTGTTGTAGTTACAGGGATTCGTTCATAAAGATAACCCTGAGAATCTAAAGAATACTTAGAGCACAAATCGAATCCCAGCTTTACAAGCTGCACTTTATTTAGCATAGATGCCATTTGAAAGAAGCACAATTCAGGACTAACGACAAACACTTCTTCATCTAAGCAGTAAAAAGAAGATGGAGGTATTTTTCCAAGAGAAAGATGACACTTTGTACCTTTTATTCTATGACGCGCATTTCGATTAAGCGTCATTGTATGAAAAGGAAGTTTGTGAACTTTCCTCATGGATGAAAAATAATCATGCACCAAATCAGCGTTAGGGGCAAAGTTTAATTCCCTTCCATTTTTCCGTAGTGAGACTAAGCCTGATCTAATATCCGCATAAGGCGACAACCAGTATTCGCATGCAGTTTGATGACTTAAAATTAGTGCCATAGTAATTCCTCCCTAAAAACAGTTTAGAGAAGAAAACTCACACCGTTCTCATATCAGGGATGTGAGAAAGATGTGAGTAGGATGTGAGTGAAAGCTGAAGCTAAGGTTAAGGTAAAGACCAAGGCCAGCACTAATTAATATTTAGATTCAGTTTTGTCGAGATCTTTATTCATACGCGCAACCATGGCTTCCACATTAGCGCACCCACACGCGCCAGTACCATGATGGTGAGCATGATGATCGCCTTGCTGAACACTCTCGAGTCCACCTTGCGATGCGCCGCATGCGCCACACCCATCACAGCCCACATGCTTTCCCGCGCGATGCGAACGAACCATATTAATGATAATTGCAGCAACAATCACAACAAGAATTGCACTAACAACGAATGTACCTATTGTCATTTGCGCTGCCTCGCTTTCTGTTCTTGAGGGTATTCTAGCTTCTGTTTAATAAAATTTCTGAGTAAAGTCTTCAAATAAAGTCTTCGCGCCGATCAAAACCAGTAATAAATAATTCGCCTAAGAGGAAGCCGCGGAATGCCGCAGCGTTTATTGGGCCATCTACCGAGAAAATCCTAGGCATCTGCTATAAGATAGCCAACTACTACTGCGACTTCTACCGCGGCTTTCATCGGAGGTAATTCTGCAGCTTATGCTGCTGCTTCAGCCTCAACTGCGCGAACGCTTTCAGTCTTGCCTGCCCACTTGTTTGGACGGAAGAGCAACCACAAGAATGCGATGAACAGAGCCAAAGCAATTACGGTAAAGATACCAAAGGCAACTTCGCCTGTGAGCAATCCGAAGAACTGGTAAATCCACAGAGCTACTACCCAAGCGATACCACACTGATAACCAACCGCCGCAAAGAACCACTTTACGTTGTTCATTTCGCGCTTGATAGCACCCATTGCAGCGAAGCAAGGAGCGCACAGCAAGTTAAATGCCATGAAAGAATAAGCGGTAACCATAGTGAATGCAGCCTGAACATTTTCGTACCAGCCAGCATCTCCTGCATACAGAATGCCGAACGTGCCTACAACATTTTCCTTAGCAATAAGGCCCGTTACCGTAGCGGAAGCTGCCTGCCAATCGCCCCAACCAAGCGGTGCGAAGATCCAGCAGATTGCGCTACCCAAAATTGCCAGAATAGAATCATTCTGGTCTTCAACAGCCTGGAAAACGCCGTCGATAAAACCATAGCTTGAAATGAACCAAATAATGATACATGCCAAGAAGATGATGGTACCTGCCTTCTTAATGAAGGACCATGCGCGCTCCCACATGCTACGAAGAACGCCACCGATAGTTGGTAGGTGGTAAGCAGGAAGTTCCATAACGAATGGCGCCACATCACCAGCAAAGAAGCGAGTCTTCTTCAAAATAATGCCCGAACACAAAATTGCGGCCAAGCCAAGGAAGTATGCAGAAGGCGCTACCCACCAAACACCGCCAAAGATAGCAGCAGCAAACAGTGCGATAATCGGCATCTTTGCACTACAAGGAATAAATGTGGTGGTCATTACCGTCATGCGGCGGTCGTTTTGGTTTTCAATGGTACGAGATGCCATAACGCCAGGCACACCGCAGCCAGTACCAACCAGGATAGGAATAAAAGACTTGCCGGAAAGACCGAAACGACGGAACACACGGTCAAGAATGAAAGCAATACGGGACATATAGCCGCATGATTCCAGAATTGCCAGCAAGAAGAACAGTACCAACATCTGAGGAACGAAGCCAAGCACCGCACCGATACCGGCAATAACGCCATCAAGAAGCAATGCCTGCAGCCAATCAGCAGCACCAATTGCCACTAAAGCGTTTTCAACAATCACAGGAATGCCAGGCACCCACGTACCGTAGTTAGCAGGATCGGGAGCTTCATCATCAAACGAAGCAGCTACTTCAAGTGATTCCTCATATGTTGCCGCGTCGACATCAATAATTTCGTTTTCACCTGTTTCGTCGTCATAAGCTTCGTAGGAGCCCATCACGCCTGCAGCCTCAGCATCAGCGATGAAGTTTTCTGATTCGGGATCAAGACCTTCAGCAATAGCAGCAGCCTGGAACGCATCGATGCTGCTCATAGCATCATCAAATGCAGCGGTGTCTTCGTCAAACTGTTCCTGACCAGGGCCCATGAACCAACCATCGCCGAACAGGTTGTCATTTGCCCAGTCGGTCGCCGCAGTACCAACCGTCGAAATAGACAGGTAATACACCAACGTCATAACGATTACGAAAATAGGTAGTGCCAGAATTCGGTTCGTTACTACGCGGTCGATCTTGTCGGAAATGCTCATTTCCGAAGACTTGCTGCTCTTATTGCGACAATGTTCAATAATTGAAGAAATATAGGTGTAACGATCGTTGATGATAACGCTTTCAGAATCGTCATCGTGTTCCGCTTCAAGCTTTTCAATCACGTCATCAACGTTAGGGGCATCGCCCATTGCGTCAATGATTTTCTGGTCGCGCTCAATAAGCTTGATTGCATAAAAACGCTTCAAATTCGAAGGGACTGATTCTGGAAGACGGCTTTGCACTTCCGCTACCGCTTCTTCAGCTGAAGTAGAAAGCGTAATAGGTGTTGCAGGGGCTGCCGATTCGATGGTTTTCAGGCAATTTACAACTTCGGTGATTCCTTCGTTTTTCAATGCCGAAATCTCGATAACATTGCAGCCAAGTTCTTTT
>URMQ01000045.1 GCA_900548955.1 uncultured Eggerthella sp. | reverse complement strand
TTCCCATGTGGCGCTTTACTGAAGAAATAGTACGTTCGGGATTTACCGCTGCTTGACGTTGAGCAATGCTGCCAACAAGGCGTTCACCGTCTTTAGAAAACGCCACCACGCTTGGTGTTGTACGCTCGCCTTCTGCATTAGGAATAATAGTTACACGACCACCCTCCATTGTTGCCATACAACTATTGGTGGTTCCTAAATCGATTCCAATTGCAGCACCCATGTAAGATCCTCTTTTCTTAGATAACGCTTCGTAAACCTACAAGGTTCACGCAAGCGACGCGATACCTGATTCTAGATACAAAAAATTCCCAAATTCGAGCAGCCATACATACCCAAGCACAAACCGCAGCAAATCATGTTAGGATCCATGCCTACCGTAAAGCCGCGTTCCTTGCCTTCCTGCTGATAGGCTGCACCTGCCATCTGAAATTGCTGTTGCGCTTGTCGATATTCGCGATTGTTCGGATCAAGTTTTATAGCACGACGAATTTGTTCGTTTGCCATCATTGAATTACCTACACCATGATTAGCGATAGCGCTAATGTAATACCATCGAGCATTTCTGCCCGTACTTGTTACCTGATTTAAGATATTGACCGCTTGCTGGTATCTACCAACATTGATGGCATCAATAGCATTGCGAACCTCGGCAATATCAGACGGTATGGCTTCTGGATGAATAGCGCCAAAGCCGCCCATGCCACCAAAACCGAAAATATCATCAAAATCAATAGTAGACCAGCCATAAGGACCAGAAGAACTATAGCCCTGGCCAGGTCCGCCAGAACCGTGTCCTTGAGCAGAGCCCCCTGCGGCAGATCCACCATAACCAGCCCCAGCACCGTAGCCGCCATAGCCCCCTTGTGCACCAGCCGCACGACGATCACTCGCTTTATATTTTTCGGGATTAGTGATTCGATCGTATGCTTCGTTAACCTCATTCATACGTTCAGCAGCTTTGGGGTCATTAGGATTTAAGTCTGGGTGATTTTCGCGTGCCTTTTTACGATATGCTTTTTTAATTTCGTCAGCCGATGCATCTCGGCTTACACCCAAAACCTCATAGGGGTCTTTAACCATCGTGGTCCTTTTTCTCCTTCGCCTCAAAACGCTGCCACACGCCCGCATACAACACGCTTCTCATTACCTGCATATCTCGCTCAAGCGGCAAACGCTCAAAAGCATCCGTCATACTTGCTGCAAGATATTCCAAATTATCTCGAAGCGCTTGCGTGTCGTGCTCCATGTACTTAAATGGATTATATGAACCTGTTCGTAAATCTTCCTCCAAGTCCATCGCTGCATCCATGACGTACACAAACTTTCCTAAACGTGCACCAAAACGACGCAGATCTGTTGCCCAAAAGTCATTTTTATAGGCAAATAGTTCCCCTAGCAACATACCAAAACAATTCGCAGGAGCATCAAAAGGAATATCTGATTGATTGGAGGAATGTTTAATTTCGTATTCCATGTTCTGAATATCGCGCATGGTTGCCTCAATACAATCGCATGCATGCGGTATTCGCTTTTTTGCTTTTCGGTACGCCCCCGACAGCGCAAAAGCCGCTGCGCGAGATCGCATCATCCGATCGTCTTGCCAATCGTCAAGCAACTTATGATAGGCAAACGCAACGCTTAAATCCGCTGCATAATCACTATATTCACTCATAGAAAAAGTTTGTGGAGTAGTGGGATGCACAGGACAACGTTTAGCACCGCTTATTTCCTTAGGTTCATAGAGTGACCCTAACACTAACGTTAAAAAGGTCATATCAAAAGAGATAGTTACTCGGGGAAGCTGCCCATAGCGGTTTTTAATTGATCGGCACACACCGCAATACACGGCACGATACCGTTTCTGCTCAGCTTCTTCCAAGCTCTCTAAATTGGGAAGGATAAACCCAAACAATGACTACCTCTTATGTGCTTGCGCAATTTGCTTACCTGTATTCAAAGTATCTTATCGGCATATGATGCTCCGCACGAAAAATTCGTACGTTATTCCACAAAAATGGTCAAATTGCGCATTTCTATTGCATGTCGCTTACCCAAATCTTTTTTGAGCAACTGTTCTATATACCGCTTTATATATCAATTTTGCGGGCAGCTTTGCGCATCTATTCTGCGGATGCCTTTTGCGTATCTTTTAAAGCGTACGATAAAAACAGGAGATATTTCCTGTATGACAAGCAGGCCCTGCTGGACGCACTAACGCCAACAACGTGTCCGCATCGCAATCATAACGAAGCTCCACTAATTCCTGCGTATTGCCCGACTCTTCACCTTTATGCCAGAATTTTTGGCGACTGCGCGACCAGAACCAAGTCGTACCTTGTTCTAACGTACGACGAAGTGATTCTTTATTCATCCATGCCATCATCAAAACTTCGAGCGTATTAGCATCTTGAACAATGCAGGGAATAAGTCCATCGGCATTGTAGGAAAAATCATCGAGTGTTAATTCAGCAGATTCCCTATCGACCGATGTCGAAATTGTTTCTTTTTGTAATTCAGAAGAAGTCATTGTTACCTCTCGCGATACCCTATTGTTTTTAGCGCCATTTCTCGTTGCGATGTCGTTGATCTCGGCAAAGTCAGCAAAATACGCTTTTACAACCGAACAGGTATTCCCTGAGATCTCATATATTCCTTAACTTCGCGAATAGTCAGTTCTCCAAAATGGAACACACTTGCCGCCAACACCGCATCAGCTTCGCCCTCGATAATACCCTCGGCAAAATGCTCAAGCTTACCCACACCACCTGATGCAATAACGGGAATATTAACCGCACGAGCAACTGCACGAGTTAGAGGGATATCAAAGCCATCTTTACTGCCATCGCGATCCATACTGGTCAACAGAATTTCGCCTGCACCACGCTTAGCTGCCTCTATTGCCCAATCAATGGCATCGACGCCCGTATTCTTGCGGCCACCATGCACATACACTTCCCATTTATCGGGATTTCCAGGAACCTGTTTTGCATCAATAGCACATATAATTGCCTGGGTGCCAAATGCAGCAGCTGCTTGCGTTATAAGAGAAGGATCTGCAAGCGCCGCAGAATTCACCGAAACTTTATCGGCACCCGCAGCTATCATGGTTCGAATGTCGGCCACACTTCGAAAACCACCGCCAACACAATAGGGCAGGTGAAGTTCCTCACTCGCACGGCTAGCCATTTCAACGGTGGTTGCACGACCTTCATGAGTAGCGGTTATGTCAAGAAAAATAACTTCATCTGCACGCTGTTCGTCATAGCGCTGGGCAAGCTCGATAGGATCTCCTGCATCACGAAGATTAACGAAATTGACACCCTTTACTACCCTGCCGTCTTTGACATCCATACAGGGAATAACACGCTTTGTTAGCATGAATGAGTCCTTTCACAGAGCGCAAGCGCTGCTGGTACATCGAGGCTTCCCTCATATACCGCGCGTCCTGCAATTACTCCTTCTATAGAAGAAGCCACCTCAGCGAGATTTTCAATATCAAGCAAATTTGCCACGCCGCCTGATGCAATAACGGGGTTCCCGAACACCTTTGCTACTTCTACGTAGCGCTTTGCATCAATTCCCGTTTGCATACCATCACGAGAAATATCGGTATACACGAGGTGCTTAAATCCGAGCGCTCCCACCTCGGCAATGAGTTCTTCAGCGGGAACACCTGCACCTTCACGCCATCCTGCTACCGCAACTTCTCCATTTTTGGCATCAATACCTGCAGTAAGCATATCGGAAAATTCTTTAAGTGCTGCCTTCGCAAATTCTTGATCGGTTACCAACGTCGTGCCCAATACCACTCGCGAAACGCCAGCATCAGCTAAACGGCGAATAGTTTCCAAACTGCGCACACCGCCACCAACTTCAATTTTGAGACCTGTCTCGCGAATAATTCGTTCGATTATCTCAATATTTTCAGGTACTCCGCTTCGAGCACCATTGAGATCAACCACATGAATCCAACGCGCACCCTGCTCTTTGAAAAGCGCTGCCTGAGCTACGGGACTATCGTTGTATACCGTGACGGCGTTGTAATCGCCCTTAGCAAGACGTACTGCCTTGCCATCTAAAATATCGATTGCAGGAAGCAGATCCATTACTTCTCTCCTTTATTACTGCAGCACTACTACCGCAACATTTCTACAGTGCTTTTACAGCAACATTACCGCGACGCATTTATCGCAATAGCGCAGTCCGTGGCAACGTTATCGCAGTGCCATTACTACAAAGCCGCTTGATTCTTATCAACAAGACGAACAAAATTCTCCATTACTTTAGCCCCTACATCGGAAGACTTTTCGGGATGGAACTGCACCCCAAATACCGTATCTCCTTTTTGCACTACACAAGGAAACGTTATCGAATGCGTTGTGGTAGCAACGCATGCTGGTGTTTGCGGAGCAATATAGCTGTGAGTAAAGTAGAAATATTCCCCTGACTGAATACCTCGTAATAAAGGACAGGTAGTATCAGGATCGAACTCAACAGAATTCCATCCCACATGAGGAACCTTAAAGCGCCTACCTTGCTCGTCGTATTCAGGAATGCGATCTACTGTACCAGGAAGCACCGCCAATCCTTCGCAGGTGGCACTAGTCTCATCGGCGCTATCTGAAGAATTAGAATCCACGGTACCAACATGGGCGCTCACGGCCCCTTCAGTACCTTCCGCAAACAAGAGATGTTCGCCTAAGCAAATTCCCAAAAACGGCTTACCCGCTGCAATGCCGTTACGAATTGCCTGCATCTGGCCTGTTTGAAGCATTGTTGTTGAGGCATCCGCAAACGCACCAACCCCAGGAAGAACAATGGCATCTGCTTCAGCTATGACAGCAGGATCGTCGGTAATTCGCGCATCGGCTCCTGCATTGATAAGGCCACGCTCAACGCTTCTTAAATTTCCCTTGCAATAATCCACTACCGCAATCATTACAGTGCCCCTTTTGTGGAGGGAAGTTCATCTAAGCAGCGAGAATCAAGTTCTAGCGCATAACGCATTGCGCGACCAACCGCTTTAAAACAAGCTTCAATAACATGATGAACATTTTCACCTGAAAGCATTCGTACATGAAGGGTTACGTTCGCATTGGTGGCAAAAGCAATAAAGAACTCTTTTGCAAGGGAAGAATCGAATGAACCCAGCAAGCAAAGCGGCACATCAACATCCCAGTGAAGTTGCCCACGACCAGAAATATCAACAGCAGCCAAAACGAGTGCTTCGTCCATAGGAAGCAGTTGTGATCCGAAGCGCGTAATACCACGCTTTTCGCCCATAGCCTGAGCAAACGCCTTACCAAGGACAATACCCACGTCTTCTACGGTGTGGTGAGCATCTACCTCGATATCGCCCTTTGCCTGAACGTCAAGGTCAAAAAGGCCATGCCTACCAAATGCATTGAGCATGTGATCAAAGAACGGCACGCCTGTATCAATGTTAGTTACTCCCGTACCATCTATGGCAAGCGAAAGAGAAATGTCAGTTTCCTTCGTAGTACGCGTAACCTGCGCTACGCGAGAAAACTCGGTCGTTTTCGCCATATCTCTTAACTCCTTCTATGCTTAAGGCTTATTTACGCTGAGACTAATTCTTCTAGCGCCGTTAGCAATGCTTCATTTTCCTCAGGTAAGCCTACCGAAATACGCAAGCAATTTTCAAGCAAAGGCGACTTAGAAAAATCTCGCACAAGAATGCCGCGTTCGTAGAGCTGTTGCCATACCTGGGCAGCATTAGCTAAACGAATGAGGATGTAGTTAGAATCAGAATCGAATACCTCAATGCCTGGTATTGCGCGCATCTTTTCAATGAGCACGCCACGCTGTTCGATAATCTGATTGATTCCTGGTTCAAACTGTGCTCGATTACGAAATACTGCACATCCTATTGCTTGAGAAAGCGCATCCACTGAATAGGGCTGACGAACCTTTATGAATTCGCGAATAACAGATTCGTTTGCTAAGAGATAGCCCAAACGAACTCCCGCCAAGCTAAATGCCTTAGAAAACGTACGTAAGATGACTAAATTTTTGTGTTCTTCCAAAAGTGGACGCATGGTGCTACGAGAAAATTCAAAATACGCTTCATCTACCATAACGAGTGCATCCGTTGTATTGAGCAACTCGCGAACAAACGATCCTCGAGCCAATTTGCCCGTAGGATTGTTAGGGCTGGTAATCATAATAAAGTCGATATCGCCCTTTTTCACACGCGTCAAAACCGCTTCTTCATCAATTTCAAAGTTGTCTTTGCGCGGGATATTAACAACCTTTGTACCCACCAAGCGAGCATTAGCTTCATATACCGAAAACGTAGGAGGCAGATTTAAAAAGGTTCGACCAGGACCGCCCCAAGCAAGAGCAAAATTGAACAGCAACTCATCGCCGCCATTACCCAAAAGAACATTATTGCGAGAAAGACCATTAGCATCTGCGATCAGATCGCGCAATTCGTTTGCCAAAGGGTCAGGATAGCGATTAAAGGAAAAGTTCTTGAGAGCTTTCCTAATTTCTAGCTGCACCTCTTCGGGAACATTATTAGGGTTTTCATTTGCAGACATCAGCTGTTTTGCTGGAAGATATTTCGGATCGTAAGGAATCAACCCATCCAGCGCAGGCTGAGATGAACGCACGGTTTTCATTATTACTTTTCCTCCACAGCAGCCTTTTGTCCTGCCTCTGCTTGCTCAGCAGAAACTTGCTCAAAAGCTTGTTCAACCAATTTACAACGCAGACGAACACTTTGAGCGTGCGACCATAAGCCCTCATGATCTGCCAAGGCAATAATTGCCTGAGAATCTCGCATCAAAGCGGCAGGCGAATACTGCAACACGCTTGATTTCTTAATGAATTCATCTACTGAAAGCGGGCTCGAGAAACGAGCGGTGCCACCCGTTGGTAAGGTATGGTTAGGGCCTGCTACATAGTCGCCCGCAGCTTCAGGAGTCCATTCACCACAGAAAATTGCGCCTGCATGACGAATAGCACCAAGAAGCTCCATAGCATCGGGAAGGTGAAGCTCTAAATGTTCAGGAGCGATCACATTTACTACTTCAAGTGCGGTATTCATGTCAGGACAGATGATAACAAGACCCTTATCAGTAAGTGATGCCGTGGTAATTTCAGCACGCGTTGAACCCTGCATGTGTAGCTCGATAGCGGCTTCAACCTGATCGGCATATTCTTCAGAAAACGTAACCAGATAGCAGCTTGCCAGCGGATCGTGCTCTGCTTGAGCCATAAGGTCAATGGCAACCAGTTCAGGAAGAGCGGTTTCATCAGCAACGACGCACACCTCTGAAGGACCAGCAATCATATCGATTCCTACGTCACCAGAAACAACTTTTTTAGCAGCCGCAACAAAAGCATTTCCAGGACCAGTGATTTTGTCTACCTTCTTGATAGATTCAGTACCATACGCAAGCGCCGCTACCGCCTGCGCTCCACCAACAGAATAAATTTCGGTAACTCCCGAAACGCGGCAAGCCTCTAAAATTGCAGGATCAAGAGAGCCATCTTTCGTAGGAGGCGTTACGCATACAATGCGACGAACACCTGCAACGGATGCAGGAATGGCATTCATCAGCACCGAAGAAGGATATAGCGCTCGTCCACCAGGCACATAAATACCTACCGAATCAAGCGGCTGAACCTTGGCCCCTACCAGAGCACCATCTTCACGCAGCGTAAACCAACCCTGCTGTTTTTGACGCTCGTGGAAATCGCGAATTTGCGCTGCAGCCTGATTAATTGCAGCGGCCACTTTAGGATCAACGCGCGTAAGTGCTTCATCGATTGCTGCTTGAGGAACACGAAAAACGTCTAGGTCTACCCCGTCGAACTTTTTCGTATATTCTCGCAGTGCTTCATCGCCACGATTTCGTACATCTTCGACAATATTAGTTGCCGCAATAAGCGCCTCAGCATTAAAAGCGCCCGTGCGGTTAAGCATCTTTTCTTCGAATACCTGACCAGCGCCTAATTTGATTCTTCTCATGGACTAGTTCTCCTTTGCTTGCGCATATAACGTATTAGCAAGTTCACCAACACGAGGATTTGTTCTAAACGATGACGGGTTCGCGAAAAAGCGTGCCGTAGAAGCAAGTACGTCATCGACTACTACCAAGTTATTTTCCCTTAAGGTAGTTCCTGTAGCAGTAATATCCACTATCCGTTCTGCCATTCCGGTGATTGGAGCAAGCTCAATATTACCGTGCAACTTCACAATTTCTACCGGCATGCCAATCTTGTCGTAGTATGAACGCGTAATATTAGGATATTTTGTTGCTACGCGAATAGAGCCCAGTTTACGATAGCGCTCTTCAACCGCCGCAGTAGTACCCTTGGATTCTGCTACCACAAAACGGCATCCTCCGAACTTGAGATCAACCAGTTCAACCACATCAGGCATTGCTTCAAGTAGAGAGTCTTCCCCACAAATACCACAATCGGCAGCACCCAAAGATACGAAAACAGGAGCATCGGTTGGGCGAACAATAATATATTCCACATCCCCGTTGCAAAGCATTAAGGTGCGCCCTGAATCGAGCAATCCATCAACGTCGAGACCAGCATTTTTAAGAACTTCAACAGAGCCCTCTTTAAGTGATCCTTTTGGAACCGCTATGCGAAGGGGTCGAGCTGAAGCTTTTTCGCTGGCAAGCGCTTCGTTAATCACCTTTTCTTCGCCGAGCGATTCGCCAGTAAGCATGTTATCAGCACACGCCCGATCTGCTTGAGCCGCCTTATCTTCAGCTTCGCGAAGCGCAAACTGAGCAGCAGCTTGACGAGCCGCCATCACTTGTTCCAAATAAAATGCAAAACCAGCTGCAGGAACTTTTTCTGCACCATAAGCAGCCAAAAGATTATCGTATCGGCCGCCGCCACCAAGAGGCGAACCAAGCCCAGGTGCATATGCCTCAAACACCAGGCCCGTGTAGTAATCAAAAGAGCTCATTACAGAGAAATCGATAAGGATTTTTTCACCAAGTCCTCTCTCGACAAGAGCCTCAAAAACTGTTTCAAGCTCAGCAATTCCCGATTCGCAACCAAAAGGCTTAAGCAGAGCACGAACATCTTCAAGAGCTTGCTTTCCGCCGCGCAAACGCGACAGCTCAAAAATTGCACGCGCAACCTGAAGGTCAACCGATCCAGGATTGCTAAGTGCAGGATCTGCTAGCTTAAAGTTTTTAGAATCCACCTTTTCGGCGGCAGAAACCAGTTCACTCAAATACACAAAATTTGACGTGTGGTACGCCTGCAACACCGCCGCTTGCCACTGCTCACTAGCGCCACTCACCTTCAGCAGGTCGCGCAACACACCAGCAGAACCAAGCGCAATAGTAAAACGAGTGAGTCCACATTCTTCAAGCGTGGTCGCAAGCATGCTAACAAGCTCAATGTCTGCCTCAACACTAGAAACGCCTAAGCATTCAGCGCCACACTGCGTTAATTCGCGTGCAGCCGCTTCAACCGTTTTTTCTCGAAAAACGCGCTGAGTATAGCGGAGACGCAACGGCTTAGTTATACCGCCCATAGCATCACTGCGGGCTGCACACATACGTGCAATTTGCATTGTGACGTCGGGGCGCATCGCCAAAAGATCACCATGAGAATCAAAGAACTTGAAAGGAGCCTCCGGAACGTGACCGCCTGCCTCCATCACATCAAGAACTTCAAGTGTCGGAGTTTCAACGGGCAGGTAGCCCCGTGCCGCAAAACAAGAGCGTACGCGTGAAATAAGATTTTCGCGTACCAGAGCCTCTTCGCTAACCACGTCGCGGAAACCAACGGGAGTAACGTAGTTCATGGGTCTTCTTTCTCCTCATCTTCATAACAAGTATCAATTATCTAACGAGTACCGCTTAGCGAGTATCGATACTTTAGCACAGTAGAGTGATAAAGTACGTTACATTTTTGTTACTGGACAAAGCCTTCACATTGCTTTCGCATGTCAATGCAAGCTTTCTGCTTCTTTATGCAGACAGCAGGCCAAATCATCCAACGAATTCCTAGAATACCCCTAGCGCTACTCTGCTCTACAAAATTGTGACATCTGATCTGTATTCGTTTCAAAATTCGCGATTAAAGTATTATTAGACTAGCTATCAATACCATTGGGCTTTATGCCCTATGAAGGGGATCGTATGTTTGAACGAAAATCAACTTATATCATTCCAGAGGGATACCGTGAGCATATTGAAGCAACTGCTCCGACTATTAAGTATCGCGGAAACGCCAAAATCCATCCTGACGCATATATTTCAGATACCTGCTGGATTGTCGGTGATGTTCGCATCGGATATCACGCAGTGGTAATGCATGGCGCATGCCTACGCGGTGATTGTGACTATATCGAAATTGGCGCAGAAACCAACATTCAAGAAAATTGTGTTCTGCACGAATCTGACGGTCAGCCTATTATCATCGGTGAACATACCACACTCGGACATGGATGTGTTGTGCATGCGTGCGAAATTGGTGACAACTCCTTGATCGGCATGAACGCTGTTGTGCTTAATGGTGCAAAAATTGGCAATAACTGCATCGTTGGTGCAGGATGTGTGGTAACTGAAGGCATGGTTGTTCCTGACTACCATATGGTTGTTGGTGTTCCCGGAAAAATCAAACGTGAGGTAAGTCAAGAAGAGGTAGTAAATATTATTGAAAGTTTATCCGAGGGCAATTTAACTGAAGCGGCTCGCATGCACGCCGAAGGGCTCATATTTCATCCCAACGATGAACTGCTTCGCAAAATTGGAGCACTTTAAACAGACTGCTTACACCATTCCAGTATCGCATCAGAGTTAGGTGTCGAGCCGAGGCTAAGTATCGCATCAGGATTAGATGTCGGGATTAAGCACCACATCAAGATTAGGCATTGCATCGGGATTAGGTGCTGTGTTAGTGCTGTATTGGGATCAATAAAATACCAAGTTAGCAAATTTACCTGCACAAGAGACGAGTATAATTGAAACCAAGATAGAGAATCTGAGGGGGGATTCACAATGAGCTATAAAAACATCCTCGTACCATACGATAATTCTGAACATGCAAAAAACGCCCTGAAAGAAGCTATTGGTCTCTCGGAAGGTGTTGAAGGAGTAGCAATCCATGTAGTAGAGGTTGCAGCTCCCCCACAAGACTTGGTTTACAGCAGCATTAACCAAACAGGCTTTGGCATGGGTGTTTCCTTGGCTTCACAAGAAGATTTTGCTCATGTAGTTGAAGAGCGTAACGAAGCAAGCGATAAGAAACTTCAAGACGAAATTGTTTCTATCGTTGAAGGCTTTGAAGGCGAGCTTACCGCAGAGGTTGTTTTTGGTATTTACACCATAGAAACCATTATTGATGCTGCAAAGCATTACAACTGTGACCTTATTGTTATGGGATCACGTGGTTTAGGTGCTATCCGCGGCGCTATTGGCTCAGTAAGTTATGGTATTTTGCGCTCGGTCGATATTCCTGTATTGGTTGTTAAATAAATCGTCTTCTTAATGACGGATAACATGCATCGTAGAAGTGCCCCAGCTATCTG
>URMQ01000044.1 GCA_900548955.1 uncultured Eggerthella sp. | reverse complement strand
CCTGTAGGTCCTGCATTGGGCGCTCAGGGTGTAAACATCATGCAGTTCTGCCAGGCATTCAACGCTGCAACGCAGGACAAAGCAGGTACTATCATTCCTGTTGAAATTACCGTATACGAAGACAAAACCTTTGACTTCGTATGCAAAACCCCTCCAGCTGCATTCTTGATTAAGGAAAAGCTTGGTCTTAAGGGTGGTTCTGGTATTCCTCAACTCAAGAAGGTTGGTCAGCTCACTGAAGATCAGCTTCGTGAAATTGCTGAGATTAAGATGCCTGACCTGAATGCAAACACCATCGAAGCAGCTATGGAAATCGTTGCTGGTACTGCACGTTCTATGGGTGTTACCATCGAGGGTCGTGCTCCTAAGAAGGAGTACAAGGTTACTCGTCGTTTGGCTGCTTTGCTTCAGGGCGAATCTGGCGAATAACCCAGAACTTTTACTACTTGTGTAAACACTGGGATTTATTAATGTAAATTCCGGCAAGTGGAAGAGCAATGCATTGCTCGCCATACCACGAAAGGATATGTAATGTCTAAAAAATATGATGAGGCTAAGGCCAAAATCGAAGCAGGCAAGAACTATGCTCCACTTGCAGCTCTTGCATTGGTTAAGGAAATCCATCCTGCTAACTTTGATGAAACTGTAGAGGCTCATTTCCGGCTGGGTATTGACACCCGTCAGGCAGATCAGCAGCTTCGTGGCACGGTAAGCCTTCCTAACGGCTCCGGCAAAACTGTTCGCGTAGCAGTTTTTGCTGAAGGCGATGCTGCTCGTGCTGCACAAGAAGCAGGTGCTGACATCGTTGGTTCCGATGATTTGGTAGCTGACATTCAGGCTGGTAATCTTGATTTCGATGCTGCTGTGGCAACTCCAGATCAGATGGCTAAGGTTGGCCGTCTTGGTAAGATTCTTGGTCCTCGTGGCTTGATGCCTAACCCTAAGCTGGGTACTGTTACTCCAGACGTTGCTAAGGCAATCAAAGAACTCAAGGGTGGCCGTGTTGAGTATCGTGCAGACCGTTATGGTATTTGCCATGTAATCATTGGTAAGTGCTCGTTCACTGCTGAGCAGCTTGCTGAAAACTATGGCGCTGTATACGATGAAATTCTTCGTATGAAGCCAGCTGCTGCAAAGGGTAAGTATGTTAAGTCTGTAACGGTTACTTCCACTATGGGTCCTGGCGTTGCTGTTGATAGTTCTGTAAATCGCGAATACACTACTGCTGAGTAACGTATTACGTTTACCGTTTTGACTCGAAAGCGTCTCCGAAAGGAGACGCTTTTTTTATGCATAAGAGTGCAATAAAAACTGAAATATATATCTCAAATGTAATAAAGAGATACTTAAACTATATAATCTGCTAATCGATTTAACGATAATATACGAATTGTTGATAGGTATATTTCTCAGTCAAAGGTTTTGATTCCAGGAGGAAACATGGTTCAGGCACTTGATATTAAAGGGGTCAAACTTGGGGAAGGTCGCCCAAAGACAATCATTTCTCTTATGGGCGCTCAGGTTGACGAAAACATTGAATTAATTGCAAAGGGTATCGAGTCTGGTGTTGAATGCTTTGAGTGGCGTGGCGATTTTGCAGCAGATGTACATGACCCACAAAAGATGGCAGAGCATTCTAAAGAAATTGGTAAAGCACTTCCTAATAATCCTTATTTGTTTACGTTCCGCTCTACGAGCCAGGGTGGTCAGCTTACGATTCCTGTAGAAGAATATGTTGCACTCAATAAGGCAATTATCGAAGCTGAAGCAGTTGACTTGGTTGATATTGAAACCTGGATTGGTGATGCAGCTGTTCTTGAGTTGGTTGAATGTGCGAAGAAGCATAAGGTAAAGACCGTTATTTCTTATCACAACTTTGCGGGAACTCCTTCGGTTGAATGGATGGTAAACCTTCTTACTCATATGGCAGATTTGGGTGCTGATATTCCTAAGATTGCAACTATGGCAAATAGCGCTCAGGATGCGCTAAAGCTTTTGGCAGCAACCGAAGAAATGTCTCATATTCACAGCGATAAACCTCTGTTGACTATGGCAATGGGTCGCGAAGGAAGCATCACCCGCTTGGCAGGAGAGCTGTTCGGATCTGCTATTACATTCTGTTCGCTCGAAAAGGCTTCGGCTCCTGGTCAGGTTCAGGTAAAGCAAGCTATTCGCATCATGGATGACTTGCACGAAGTATTTGCATAAATGAAGTTAGTTTCTAGGTTTTAGACTAAAAATAGGGTACACAAGGAGAAAGAGGGAATAACTATGCCAGAGAAAATTCAAATCAGTGGTCACACCCACCTTATCAGCTTGTTGGGTAGCCCAATTCGTCACTCAATGTCACCAGCTACTCACAATCTTTCCTTTGAAAAGCTGGGTGTAGACTCTATCTACATCGTATTTGATGTTAAGCAAGACGATCTGCCCGACATCATTGCTGCTATGAAGCGCATGGACGGTTGGGATGGCAGCAATGTAACCATGCCATGCAAGCAAGCTATTATTCCTTTGCTTGACGGTCTTTCAGACAGTGCAGAGCTTATGGGTGCGGTAAACGTTTTGAAGAAGGAAGAAGATGGCAGGATCACCGGTCATAACACTGATGGTACTGGCATGATGCAAAACATTCGCAATCATGGTGAAGAAATTTCCGGTAAGACCATTACTGTTCTTGGTCCTGGTGGTGCTGGTTCTGCAATCTTGGTTCAGGCTGCTCTTGATGGAGCTAAGAAGGTACATGTATTTGCTCGCGAAGGTGGTCCTTCTTATACTCGCGCAACGGATCTTCTTCCTCGTGTTCAGGAAAAAACAGGCGCAGAAATGGTTCTTCATCCCTTTGAAAACAAGGATGAAATGAAGGAAGCTATTGCTGAGTCTGATATTCTCATCAATGCTACTCCAGTAGGTATGGGCGATAGCGATGGTCAAACTCCAGTACCTGCTGAACTTATTAAAGAGGGCATGGTTGTAGCTGACGCGGTATATCATCCTCGCATGACTCAAATCCTTAAGGATGCTGAAGCAAAGGGCTGCAAGATTATCGGTGGTATTGGCATGATGATTGAACAGGCAGCTACTGGTGAGGAAATTTGGTATGGTGTTAAGATGCCAACCCAGGAAATCTTGGATGAATTGTTCCCAGAGGAATAGGTTTTACTAGTGCGGAAACCCTGCAGATTGCGGTCTGCAGGGTTTTTGTATTTCAGGTCAAACAGATGTTGAATAACATATCGAATGGGTATTGCTATCTTGCCAGGTAAATTCTGCTTGACAGACAAATCAAGAGGGAGGGAAAAAATGGATTTTCATCAGTTGTATTACTTTAAGGCAATTGCTGAATCAAAAACCATGAGTGAAGCGGCAGATAAATTACACATTTCGCAGCCCTCTCTTTCTCGTGCTCTGCGTCAAATCGAAGAAGAAACTGGGGTTCAGCTTTTTGACAGGAAGGGCAGAACGCTGGTATTAAACGACGCAGGAAAAATTGCCCTGCGCTGTGCTAATACCGCACTCAATGCTCTTGATAGGGTTTCACTTGAAGTGGAGCTGTATCAAAAGAAGAAAGAACAAGTTATTACACTGTATGCTCCTGTGCCAATGGGGAATAACGAAACTATCCTTATGCGCTTTAAGGAAATGCATCCTAGGGTATTGCTACGTGTGAGCGATTCAAAAAAGACTGAATACACCGAAGAAATTCCCCATCTAATTTTCTTTGCTTCTCCTAAATACCATCAGGGCAGCGAATACACGTTATTAGGAAGAGAAAAGATCGAATTACTGGTGTCGAAGGATTCGCCTTATGCAGACAAAAAATCAGTGGCTTTGGCGGATTTAGTTCATGAGCCTTTTATTGTTAATCCTGTTGGATCGCTTCGAAATATCGTAGACAGCATGTTCCAAGAAGTAGGATTTAGTCCAAATATCTACATGGAAAACCAGTCTTATATCCAAATTCAAGAAATGGTTGCGCGCGGTGTAGGTATGACGATAGCGCCAGTAGTTACCTGGGCAAATGATAGCAGAGATGACTTGGTATACGTACCTTTAAGTGACGTGGATAGAACACGCTATTTGTATTTACGTGTACCAGAAAACGCTCCTTCTTCGCCTAAGGTTGATGCACTCAAGAAGTTTCTAATTGATTATTTTGCAGAAGCCTGCAAGGAATAAGGTTGGAATAGTAACCTCAAGCGCTTCGAGAAGTTTTGAATGTGTCGTTAGTCTGTCTCTGCGGAACTAGAACTAAAGAATCAAACGAATAAACACACCCTTTGTTGATTTGACGTTTTCGCACACCGATAGTCTCCGAAGATTTTTGCATTGCGATTATAATAAAATGTGATAATTAACATTTTTGACATGTACCTAGCTACCATATTTTGATATGTGCTAGTAACGCATAAGCTCAAAAGGTACCTGCGGTACCGAACGGAGGAACTTCATGAGTGAAAAAACTCAAAGCACAAAAGATCTTGCAGCGCAGCTTCTAACATCAGAAGAAATCATTAAAGAAGTTGTAGGTGCGTTAGCAGGATCAACGCGTCGTGATCGTCAGAATGCTTCTTCCGTACTTGCTCAAGCAGCTAAAATGAATCCAGAGGTTCTTGTTCCTTATACGAATGACTTTATAGATGCCCTGAATCGCCCTGAAGCTCAAACGCGCTGGGAATCGCTTGATGTATTAACTGAGCTTGTTCCTTTTGATTCGCGTACGTGCGATAAGGGAATTGCTGGTGCAGAAACAGCATTATTTGACGAAGATAACGGATTTGTGCGCCTTTCTGCCTTGCGTTTTCTTTGCGCGCTAGGGGCTACAACAGAAAATCGTTCTCAGAAAGTATGGCCGCTTTTAGATGAGGCTATTCAGTGTTATCACGGAGATTACGAATACCAGGACATGTTGATAGCTATCATTGCTTTTTCTACTGGCAAATTAGCTCCTGAAGTAAAGGAAGGTCTGAAAGAACGCGTTTCATTTGATGCTCAGCACAGCAAAGGCGCTCTGAAGCGTCGCAGCCAGCAGATTATTGATAATCTTTCGTAGGCTCTTTAAATCTTTCAGTAACTCTTTTGTATATGTCCGTGTAGAGAAATCTACGTTACATTTCTCCATACTCCAGTATGATAGAGCGCTATAAAGCTACACTGTCTAAAGTTGTAGTAATGCGAGTTAATGTATCTCGTACTTATTAATAACTTACTGACAACACAGTTGTATTTGATTACATAAGGAGTGGTTTGATGGCGAAGCATACTGTTACGTTGATTCCTGGAGATGGCATTGGGCCAGAAACAACTTCCGCTATGCAGCGCGTAGTACGTGCAGCTGGTGCTGATATTGAATGGGAAGTAGCCGAGGCTGGTGCTCATATGATGGATTCCTGCGGAACTCCGCTGCCTGAAAGCACGATCGAGGCAGTTCGCCGCAATAAGGTTGCTATCAAAGGTCCTATTACAACTCCGGTCGGAACGGGCTTTCGCAGCGTAAATGTAGCTTTGCGCAAAACACTTAATCTAAATGTCTGTCTTCGTCCTGTTATGTCCATTCCGGGTGCGGGTGGTCGCTATGAAGGCGTTGATTTGGTAGTCGTGCGTGAAAATTCTGAAGATTTGTATGCAGGGATAGAATTTGAAGAGGGCAGCCAAGAAGCAGCCGATCTTATTGCGTTTTGTAAAGATCACAATGCAGGAACTATTCGTCCAGATTCCGGTATTTCCATTAAGCCTATTTCGGTTACTGCAACTCAAAACATTGTTCGCTTTGCTTTTGAATATGCGCTTAAACATGGTCGCAAAAAGGTAACTGCAGCGCATAAAGCAAATATTATGAAATATTCCGATGGTTTATTCTTAAAGGTCGCTCGTGAAGTTGCGAAGGAATACGAAGGAAAAGTTGAATTTAACGACAACATCATTGATGCATTTTGCATGAATATTGTTATGGACCCTTCTCAGTTTGATGTCATTGTTTTCCCGAATTTGTATGGCGATATTGCAAGCGATCTTTGTGCGGGGCTTGTGGGTGGCTTAGGTATTGCGCCTGGTGCAAATATTGGTCAAGATTATGCCATTTTTGAGGCGGTACATGGCTCTGCTCCTGACATTGCGGGTAAGGACTTATGCAATCCTACTGCAGAGGTACTTTCTGCGGCGATGATGCTTGATCATTTGGGCGAATTAGAAATTGCTGAACGAATTCGCGAGGCAGTACGAAGTGTTTATGCGCAAGGAAATGTTTTAACTGCAGATATTTGCAAGGCGCTTGGAGTAGATCAACAGCCTGCAACGTGTACGCAATTTACCGATGCGCTCATTGAAGCTTTAAAGAACTAAAACGGAAAGCGTTTTGCTTTCTGGGAAGGAAGGATTATATGAATAACCGATCAGCGATTCTGAATGTAGGGGATACCGAATACACGTATTACCCTGTGACCAACATTCAGGGACACGAAAAATTGCCTTATTCGCTTACGGTTCTTCTTGAAAATATATTGCGTCTAGCTCCGAGCGATGAACGCGCAAAGGAATTGTCGGATAGATTAGTGGAAGCTGGCTTAGCTGGTGAGGTAGGAAGCGAAATTGAATTCAGTCCTGCTCGCGTACTTTTCCAAGACTTTACGGGTGTGCCCGTTTTTGTGGACTTTGCAGTAATGCGTGAAGCTTGCATGAATTTGGGGGGTGACCCAAAAAACATTAATCCTCAAGTTCCGTGCGACTTGGTTATTGATCATTCTGTTATTGCTGATGTTGCTGGATGTGCAGGTGCTCTTGAACAGAACATGGCACTTGAATTCGATCGAAACAAAGAGCGCTACGAATTCTTGAAGTGGGCGCAGGAATCATTCGAAAATGTACGCATTGTTCCACCAGGAGCAGGTATTTGTCATCAGCTTAATATCGAACGTTTTGCTTCTGTAGTTATGACGCGCGAACAGGAAAACGAAACGGTTGCGTATTTCGATACTTTGGTAGGTACTGACTCTCATACGCCTACTGCAAACGGCATTGGTGTGCTGGGTTGGGGCGTTGGCGGCATTGAGGCCGAAGCAGCAGCGCTTGGTCAGCCTATTACCACGTTAGTTCCTCGTGTTATTGGTGTGAAGCTTACGGGTAAGCTTTCTCCTGAAGTAAGCGCGATGGATGTTTCTCTTACCTTTGCGCAAATGCTACGTGCTGAAGGGGTAGTAGGATGCTTTGTTGAATGCTTTGGTGAGGGTCTTGAAAGCCTGAGTGCAACTCAGCGTGCGTGCATTTCTAACATGACTCCTGAATATGGTTCAACTTGTACTTTATTTCCTGTTGACGAAAAAACCCTAGAGTACTTGGAACTTACAGGAAGGACTCCTGAACAGGTTGCTTTGGTGGAGGCATATGCCAAGGCTCAAGGATTTTGGAATGATCCTAACGGTCCGCAGCGTGTATATTCCAAGGTATTAGAACTTGATTTATCTAGTGTTGCGCGCAGTGTTGCAGGACCTTCACGTCCTCATGATCGCATTGATGTGGCTAGGGCAAAACAAACTTTTGAAACCATTTGCGCTAATAGAAACCTTGATAAGGAAAAGGTAGTTGAGGTAGAACTGCTCGGCGAAACTCACAAGCTAACTCATGGCGCTCTTGCTATTGCAGCAGTAACAAGCTGCACTACGGCAACTGATGCAAGTATGATGTTGGCTGCTGGTTTGCTTGCTCGCAATGCTTCAGCAGCAGGTTTGCAGCCGAAGCCTTGGGTAAAAACAATCCTTGCACCTGGTTCTCGCGCTACTGAAGATATTTTGGATGCGGCAGGTTTGATGCCTGGTCTTCGGGATCTTGGTTTCTATACGTGTGGTTTCGGTTGCATGAGCTGCATTGGTAATTCCGGTCCGGTGTTGCCTGCTTTGCATGATGTTGCATCCGATATTGAGCTGGCTAGTGTTCTTTCAGGTAATCGTAATTTCGAAGGACGTATTTCTCCTGATGTTTCTCAAAACTATCTATGTGCACCTGCGCTGGTGGTTGCTTACTCGTTGGTAGGCACGATGATTTTGATTTTGAAATTCAGCCCTTAGGCGTAAAAGAAGATGGAACTGAAGTGTTCCTGCGCGATATTTGGCCTGATCCGCAAGAAATTCAAGATCTGTTGGCGCGCTGTTGCACTAAGGAAGTGTTTGATCGCGCCGGAGCAGATTTGTTTACGGGCGATGAAGCTTGGCAGGCGCTCGGCGGGGAAGCAAGTGATGTATTTGCTTGGAATCCGAATTCTACCTACGTTCGTCGCGCCCCCTATTTTGATGGCATGACTCGTGAACCTCAAGCTCCAGCAGGCATTAGTGATGCTCGTGTATTGATGAATGTGGGCGACTTTATTACGACTGATCACATCTCTCCGGCAGGTTCTATTGCGGATAATTCTCCTGCCGCTCGTTATTTGGAAGAGCATGGAGTTGCTCCTGCTGATTTCAATACCTACGGTGCTCGTCGTGGTAACCACGAAGTAATGATGCGCGGCACCTTCGCAAACGTAAAGCTTACCAATAAGCTTGCTGAAGGCAAAAAAGGTGGTTGGACTAAAGACTTTCTTGATGGGGAAATCAAGGCAGTCTACGATGCTGCTGCTCACTATCAGCAAGAGGGTATTCCCCTAGTTGTACTTGCCGGCAAAATGTATGGCAGTGGTTCATCGCGCGACTGGGCAGCAAAAGGTCCTATGCTGCAGGGAGTCCGTGCGGCATTTGCGGAAAGCTTCGAACGCATTCACCGTTCTAATCTTATTGGTATGGGTATTTTGCCTTTACAGTTTGAAGAAGGACAAAATGCCGAATCGCTCGGTTTGGATGGCAGTGAAACCATCACGGTAGGCGCTCTTGATTTTTCTGAAGGCTTGCCAAATCCTTCTAAGGTTGAGGTTAGGGCAGTAAAGCCTGATGGTGCTACGGTAACGTTTAAGGTAATTGTTCGTATTGATACACCAACGGAGGGTGAATATTACTACAACGGCGGCATTTTGCAGTACGTACTGCGCTCGTTAGCGTAGGTAAGGCGAATAGATGCGATAAGGCACACAAGTTTTCTTGTGTGCCTTTTGTTTTAGGCGAACTGGGTATTATTCTCTTCGAATAATCAGATACAATAACTATTTACGTATACAAGAGGAAGGAGCCTTATGGCAGATCCGAATAATCAAGGACCAGTCAGTTGGGCAGACTTGCTAAAGCAATTTGGTGCCGCTCAGGGCGGTGCTGGATTTGGTGGTGCTGGTGCGAATGGCGGCGATTCAGATGGACCAACGGGTGGTCCACGTCGTGGTGGCCATCGTCCTGGTAGTGGCGAATTCAGCGCATTTCGTGATGCTTTGTCGCAAATGAGCAAAAAGGCACTGATTATTATTGCTGTGCTCGTCGTACTGGTGTTGGCATTTTGTTATTGGTGGTTCCATCCACCTATCAACATTCATAGTGTTGATTTGTGGTTTGCTCTCGCAATCTTTATTTTGCTGCCCTCATTCTTGATCTTCTTTTCCTTCAGACAGATCTATGCAAATGGAATGGGTAAGCGCGAAAAGAGCGAAAAGAAAGCAAAGCGTTTTAAAATCCTGTCTTTCATCCCAATTGCAATTGCAGTAGTAGGTTTGTTAGGTGCACTGCTTTCATTGAGTTTGTTCCCTGGGAATGCCGAAAAGTATGCAACTATTCTGCAAACTGAAGAAACCGATTTTGCAACGGATATTCAAGAAGTTAATTACTCTGAAATTCCGTTCATTGATCGTGACTCTGCAGTGCTTTTAGGCAACCGTACCATGGGTGCCATGGCGGACTATGTTAGCCAGTATGTTATTGACGATATTTATACCCAGATTAATTATCAGGATTCACCAGTTCGCGTAAGTCCCTTGAACTATGCCGACTTATTTAAGTGGTGGTCCAACAAAGAAACAGGTATTCCTGGATACGTTATTGTCAACATGAGTACGCAGGATACGCAAATTGTTCGCCTTGACGAGCCAATTTACTATTCTGATTCAGATCCTCTGTTCAATAACGTTGATCGACATGTTCAGCTTTCTTACCCCTTCTATATCTTGGGTGATAAGTCCTTCGAAATTGATGATAACGGTAAGCCTTATTGGTTGTATCCCGTAATGGACTACACCATTGGTCTGTTTGGTGGTCAAACCGTTTCACGCGTCATTATGGTTGATGCTAACACGGGCGAATGCCAAGACTTAGCAATCGAAGATGTTCCTCAGTGGGTAGACCGCGCATATCCTGCTGAATTGTTGATCGAACAGTACAACTGGAGCGGTTCCCTTTCTGGTGGTTGGATTAACTCTTGGTTGGGTCAAAGCGGTGTACGTCAGACCACTCCTGGAACTGATGGCAACCTTGGCTACAACTATGTGGTTAAAGATGATGATGTTTGGGTTTACAGTGGCGTAACTTCTGCAACATCGGACAACTCAATCATTGGCTTTGTTTTGATTAATCAGCGAACAGCCGAATCGAAGTTCTATGCAGTTGCAGGCGCAACGGAAGATTCTGCGATGAGTTCCGCTGAAGGTCAGGTACAGCAAATGCGTTACCAGGCAACCTTCCCATTGTTAATTAATGTGGGTGGCCAGCCAACATACTTCATTGCATTGAAAGACGATGCTGGTTTGGTTAAGCAATATGCCATGATTGATATTCAGCGTTATCAGAATGTAGCGGTTGGTAACACTATTGAAGAAACAGAAGATGCTTATAAGCAACTTCTCAGGAGCAACGGTGTAGAAATTCAAGGAAGCGAAGAGGAATCTACCGTAACTGAAGGTTCGGCTACGGGTACCATTTCGCTTATTTCACCTGTTGTAATTGACGGCAATACTCATTACTACGTAATGATTGCTGGTAACGATACGCTCTACGATTGTCCGGTAGCGAACATTGTTGATATTGTCCGTTACAAGGAGGGCGATGACATTACGTTGAACTTCTCTTCTGGCAGTGGATCGCTTGTGGTGGTTGACTCTATTAGCCAGCCTACCAACCAGAATCAAGATTCCAACGCAGCAGCAGGAGATTCTGCAACGGTAGATAATGCTGCTACAGGCGCAGAAAACGGCGTAGCGGCGTAAGTTCTAGCGTCGAATACGAACAAAAAAGCCGCGATAAAGGCTGGGAGGTAAAACTCTCAGCCTTTTTTCTTTGTTGGTAGGTTTATGGTTTGATATCAGGAAGGTAATAACCTGGTTCTTAATAACCTGGTTCCACTTAGTGGCTTAGTGAATTGTGGTTTAGCTACATAAAGAAGCGGAATTGATTTTTCGGAAGTTATAGGTGTCGTGCTGTGTGGTTGTGAATGCTTTGTTGATTTAGATGAATGAAGACGGATTACTTGGTACAGTGCACGAGTCACTACCGTTATTTTGAGTGAAAAAGCCAAGGAGGTTAGATTCTATGCCGCTTGATACGCCAGCAAATAATACTGACGCATCACTTATCTCCGGCCAGGTAGAGGCAAAAGTGCCACCCCTATCTCGTGCGCATAGATGGGCAGCGCTTATGGTGCTGTTGTTTGCGCAGTTTGTTTTATC
>URMQ01000043.1 GCA_900548955.1 uncultured Eggerthella sp. | reverse complement strand
TTCGTGTTTTGCTGCCGAGATGCAGCGTCTCGACGGAATTCGTCGCAGGTGCTCGCCAGCCTAAAAAGCTGACGAGCACCTGTTGAATGTCTCGCCTCTAGTTCTCGTCCAAAAATGCCAGGTTGGGCTTCACGTTGAAGTCGCGGCATACCTGGAGCAGCTGTGCGTCGGAGATCAGATACTCTGGCTCGGCACCGCCATTTGCGGCACGCGCAGCGAGATAGAGCCCCGCGGATTTTTCGATAGTGTGCATCATGCCGAACGCCGCATCGAAGGTGTTGCCCGACACGAACATGCCGTGCTGGGTCCACACTACTGCGTCGTAGCGATCCATTAGATCCGCCGTGGCGCGGGCAATCTCGGCACCGCCAGGTACCATCCAAGGTACAAGTCCTACGCCCTGCGGGAAAATGATCACGCATTCGGTCATCGACTTCCACAGGATGCGTGTCCATGTGCGTGGATCGGGTTCGATGAGTGTGGATAGCGTGATGATGTTGGGCGTGTGCGCATGATAGATGACACGGTTGGCGCCGTCAGTCGCTGCCATACGTATGCTGTGGTTCATGAAATGCGTGGGGAATTCACTGGTGGGCTTGCCGCCATTTTCCAACCCCCACACAACACGCCAGGAATCGCCTGCGTCGTTGATCTGTACGATGCCTAACGCGTCTTTCGGGTACAGCGACATGTTGCGCATATACTTGCCCGAGCCGGTAGTCAGAAAGTAGGCGCCTTTCAGGTTGTCCGCCTGCACGTCCATCTTGACCCATGGGCGGCTCGTGTCGAACTCCTTTTTGCAGGCCTTCACGTCTTTATCGGTCATGCGGTAGGTGAGGTTGCCGCCGTTGGCCTCGTGCCAGCCCTGCTTGAATCCGTCTTTGCATAGACGGATGAAGCGCTTCACGCAATCGGTCTTCTCTACAGCCATGTTTTCGTTTTCAGCTCCTTAATCTTTCTTGAAAAGGATGTCGTTCTCGTAGGTCTTGACAAAGATCCTTAGCAGACGACTTCGACTTCTACATCCAAAATCTTTGCGACTTTCTGGATGGTGCTCGTCCAGCTACCCAGAGCAGCAGCAAAGTGATGCGTTGGACCGCATTCGCACCAGCGGTTGTTCCACTCGCGTGCACCTAAGGAGAAGCGCGTGCGGAAGGTGGTGTCTCCGTTTTGCAGGGTAGAACCGTCCTCAATGACGCCTTCGCTCACGATGAACTTGAAGTGACCGTCGGCATCTTGTGTGATCGCCAAGTAGGTGACTGGACCAGGCTTCGGGTAGAAGCGCGTAAGGAAGCCGCCGCCGGTTTTACCGTGAAATACCGGAACGATTTCCATCGAGGCCTTGCGTGCCGTGGAGAAGCAGGCATCGCCCGAGCCAGAGTGTCCAATGAGCACTACGTCGTCGTTGAAGTCGAAGGTGTAGAATTCGGAAAGCTGACAGGCGCCCGAGATGGTCTTCATGATACTCATACCCATGGCAACCTTCATGTCGCCTTCCACTGCGCAAACCGTACCTTGCTTAATGAGCATAGAAAATGCCGGAATCAGCATGGAGTCGAGTACACCTGCTTTGCCCTGTGCTAAACCGTCGTAATGGCTGGCAACCAGGCCCAGATGTTCGTCGCGTACCCATTGTTCGAAGGCCAACACATAGCGAGCCATCTCGCGGATGCTCTCTTCTTCGTAGTCACCCTTGATCTCAAAGGTGTCGTGAATGTCGGCAATCTTTGCGGCAATTGCCTCTTCATCGTTCACGTCATCGGCGATAGCCCACATACGTTCCCAGTCGAACTGCTTGGTGTACACACCCATGCGGTTGTAGAGGTTGGTCTCGTCGATGTAGAGATCCATCATGCCAGGATATGGCCTGCCAATCTGAGCGATATTGGTATTGCGGAAGCGGCGACGCACTTGCGCAGCACGGCACCAGTCTTCAATCTGGGCGGCAGCCTCGGGATCGCCGCCTTCGACGACGCCCGTGATTACGGCATGGCGTTTGCCTGCGCGGTTGAGGTCGGCAATCATCTCGCCCACAGCTCCGCCTGCATAGCCAGTGCCTAGCCATTCAGCAGTGCCTGCTGTATCGAAGTTAAGGCAGCGCAGTTTCTGAAGGTTTACTACCACGACCGGCACGTCCAGATCGCGTACGGCAGGTAGCATGTTGTAGCTTGTGCAGTAGGTAAGCAGCTGCAAAATGACCAGGTCTACATCTGCTGCGCGAAACGCATCGCCTGCAGCCTGTGCCTGCTCTTTTGTGGTAACCAAACCGCCGTCGATGAGCTCGACAGTTTCAGGCAACGTTTTCTTGAAAGCGGCATACTGCTCTTCGAATTCGGGTACCAACTCCGGGAATTGGGGCAGGTACGCCTGCAGCGCGATGGAAAACACGCCGACTTTCGCTTTCGTTTCTATTAGCATAGGCAACCTCCTGTTGTCTGTTTGCTTGCTGTACATCTATATGCTGTACACACAGCTGATGCTGCGTGCGACATACTTGTCTATTCCTGCGGGTCGACCATGTCGATATCAAAGGACGCGCGGATCATATCGCGTGCTGTCTGCAGATCCTCGATCTGGCCGCTGGCGATCATCTGGACAATTAAGTTGCCCAGGCTGGTGCCTTCAACAGGTCCGGCGAAAACGGGAATGCCGCATGCTTTGGTGGTTAATTCGTTCAAATAGGCATCCTGACAGCCGCCACCTACGATATTGATAGAAGTGTAGGTTCTGCCTGTAAGCGAAGCCATTTCTTCAATAGATTCGGCATAGCATGTCGACAGGCTTATATAAACGCAGCGCATTAATTCGCCAACCGTTGTCGGGATGGCCTGTCCTGTCTCAAAGCAGGCTAAGCGAATCTCATCGATCATGGAATCGGGTGCTAAGAAACGGTCATCGTTTACGTTGACGTGGGCTTCGAAATCTTTTGCCGCTTTGGCTTCTTCTATTAAATCGCCAAAACCCATTTCGTGTGTGCTGCCAACAAAAGGAGGCAATTCGGCTTCAAGCGTCGCTTTTGTTTCTGCTTGAGCTTCGGTTTCTTGTTTTCCTTCGACGTATGACACGCCATTAAGTTCACGGCGAATAGACTGAATCATCCAGAGACCCATGATGTTTTTCAAGAAGCGGAAGCGTAGCTCATAGCCGCCTTCATTGGTGAAGTTTTGAAAACGTGAAGCGTCAGAAGTAATAGGGCCTTCGTTTTCAACACCAAGCAAACTCCAGGTACCTGACGAGAGGAATACTGCATCATTATCGCGGGCAGGAACCGCTAAATAAGCGCTGCCAGTGTCGTGAGTAGCCGGGGCAATAACGCGAGGGGCATAGCCAAGTGTTTGCTCAATTTCGGGCTTCACTACACCTAGGTCTGTTCCAGGCATTACTACTTCACAAAACATTTCTTGGGGTATATCGAATGCATCAAGAATTACGCTATCCCATTGTTGGGTGCGTGCATTAAGCAAGCAAGTGGTAGTGGCATTGGTGTATTCATTTACCTTGGCGCCAGTAAGCAAGAATGCTAAGTAATCAGGAATCATCAAGAAACTTTCAGCTTGCTCAAGCTGTTCAGGGTGTTCGCGCTTGAGGGCAATAAGCTGATAGATGGTATTGAACGGCTGGCGCTGAATGCCAGTGCGGCGATATACCTCATCGGGCGCCATAATGCGATCAGCAATTGAATACATGCCGTTGGTTCGATCGTCGCGATAAGCAACGGCATCGCCAATCAGTTGATCGTTCTTATCAAGCAAAACAAAGTCAACACCCCAGGTATCAATGCCGATAGTTTTCGGGGTAAAGCCCGCCTCTTTACATTTTGCTAATCCCGCAACAGTTTCGCGGAACAGCATTTCGATATCCCAACAGTCATGACCGCCTGATCGTTTTTGGATGTTATCGAAGCGGTGAATTTCGGTAAGTTCAATGCGTCCATCTTGTACGGTGCCAACAACGACACGACCTGAAGAGGCGCCAATATCAACTGCTGCATAACAATTCGAAGAAGTCATTAGTTGCCTCCTTCTTCGATGCCAATTTGAACAATCTGCATCACATTAGTAGGACGAGGAGATGGAAGAGAGGGATCTACGCCAGCATCATCGGTGTTTGGTGAAGTGGTGCGATCTCCTAAGGTGAATACTGCAACATCTCCGCTGTGGACATAACCTTTTTCAGTAACAACCGAACGCGCCTGTTCAAGAACGAAGGACGCATCGCCCACTACCTTGCCTAAAAGGGGTGTTACACCCCAAGCAAGCTGTAAGGAACGACGATTTTCTTCTGAAGGCGTTACCGCATAAATGGGTGCCTTGGGTCGATAGTTCGAAACTAAACGTGCAGTACGTCCTGTCATGGTAGGGGTAACGATGCAGGATGCACCAACGTGTTCAGCGGCAGTAACAGCAGCAAGTCCTACCACCGCAGAAATGCCATTGGGTTCTGAGGTACGATTAGGAATAGATCCTTGCTCATAGATGTGCGGTTCGGTAGCTTCAGCAATCTGGGCCATGGTTTGAACTGCAGGAATAGGGTACATGCCGATAGCTGTTTCGCCCGATAAGGTAAGCGCATCGGTGCCGTCGTAGATTGCGTTTGCGATGTCTGCGACTTCTGCGCGAGTTGGACGAGGGTTGTGGATCATGGATTCCAGCATCTGCGTTGCAGTAATAACAGGGCGATAAGCTTGATTGCAGGTCTTAATAATATTCTTTTGAAGAAGAGGCACCTGATTAGAAGGAACTTCTACGCCCAAGTCCCCGCGGGCAACCATGATGGCATCAGATGCAGCGATGATCTCCTCAATGTGGTCTACTGCATGCCCATTTTCAATTTTTGCAACCACTCGGATATGATTGCCGCCATGTTCGGTCAAGAAAGAACGGATAGCGCAAACATCTTCGGCGCAGCTTACAAATGATGCAGCAACGAAGTCCACCTCTTGTTCGATGGCGAACAGGAGGTCTTCTTTATCTTGCTCGGTCATGACAGGAAGAGGGACGTTGGTTCCTGGGAGGTTGAGCTGTTTGCATTCGCCAAGCATGCCCGAATTTTGAACCGTGCATTGGATTTCGCTACCACACACACGGTCAACAGCTAACTCAATCAAGCCATCGTCTAACAAAATAATAGTTCCAGGTTCTACATATTGATAGAGACCGGGGAAGGTTTGGTGAATACGACGAGAAGTGCCAAGGATGTTTTCTTCGGTAAGGAAAATATTGTCCCCCGCTCGAAGAAGAACAGGCTTGCCATCTTCTAGTTTGCCTGTGCGAATTCCTGGACCTTTCGTGTCAAGCATGATGGCGCAGGGTGAATCAAGTTCGCGACGGACTTTTTTCAGACGGTCCATTCGTGCTTTATGTTCAGCGTGGGAGCCATGGGAAAAATTACAGCGTGCGACATCCATGCCGGCAAGAATAAGGTTCTTGAGCGCGGATTCGGAATCCACGGCAGGACCGAGCGTACAGATAATTTTTGTTCGTTTTGCCATAAATACAGTTCGCCTTTCATCGGGAGCGGATTTCGGCTGTAGGCAGAAATAAAGCCCCAAAACGTTTTCGCTGTGGGGTGTCTTCCGCTAACGGGTCGAAATATGCCGCTCAGGGCAACTGTATGTATTGTAGGTCAATTTAACAATTGTGAAGATTTTTTAACATCAGAAAGCAACAAAAGATCCCCAAAACTTATAGTTTTGGGGATCTATCAACATCTCATGACGCCTAAGGGCATCTAATGGGTAGTTTGT
Source organism: uncultured Eggerthella sp. (assembly GCA_900548955.1). Taxonomy (GTDB): domain Bacteria; phylum Actinomycetota; class Coriobacteriia; order Coriobacteriales; family Eggerthellaceae; genus Anaerotardibacter. Next base: position 5,859 of record URMQ01000043.1, on the reverse strand, counting down.
ACTAAAAGCCAGATGTTGTTCTAAAGGAGATAGTGCCTGATTGTAGGATAGTGCCCCTTGGAGCTATCCTCTGGATGTTATTCCCTAGACACTATTCTCCTTGACCTTCCTGATAAGGGTAGGTGTTTACCAGTTCACTGACCGTAATAAAACGATAGCCCTGTTCTTTTAATTTGGGCAGCGCTTCTTTAAGGGCGCTTACCGTTTGAGAGCGGTCTCCACCGCCATCATGCATCAGAACGATTTCGCCAGGACCAGCGCTTTCGATGCGCTGCGCAATGACATCAGCACCTGGTCGCTGCCAGTCTCCTGTATCGATATTCCAACCAATTTCGCCCGTGATGAGTTCACTTAAATCGCTGGCAACGGATTGATCAAAGTTTCCGCCAGGAGAACGGAATAGCTGACTTGCATCTTTGCCTGAGGCATCTTTAATTGCTTGCATACCTTTTTCAATCTCTTGCTTGCGCTCATCGCTCGACATCAAAATAAGGCTAACGCCTTGGCCGCTTCCTGCAGCATGATCCCAGGTGTGGGTACCAATTTCATGTCCTTCATCTGAAGCGCGTTTCAGCAGATCTTCGTGTCCGGAGATATTTTCACCGATGGTGTAGAAGGTTGCTTTGGCATCGTTTTCTTTTAGGATGTCTAAGATTTGTGCCGTTGTGGTATCCCAGGGACCATCGTCAAAGGTAAGAGCGATTACTTTATCTCCATTGGAATTAACGTTGTAATACTGAACTACACCATTAACGGGTTCTTTTGTGGTGACTTCGGCAGTTTTTCCTGACTCGTTTCCAGTACGAACTACTTTTTCTCCTGGTTCACCCTTTTGAGTGTAAAGATGAACCGCGCCCGTTCCTTTAATTTCAAGGGTAGGTTGCAAAATTTGAGGCTCGCTTTGTGTGTAATCTTCGGTGATATCGGTTCCGTTGCTTAGCGAAATGTCATCACCTTCGTTAAGGCGAATAGAGAGATCATCTTTGGTTTCGCCATTGATGGTAGCGTTAGCGCGGGTTCCTTCGCCTTGACGAATAACCGAGCCATCCACTGCAACAAAATTACCAGGGGTTACCGATACCGTGTTGGTGTCAAGTAATCCTTCAATTGTGCGTTGCTGACCAGAGATGGTTTGCTGTTGTCCATTAATAGTTACATTTACTGGCTTATTGGCATCCCAAGTGATAAAGCCAAAAATGCCAACGGCTACAACTGCGATTGCGACAACACCTGCGATTATTTTTATGCGAGTTGAACCAGACATTTTGCGTTTAGGGCGTTGAGCGCTCAGATAACGCTCAGCGCTGAAATCTGAAGAATCAGACATTCTTCCCGCAGGGTTTATTGGCCGATTTGCGCCACGATTTGCCTGTTCGTTTGCGGCGCGATTTACTCCGCCATAATTTCCTGCTTGCGCATAGGGTCTTTGAGCTGCGCTTCGACGAGTAGGGGCGGCTTGACGAGGCCTGGTTTGGCTATTGTTAGGAACGGTTTGGCGAGGCATAACTCCATTACCGCTTGAAGCTGATTGTTGTTGTGGTATGCGACCGCTTAGGGTGGCTTCTCCTACGCGAGGGGTGCGGCTCGTGCGAGCGGGATTTTGTTTGAATTCGGACTGAAATTCTGGGTATGAGTTATTAGGATTCTGGTACGAAATGCGAGAACCCCGCCCTGAATCTTCAGGGTGTTGTGTCCAATAGCACTGTCTAGTGTCTGCTTGGTTGTTTTGTGCCCGTGCGTAGCGCTGAGCAGGAGAAAGCGCGCTTTGACGAGGATCATGAGCGCTATACATTTCGCGTTCACGCTCTAGTTCATCACGTGCGTTGGGAATATTGACACGCTGAGAAGTAGGCACGCGATTAGAGTGCTGGGTGTGCGCTTGATTATACGAGCGTGATGAAGGACGACGAGAAGGATAGTTATGTGGTTCGTTGTTCTGGGGCATTTTATCCTCAAGTATATTTAAAGGTTTTCCTGGTAATACTACTGTTGCAGGTTACTGTTGTAGGCTTGGTTGGCATGCAGCTTTGAAAATACGTCGCGCGGAAGCATTTTGCCTACATGTTTGTGCTCTGCGTTACCTCATTGTACTCGCTGCATTTCATAAATAAAGAGGCCGTTTTAAAACGTTACCAAATTGGTTGCTGCTTCAACTTCGGGGTAAAGGAAAAAAAGAATCTATTCACCGCTTTTATCTTGCAATAAATACCCCGCAGGGGTATACAGATAAGTGAACTTAGATACCCCTTGGGGGTATAGAGATAAGCGACCTAACAACAAGTATAAGATGAATAGGTAGTTAGCTATGTTGCAAGATAACAATCGGGAAATTACACAAAGCGAAGCAGTTCAAGAAAAACGTATATGCGAATGCCACTATAAAGAAACCGAGCGCACAGAAAAACTTCAAGCAGATGTAAAGAAGCGGCTTAATCGTGCGATTGGTCAGCTGAACGGCGTTAAAAACATGATCGACGATAACCGATATTGCGGTGATGTACTTACGCAACTAGCAGCAGTGGAAAGTGCAGTGCACTCAGCTGCAGAACTTATTTTGAGAGACCACTTGGAAACATGCGTAAAAGACCATATTCGTCGCGGTGACGACGAAATTATTGAAGAGGCAATGCGTCTTATTAAAAAGTTTGCGCGATCGTAATAGGAAGTCTGCGTACAGGTAATAGGGAATTTGCATACTTAAACAGACACTTTTCACTACCTTACAGGCTTTTACTAAGGATTTTGCAGGTGAAAACAATGACAACGGAAATAACAGAACATAAAACAGATTCAATAGACACGGTAATTTCAACTACAACAGCGGTGAAAACAGCAACAGAGCAAGTAAGCCAAACGGCGCTTTCGACCTCATTAAAGCAATCATTCGATGTAACAGGTATGACCTGCGCGGCCTGTTCGGCGCGAGTAGAAAAGACTACAAGTAAGGTTGAGGGAGTACGCTGCGCTACGGTTAATCTTCTGAAAAATTCGATGGAAGTGGAATTTGATCGGGACGCTGACATTGCTCAGGTAACGCAGGCAATTGAGACTGCGGTTAACAAGGCGGGATATGGTGCCGTGCCTAAAGTCGGTAATGATAGTAATGATGGCAGCGTTCAAGGCGGAGACAATCTAAGCGTAACGAGCCATGGCAGCACGGTCAATTCTTCAGTTTCTGCTGCTGAACAAGAGAAAAATCATATGCAAAGACGTCTTTTTGTTTCTCTTATTTTTATGGTGCCGCTGTTCTACATTTCTATGGGGCACATGATGGGCTGGCCTTTGCCAAGTATTTTGCTGGGTGCAGAAAACAGCATGGTGTATGCTTTGACTCTTTTCGTGCTGCTAATTCCTGTCATTGCGGTTAATTTCAAGTTTTTCCGCATAGGGTTTACCACGCTCTTTCGCGGATCACCCAATATGGATTCGCTTATTGCGCTTGGTTCTGGCGCGGCGACGATTTATGGTCTCTATGCTTTGTATCAAATGGCGTTTACCTTAGGGCATGGCAATCTGGCTGCAGCACATCAGTTTGCAATGAACTTATATTTTGAATCCGCGGCAATGATTCTGACGCTTATTACGCTTGGTAAATATCTTGAAGCGCGCGCAAAAGGGAAAACAACAGATTCTATTTCGCAGCTGATGGATTTGTCGCCTAAGATGGCTTTACGTCTAGAAAACGGTGTCGAAACTTCAATTCCTGCAAAGCAGGTACGAGTTGGCGATGTTTTGATAGTCAAAACAGGCGAATCAGTACCTGTTGATGGCGTGGTGCTGGAAGGTCAAGGCTCGGTTGACGAATCGGTTATTACGGGCGAGCCGCTTCCGATAAGTAAACGTGCAGGTGATAGTGTTACCGGTGCTACCGTGAACACTGCAGGGTGGTTCACTATGCGCGCTGAACATGTTGGTGCTGATACTGTTTTGGCGGGCATTGTAAGGTTGGTAGATGAAGCCACGAGTTCTAAAGCGCCTATCGAAAAGATGGCGGATAAAATCAGCGGCATTTTCGTACCTGTTGTAATAGGTGTGGCAGTAATAACCTTTTGTATTTGGGTGGCTGTGGGCGCGGATGTTTCTACGTCACTTACCTATGCTATTTCCGTTTTGGTTATTTCTTGTCCTTGTGCACTAGGTCTTGCAACGCCAACGGCAATTATGGTGGGAACGGGTCGTGGTGCTACTAGCGGTATTTTAGTGAAATCAGCAGAGTCGCTTGAGGCTGCTCATGCGGTAAAAACGGTAATTTTAGACAAAACGGGCACTATTACTCAAGGAATGCCTGAGGTGACAGATGTGGTGGTTGCCCAACCAGAAAAGCAAGATAGGCTTTTAAGTTTGATGGGTGGCTTGGAATCATATTCCGAACATCCCCTTGCCCAGGCAATAATGCGCTATGTAAAGCGTCAAGGAATTTCTATTCCTGAAGTTCAACAGTTTACGCAAACCGCCGGAGAAGGCGTTTCGGGCAAAATTGGAGATATGTGGTGCTACGCAGGCAATGCACGCATGATGAAAGCTGAAGGGGTTGCAGATCTAGGTAGTCTTTCAGAAGAAAATACCAAGAATGAAAACTTCAGTAATCAAATTGAACAGTTTGCTAATGAAGGCAAGACCGTTATCTATTTCGCTGAGGGTAAAACTCTTCTCGGGTTTGTAGCAATTGCTGATGTGGTAAAGCCTTCAAGTGCTGCTGCTGTAGCACAGCTTAAAAATATGGGCATTCGAACGGTAATGCTAACAGGCGATGACCCCCGCACTGCGCAGGCAATTCATGTTCAGGTAGGCACCGATGAAGTAATTGCAGGAGTGCTCCCAGCGGACAAGGAACGAGTAGTTCGCGAACTTTCCGAAAAAGGTAAAGTTGCCATGGTTGGTGATGGGATTAACGATGCACCCGCCTTGGCACGTGCGGATGTAGGCATTGCGATTGGGGCAGGTACCGACATTGCTCTTTCAAGTGCCGATATTGTATTGATGCATAGTGATTTACTTGATGTACCTGCTGCGCTAGATTTGTCGCGCGCTACTATGCGCAATATCAAACAAAATCTTTTCTGGGCGCTTTTCTATAACGCAATTTGTATCCCGGTTGCTGCTGGTGCTTTGGCGTGGGCAGGCTTTAGCTTAAACCCCATGATTGCAGCAGCTGCTATGAGTTTTAGTTCGGTTTGCGTAGTTACCAATGCTTTACGTTTGCGTCGATGGAAACCGCCATTTCAAAAGTCATCGTTCAATGAAGCATCATGTGAAGAGACTGTTTCTGCTGGGGTTGTTGTTAAAAACAAAGTTTCTAATGACGAAGCTGGCAAGAATAACGAAATTGGAAACAATACTGTTGAAAACGGTGAAGTAGAGCACAACAAAAAAGAACCTAAAGGAAAGGAAGAAACCATGGAAAAAGTATTGCACGTAGAAGGAATGATGTGCGAAAAGTGCGTAGCTCATGTAAAGAAGGGGCTTGAACGTGTTGAAGGTGTAGAAGAGGCTATCGTGGATTTGGAAGGTAAGAGTGCGACAGTGAAGCTTACGACCGAAGTTTCTGATGAGACGCTGATTGATGCGGTAGTGGAAGAAGGCTATGAGGCAAAAATGGCGTAACAGCAGCAAACCATAGTTGTAGAAGCCCAAAAGAGGTGCAGTTAATTCGGATTGATACGGTCCAACTCGGAAATTCCGCCATTTGAGCCTCCAAATGGCAAATTAAGCATGATTTGTACTATTTTGGGCGATGAGAAAACAACGTGTGTTCAAGAACCACAAGAAAATCCTCCTGAATTAGAATAATACTCCACAGATTGAACAACCTGTGGAGTATTTTGTGTAAAGGACCAATTTGGTTAGTGGGAACAATTT
>URMQ01000042.1 GCA_900548955.1 uncultured Eggerthella sp. | reverse complement strand
ATTGAAAGCGGCGCGGGAACGAAGATTTTGGAAGTCTTCTCCCGGCGTGAACACACTACGAATAGATGCTGCAATTACTTCAATTTGTTCACCATTTACGGTGTTTTCAGTAAAGTCGAAATTATTCAGGGCAGTAACAATATTGGCTACCTGATCAAGACCATCTTCAGAAATGTCATCGAAACGGCCAATGAAAGGACTTACATAGCGAGCACCTGCGCGAGCAGCCATGATTGCCTGAGGAACCGTGAAGCACAACGTCATGTTTACAGGAATACCCTCAGAGGCAAGCACCTTAGTAGCAGCCAAGCCTTCAATCATGGTGGGTACTTTTACAACAACATTAGGAGCAATTGCCGCAAGTTCGCGACCATCTTTGATAATTTCATCACGCGTCATCGCAACAGATTCCGCAGAAACGGGACCGTCTACGATTTCACAAATGCGAGCAATGTGGTTGTGGAAATCTGCCAGCTTACCGCCAATACGTGAATACAACGTAGGATTGGTAGTAACACCAGCAAGCGCACCCCAGCTTGCCGCCTCTTTGATCTCGTCGAGATCGGCGGTATCGAGAAAGAATTTCACGAGAGTCCTCCTAGATCAGACTTCAACACACAGCTTGCCCATACACACTTTCACACGGGCACTCATTAAGACAGCTGTTGTAAAAGGGGGATTGAATAAGACAAGCTAATAGTACTCAAAGAGATTCACGTTCGCAAGCATAGAAAAAGGCAATCTCTTTTTTGTAGCCAGATAATTCGTTAGGAGTTTCTAAAATACAGGGTAATCCGCGCAATTTTGGATGCAAAACCACCTTCACCAAGGCATCTGCGCCTATTTCACCTTCACCAATGCGAGCATGACGGTCTTTACGAGATCCTCTTGGATTCAACGAATCGTTAATATGAAGCGCACGAAGTCGTTCAAGTCCTAATATCGAATCAAATTCTTCAAGAACTCCCTCCAGGTTGTCCACAATGTTGTAGCCCGCATCCCAAACATGGCACGTATCTAGGCAAACACCCACTTTTTCTTTTAGATCAACCCGATCAATAATGGCAGCAAGCTCCTCAAAAGAAGAGCCCACTTCACTTCCCTTACCTGCCATAGTTTCCAGCAGTAAAGTTGTGGTTTGGTTTTTAGTAAGTACCGCATTAAGCACTTCTGCAATTTGGTCAATACCTGCCTGGGTTCCCTGGCCCACATGTGAACCAGGATGAATATTGAATAGCTGATTTGGAGTGTATTCCATACGATGCAAGTCTTCTTCTAGCGCCTTATACGCAAATGCGCGCACGTGTTCTTTTGCCGAACAGGGATTAACCGTATACGAACCATGCGCCACAATCTGAGAAATGCCTGCATTATGCGCCGCCGCGCTAAACGATTCGATATCAGCTGGATCAATCGCCTTTGCCTTGCCGCCACGAGGATTGCGTGTAAAAAACGCAAAGGTATGCGCCCCTATTGACTGAGCGGTTTTCGCCATTGCGGTATACCCATTCGCTGAAGATAGATGGCAACCCACAGCAATAGAAGAAGTGTTTGTAGGCGCTGCTGAAGTTTCTTGGTTCACGAAATATCTCATCTCTTAAAACGTTATTCTGCTCCAAATCCAAGCTTTCGCTCTTCTAGCAATTCACGCGCATGAGTAAGCGCCACTTCATTTGCCTCACCCGAAAGCATACGCGCTATTTCTTTTACTCGCTCATCTTCAGATAAAAGCGTCAGATACGTCTCTGGCATGGCGCTTTCGCTTTTCGTCACCAGATAGTGCACATCTCCGCATACCGCAACCTGCGGCAGGTGAGTAACAACGATTACCTGATGGGTGGCTGACAAATCACGAAGAACATCAGCTAGAGAACGCGCCGTTGAACCACCTACGCCTGCATCAATTTCATCAAAAACCAAGGTATCTACGTTATCGTTTTTACCTAAAACAACTTTAAGAGCAAGCATAATACGGCTCATTTCGCCCCCTGATGCAATTTTTTGCAATCGTTGAGGCTTCATGGCTTCACCTGCGGCATACATAAATTCACAGGTGTGAGGACCCCATGAATCCCATTGGTCGCGCGGAAGGGCAACTAGATCCGCCTCTAGTTTTGCCGAGCCCATCTCTAGCCTGCTCATCTGCTTTTGCACTTCAGCTAAAAACTGAGGTACTACTGCCTTACGAGCTTTTTCTAGTGCATGAGCAGCTGCTTCAAGTTCGTTTTCCGCAGCAACGCGATTCTTACGTGCTTGCTCAATCAATTCATCGCGCCCCTCGTATTCAGCAAGTTTTGCGTGAGATTCTTCTCTTAGAGCAAATACATCTTCCATACGGGGACCAAAGCCGCGCATCAATCCCTGAAGCGAAGCCATACGCTCTTGCACTTCTTCAAGCTCTTCGCCCGAAAATTCAACCTGATCACGATAGGTTGCCATAGTGCGTGCTACATCTTCCAAGGTAAAAAATGCTTCACGAACAGTATTGCACTGCTCTTCTACGCTTTCATCGACTGCCGCTATTTTGCTAAGTGAAGACAAGACGGCATCCAGTTTTTCTAAAACACCTTCTGAAGAACTCAGCTGCGTTTGCGCATTGACCGCTTCACTTTGCAGCATTTCGGCATGCTCCAATCGCGGTAGGATTGCTTGCAGATCCTCATATTCACCTTCTTGAGGATCCACGGCAGCAATTTGTTCCAAAGCGAAACGAGCACGATCAAGCTCCACACCATCTGCCGATTCCAAATCAAGCAAACGATCTAATTCCGCCTGAGCTTCTTTAACAAGGGAAAACTTTGTTTGATAGTCTTTTAAAAAAGGAAGCACTGCTTCTCCTGCCCAGGCATCAAGCAACTGTCGTTGATAAATTGGAGAAAGCAAGTGCTGATGTTCATGTTGTCCACATAAATCAACATGAGCTCCTATACGACTTGCCAGTTCTTTTACCGAAGCAAGCGAACCATCAATACTAACTCGAGATCGACCTTGTACTCCAACACGGCGAATAGCTACGACGCCCTCTTCTTCACCCTCAAAGAAAAAGCGTCCTTCAACATTAAGCTCCCCTGCTCCTTCACGCACTAGACCTGCATCGAATCGCTCCCCGACAAGAAGCTTAAGTGCGTTTAATAATGCAGTTTTGCCTGTTCCTGTTTCACCTGTTATTACCGTAAGTGATTCACTCGGAGTGAACCGCGCTTCATGGATAAGTGCAACGTCACGAATATGGATTTCATCAATCACGAAAATCCCCTTAACAACAGTTGTGCGATAGCGGCGTGTTTGCATTCAATTCTACGACAGAAAACTTCCCAGAAAAGCAGAAGAACCCTCAAAAGCAAAGCATATGCGCAAGCAGGCATGATTTATACTATAAGTCCACACGAGGAGAAAGGGGATTAATTGTGTCTTACGAAAACGCATTATCTACCACAGCTTATCCCCTACTTTCAGAAATTCCTCAACCAGTACTTAACGTAATTTCCTACATTGAAGAAGCCGGCTACGAAGCATGGATCGTAGGGGGTTTTGTGCGCGATGCCTTAAGAAATGTCGCTCCACATGATGCTGATATAGCCACAAACGCACGATGGGAAGCCGTAGCTCATATTACCCGCGACAAAGGGTGCGCTGTATACGAAACGGGCACCAAGCATGGCACGGTAACCATAGTCTGCGATGATTACCCCATAGAAATAACTACCTTTAGGAGCGAAGCTCCCTATATTGATCATCGTCATCCGAGTTCTGTGACCTTCGTTTCTTCTATTACTGAAGATCTTGCTCGCCGTGATTTCACCATCAACGCAATGGCCTTTCATCCCACACGCGGTTTAGTGGATCCCTATAATGGTCAAGAGGATTTACACCAACAGCTGATCCGCTGCGTCGGAAGTCCCCTACAGCGCTTTCAAGAAGATGCCTTACGCATTGTGCGCGCCTTGCGTTTTGCATCACAACTTTCTTTTTCGATCGCAATTGATACCGAAAATGCCCTGTTCGAAAAAGCACCTACGCTTGAACATGTCGCAGGAGAGCGCATAGCAGCTGAACTGGAAGGTATGCTGTGCGGAGAAAATATTCGAAAGGTTTTAGTAACCTATGCCGAAGTGCTAAGCCCTATTCTCCCTCAGCTGCAAAAAATGAAAGGGTTTGACCAGCATAGTCGCTGGCATATCTATGATGTATTGGAGCATACCGCCTGCGTTATCGAAAACACCCCGCCTGAGCCCCTTGTTCGTTGGGCGGCGCTTTTCCACGATGCAGGAAAACCAGATACGTTTTTCCGTGACAAAAACGGAATTGGTCACATGCCAGGACATCCCCTGGCAAGCATTGATCATCTTCGCGCCGCAGCAAAGCGACTTCATTTCAGTCGCAAAAAACTGCACGATCTAGAACTCTTGGTTCGTTTTCATGACGATCATCCCAAGCCTACCCGAAAAGATGTGCGAATTCTGTTTGCAAAACTCGAAGACAACGAACATCTTTTCCATGTTATGTGTGATCTCATGCGTGGAGATGCTTTAGGTCAGGCACCCTTTAGCCATAAACGCGTTAAAACCATAGATGAAGTTGAGCAGATCTTTAACGACATGCGCAATGAAGGAGCTTGCCTTACCGTGCATGATCTACCAATTACTGGCAAGGATCTCATCGATTTAGGAGCGCCCGAAGGTCCTCAGATAGGGCTTTTACTCAATGAGGTGTTTAGCGCTGTTGCAAAAGAAGAGCTCACCGTTGATCGCGACACCCTTCTTGCTTATGCACAAAAACTTATGCGCTAATCACCCTTGCGCACAAACCATTTCAAAGATATTTGGTGCTGCTGTTTGCTGCTTTGAGGCGTTCTGAGCGTAGCTTTTCTTTAGCGCTTTAAAAAAGCAGCCCCAGGTGTTCGAGAATAATCGTTGGGATGGAACAATCGTTTTTCGAATTATTTCCGCTGCTTTCTTTGCGCAAAAGAAAAGCGATGAAAAGCGAAGCAACTCAAACGGTAAACAGCAGCGCCAAAATGCATTTGAAGTATCTGACCAAGCGCTATGCGTTGGCGCCGTATGCCCACATGTGGTTAACAGGTCCGTATCCTTTGCCCAAGTCAAGGTCATGAATCAATGCACCGGTTAGGTAGCGTTTCGCGCGTTCAATCGCTTCAACAAGGCAAAGACCTTTTGCCAAATATGCCGCAATGGCAGAAGATAAGGTACACCCTGTTCCATGAGTATTTTGAGTCTTAACCCGAGAAGCACGGAACCATTCAAAATTACCTTCGCCAAATACTAGAACATCATCAGCACAGGTTTGCAAATGGCCCCCTTTAATTAAAACCGCTTTGGCGCCTCGTTTGCAAAGAATAATCCCCGCCGCCACCATGTCGTCCTCGGTTTCAATGGGCATTCCCGAAAGTGCCTGTGCCTCTGGAATGTTAGGCGTTACTACTTCAGCTAAGGGAAGCAATTCTTTTCCAAGAGCAGCAACCGCTCCATCTTCAGACAACGACGCACCTGAAGTAGCAACCAACACCGGATCAAGAACCACATGATCTGCTTGCCAACCACGAAGACCACGAGCTACCGCGCAAATACTGTCTTCATTAGGTAACATGCCAATCTTCACAGCATCGGGACGAATATCGGAAAACACACTTTCAATCTGTTGCGTAATGAAACTTGATGCAATAGGCAAAACCCCTTGCACGCCCTGGGTATTCTGAGCCGTAAGAGCAGTAATTACCGTTTCGGCATACACCCCTAAAGCAGTCATAGTTTTTATGTCTGCCTGAATTCCTGCTCCACCACTCGAATCAGAACCCGCGATACTTAATGCACAAGGAATCATGCCGCGCTCACTTTCAAACAAATTAAGTACTAAACAATCCTATTATCGCTTTTAAGAAACTTCTCTGCTTACTTGATTGTCACTTTTTAGGCATCATCCGAATTATCTTTATCTTCATCTTTATTGCCCTGCGAAGAGCTCAGTTCGTCACCTAGGTCAATCACCAAACCATCCATAATGGTATTAACAGTACGAACCGCACACATTTTCCCGCACATCGTACAAGTGCCCTCGTTAGATGGCGGTGCGCTTTCGAAATACTTTCGCGGTTTAGTGGGGTCTATTGCTAAGGAAAACATTTCTTCCCAATCCACGCGCCTACGAGCATCGCTCATGCGATTATCTACATCACGCGCATGGGAAACGCCCTTTGCGATATCTGCCGCATGTGCCGCAATCTTGGTCGCCACCAGCCCTTCACGCACATCATCAGCATCAGGCAGACGCAAGTGCTCAGCAGGCGTTACGTAACACAAGAAGTCCGCACCATTTGATGCAGCCACAGCACCGCCAATGGCAGCAGTAATATGATCGTAACCTGGAGCAATGTCGGTCACCAATGGACCCAGTACATAAAATGGCGCATTATGACAAAGTCGTTTTTCCATTTTCATATTGGCAGCAATTTCATCAAGTGCCATATGGCCAGGACCTTCAACCATAACTTGAACTCCAGCATCCCAGGCGCGCTTGGTAAGCTTCCCTATTTCAATCAGCTCAGCAATCTGACCAGCATCACTTGCATCATAGGTACATCCAGGACGCATAGCGTCGCCAATACTTATAGTCACGTCATATTCGTGCAGGATTTCAAGAACTTCATCGTAGTGCTCATAGAAGGGATTTTCATTTCCCGTTGCTTCCATCCAGGCAAAAATGAGCGAGCCGCCACGTGAAACAATATTCATCAAGCGTCCTGTTTCCTTAAAGGATTCAATAACTCGACGATTCATACCAGCATGAACTGTAACGAAATCCACACCATCTTCAGCGTGAGCGCGAATTACATCAAGAAAGTCTTGCGCGGTAATGCTGATAAGAGGCTTTTCTAAATACCCGATGGCATCATACATAGGAACAGTCCCAATCATAGCAGGAGACATTGCCAGTAACTTACGACGGAATTCTCGCGTTTTGCCGTGATTGCTTAAATCCATAATGCCTTCAGCACCCAATTCGATGGCGACACGTGCTTTTTCAAGCTCCATTTCTTCATCCATTAAGTCGCCCGAAATGCCCAGGTTAACATTGACTTTAGTTCGAAGACCCTCACCAACGCCCTCGGGATCTAATGTGGTGTGATTGATATTTGCAGGAATAGCAATGCGCCCTATTGCTACCGCATCACGAATTTCTTCAGGAGTTTTATATTCCTTAGCGGCAACTGCTTTCATTTCTGGCGTACAAATGCCTGCACGCGCCGCATCAATTTGCGTCATCTTTGTCTCCCTTCGCTGGAATTATCCATATCAGGTTCATAGGGTCGAAGCTTGCGCTTCCTCTCAGCAAAATAAGCTCCCCTTTATGTAATGTAGGTATTGTAGTACCTATTCTTGCAGAAAGTCATAATAGGCTCGGGAAAATTCCTTTAAAGGAAAGGTAACCCAAAGAGAACCCTCTTCTATAGAAATGCGTGCTGGCATTCCTTTTAGCTCGTTTGAAATTCCCCACAGCGCCCTGTTAGTGCACGTAGCCCCCTCAAGGCTCCATTCAAGCCCTTCTTCTTTTACCCCTCTAACCACATCGCTATGCGAAAGAACTGAACATATTCCTGTAGCCCCCTCAGAAAAAGAAAGGGACGAAAATGGCCCTGGCGCCACCACAGGCGCAATGGCTTCATCTTCCTCAATTCCCCAAATACAAATACCCTGCATAGCTGCTTGAATCAATAGCTGCATATTCCCGATAGTGTGGTCGAGTCTACCCACAAAAGCGTTACACACCACCAGTTCCCCATAGCCAGAACGCAGCGCATGATGAATTGCTAAATCCATATCAGTAAAGTCTTTGTGAGTGTCGTAGCGATATACCGAGGGATGATCTGGAGTAGAACCAAGTGAATCGAAATCTCCAAAAATCGAATCTGGAACAAGAGAGCGCTTCGCCAGCTGCGCGTAACCACCGTCAACAGCATACAGAGCATCGAATGACTGGGTTTGCAATATGTAGTCAAGCCCTTCACCTGTTGAGGGCGCAGCTCCCACTAATAAACAGCGCTTCATTTATGCCCCTTTCAGATTTTCGCGCTACCCATAATGTAGGCATTTTACAGTACCTTAAAAGCGATTCTGGGTAAGTTTTCTACGGTCTGATACAATAGCTGGTCGGAGTGGGTCGGGCAATCGCGTGCTTAGCATGAGGAAAGTCCGGGCTTCAAAGGGCAAGATGCCAGCTAACAGCTGGGCGGGGCGACCCGACGGATAGTGCCACAGAAAAGAAAACTCTCCCGCCACCTTCAATAGCTATCGCACAAGATACTATCAAAGGTGGCGGGAGAAAAGCTGAAACGGTGCGGTAAAAGCGCACCAGTACATTGGTAACAATGTAGCTTGGTAAACCCCATCTGAAGCAAGCGCAAATAGGAACGCCATGCGGCCGCCTTTCCGCGCGTTCGGGTTGCGTGCTTGAGTTGCGTGGTGACACGCAATCGAGATAAATGATTGCCGATTACAGAACCCGGCTTATAGACCCACTCTTCTTTCGCTTTTTCGGACTCACTTCGCATGTGTCACAACAATCAGTAAAACTAATGCATCAGCAAACCTGAGTTCAGGTTACGCACTTCCTACTTGTTCTCCCAAAATCTGCAGGACATGGCCAAAAACAGTAAACCGTAGGGCTCTATAGACACAGCGTTGATCCTCTATACCAAAAACGCAGCACCCTTGCTTAATAAAAAGCAACAGTACTGCGTCTAAGGAATGTGTCTTTGTTAATACGTAGCGTCACTTCACTATACACACACGCTCTACATAGTGCGCGTAAAAACGTGCGAAACGCTTTAGTGGTGCTTAATCTACATCGTCGAACGTGAAGGAATCATCCGCATCACCGTATCCAGAAAAGTCCTTGGAAGCTGCAGATGGTTTAGGAGTTGCAGGAGCACTAACAACAGGAGTTACGGTTGGTGTAGTGTACGTTGCAACAGAAGAACTTGGTTCCCACTTAGGAGCAGCACTTGAAGAAGCAGCCGGTGTGCTTGTTACTACCTGAGAAGCGTTATCAGACTTTGCGGTTGATGAAGTTTCAAGCAGTTCTGCAGGAAGTTCAATACCAGCAGTAACTTCTCCACCAATCTCGGATAAACGCTGCGTAGCAGAACCGATGAATTCTTTGAGCATATCCTGATACTGTTCACGTACCTGTTCACGGCTAGCAGAAAGTTCGTTGATATGGTCAATAACACGCTGTTTTTCGGTGTTTGCCTTATCAAGAATACGCTTGCCTTCTTCTTCGGCATTGATACGAGTCTGCTCGGCTTCAGCTTTTGCTTTAGAAATAATCTCATCCGCAGTACGTTGAGCAACAATTAACGCTTGTGCAATTGCACTATCATCGCTCTTACGTTCACGCAAACGAGCTTCAAGTTCAGCAATCTTTGCATCTCTTTCTGCCAATTCTTCTTGGCTTGCTACATGTTCTTCAACAACAGGCTGAGAAATAACTTCAGTACGTGCAGCAGCCGATGCCTCGGATGCCTGGATGCGAAGACGAGCAATCTCATCATTCAGGTCGTCGATTTCGGAAGCTACACGCTCCAAAAATGCATCTACTTCATCAACGTCATAACCACGACGCTCGATCTTGAAACTCTGATTCTGGATGTCAGCGGAAGTGATCGCCATGAAATACCCCTAACGTATTATCTATTTGCTATGAGCTGCTCCTATGATAGCTCAAATTTAACAACTTATAGTTTCGTATGTTGCGTTTCATGTAGCAGTTCCATACCAATACAACAACATTGTTATTTGGTTACCTTATTTTGATCGTATGCTACTACAGTGCAACGTATCAGTTTTTTACAAGAGCGCAACAATAAACCTTACTCCGAACTGTAACACAAGCAGTGCAACAATCGGACTAATGTCTATCATTCCCCCAATAGGAGGGATAAATCGCCTGAATAAGTCTAGATACGGATCGCAAATCTTCCCAAGCGCAGACCGCAAATCGCCAATGATGCCCGAGTTTGAAGGAATCCATGACATCATGACATAGACGAAAATAACCAAGCTATACGTATCAGCCAGAGTAACAAGAATATACGAAATCATGGTAACGCTACGTCCTTAGCTGCTCTTCTTACCTTGCTTACAAAATACCTTGCTTTTGAAGACGATGACGTTCTTCAAGAGAAAGATCTCTGCCTTGCACAATAACAAACGTTTTGTTTGCCACGCAATCAACCTTAGCATCCAACGCAGAAGCTACACCAAAGGAAAAATCCAATACTCGTTTTGCGAGAGCAGAATCAGTTGATCGCAGCGAAAGCACTACAATATTACCCAATCTTACCGAACGGGCAACCGAAGCAACATCGTCATAAGAAACTGGTTGCAAAAGCGTTATTTCTCTCGATAGGCTAGTTATTGATGCCCCGCTTGCAGATGCACCGGAGTCCACTAACGATGTATCCTGCAAATCTGAATTAGAAGTCGGCTGCGAAGTAGAAGGTGCGAAGAGCGAATCCAATCCTGACGAACGAGAGGCACCAGAAGAAACCGCACTTGAGGCACCTATTCCAGTTGTGCCCGTTGCACTAGAACTCAAACCACTCTGTCGTGCATGATCTTTATAGGGCGATACAAAATCAGTATAGGTAGTGGCAGGAACATCATATTGTTCAGATTCAACCCCTTCCGATGTTGATGAGCCAGCATCATACAAAGATCCTGCTCCACCATCGGTATAGCCACCTTCGGTATAAGATGAACCATAGGAAGAAGACGCGTACGAAGAAGTTGCTGCGGCAGAAACACCATAAGCGCTCGTGGTAGCACGAATATCGCTTGAGCTCACCAGATGAGGTGAACTTCCATAGCCAGAAGCTCGGGATGAACGAGACGCAGCAGAGCGCGTGGTGTACTCAAGACGGTCATAGGGATCTGCCTGGGTAGCATACATATCTTCAGAATCGTAAGGATTGTTGTCGTCGTAGCCGTAATTGTCATAGTCATCATAATATGGTTCTTCGTCATAATTATGCTGCTGCTTACCGCCACCGAATCCAAATCGGTCCTTCAAATCTCCAATAAGATTACCTGGAGAAACGGAGGGACGGGGAAAATCCATATCTCAATACCCTTCTGGTTAGTTTGTTAAATCGTGTAAACTTTATATTCTCGAAAAATGCCTCGTAATTCAAGTGCTTACCAGCTCTTTGACGTAAAGCTTCAATGCGAAACTTTTAGCAAGTATTTCTGGCAAGGTGCTTTAAGCCTCTTCAAAAGCATCACTAAAGACCGCTCGACCAATTCGCACTATCGTAGTGCCAAAGCCCACTGCAACACGCCAATCTTCGGTCATTCCCATAGAAAGAGCAGACAAAAGGCCTGCATCTTCTTTTTTTAACCACACATTGATAGTTTCTTTGAGCTGAGCCAGTCCCGAAAAGGTATCAATAATTGCTTGTGAATTCCCTTGCGGTGCCATCGTCATAAGACCTTCAATTGAAATATGTGACAAACCTTTAGCACGCTGCAATACCCCCATAACTTCCTGAGGCGCAAAGCCGCTCTTGCTTTCTTCTCCCGAAACATTGACCTCTAACAACAATCGCTGACATTT
>URMQ01000041.1 GCA_900548955.1 uncultured Eggerthella sp. | reverse complement strand
CCTATCGGAGTAGGCAGATCTGATCCATCTTGAGTGCCACCTTGATCAGATGAGCCACCATTGCTTTGGTTGCTAGCAGCCTCTGCCTGGGCTTTTTCCTCTTCAAGCTTACGCTCTTCAGTTTCCTTCTGCTCTTCCTTCAGATATTCATCCCAGTGATTATCCAGCAAAGCCTGGCATGCTTTTCCGTCAACCGTTTCACGTTCAAGCAAAACTGATGCCATCAAATCCATCTGATCGCGATGAGCGGACAAGATTGCTTCGGCACGATCATGAGCTTCCTTCATAATGCGAGCTACTTCATCGTCAATGCGACGTGCCGTATCGTCAGAGTAGTCCTGGGTATTGCCATAATCGCGGCCCAAGAATACTTCGTGGTTTGGCTGACCAAATACCTGAACACCCAATTCTGAGCTCATGCCGTAATTGGTAACCATAGAGCGAGCCATCTTCGTAGCACGCTCAAGGTCGTTTGAAGCGCCCGTCGTAATGTCATCGCAGAACAATTCTTCTGCCACACGGCCGCCAAGGAACACTGCCAATTCATCACGCATCTGGTTGCGGCTGTTGAGTACCTTATCCTCATCAGGAATAGACAGGGTATAACCCAACGCGCGACCGCGCGAAATAATTGAAATCTTATGTACTGGATCGGCGTTTTCAAGCAAATGACCAACAAGAGCATGACCAGATTCGTGGTAAGCAATAGTGGTACGTGTCTGCTTATCCAAAACCCTACCCTTGCGTTCAGGACCAGCAATAACTCGCTCCATGGAATCCTGAACTTCCTTGTTAGAAATAACACGCTTGTTGCGACGAGCCGTCAGAATAGCCGCTTCGTTAAGCAAGTTCGCCAAGTCAGCACCAGAAAAACCAGGAGTCAACTTAGCCAAGCTTACCAAGTCAACATCATCGCTCAATGGCTTATTCGCCGCATGAACGTTCAGAATCTTTTCACGACCCTTAACATCAGGAACATCAACCACGATCTGACGGTCAAAACGACCAGGACGCAGCAACGCTGGGTCCAAAACGTCAGCACGGTTGGTGGCAGCAATCAATACAACAGAATCGTTTGCTTCGAAACCGTCCATTTCTACCAGTAACTGATTCAAAGTTTGTTCGCGTTCATCGTGACCGCCACCAAGACCAGCGCCACGCTGACGACCAACGGCATCAATTTCGTCGATAAAGATAATAGAAGGCGATGCTTCCTTTGCCTTCTTGAAAAGGTTTCGAACACGCGAAGCACCAACGCCAACGAACATTTCTACAAAATCGGAACCGGAAATACTAAAGAATGGAACCCCTGCTTCGCCTGCAACAGCACGCGCAAGCAGCGTCTTACCAGTACCCGGAGGGCCTACCAGCAAGCAGCCACGAGGAATCTTTGCACCCAGAGACTGATACTTTGCAGGATTTTCCAAGAAGTCCTTGATCTCCTGCATTTCCTCTACCGCTTCGTCAACGCCAGCAACATCGGAAAACTTAACGTCAGGATGCTCTTCAACGTAGTCTTTTGATTTTGCCTTGCCGAAGGACATCTGCGAATTGTTTGCCTTGTTCATCTGAGAGAAGAAGAACAAAAGCAAACCCGCAATAATCAGGATAGGCAAAATGGATGCCAGAATAGATCCCCAAGGAGATGCTAAACGTACGCTGTACTGAATCTGGGGATTTGCTGCCATCAACTGGCCAAGCGAATCTTGGCCAACCCACGTTACGGTGTAGTTGTGTTCCGAGCCCAGATTTGCCACTGCAAGCTGTTGAGTTTCAACAATGTTCAAACGAGCCGAACCGTTGTTCATCGTACCAAGCTCAGAATTCAGTGCATCAAATGCTTCATTGTACGCATCCGCAGTGGCACCGCCAGCCGTAGAAGCGGGGTAATAGGTACCCGTGATGGTGTACGAACCCGTGTCGTACACTGCTGTGCTTACGCGCCCCTGCTCTACCGCCTGCATAAATTCAGAAGTCTGCAGCTCATCGGTTTGGGTTACCCCCGTTGCCGAAGTCATAGTGCGACCCATCATAAACAGGAAGAACACACCAATAATGAGGAACACAATGATAGTGACCACATTCGTTCGGTTGGGCTGTTTAAAATTCTTAGGATTTTTTTGATTGGGAGTTTGTGCCATAAAGTGCTGTATTCCTTATCTTACAAAAATCTCTCTATACTCTAAAATCGCCGCTTCGATTTTACTCAATTATTTCCGGCTTCAATACCCCGATGCAGGACAAGTTTCGATAGCGCTCCGCATAATCTAAACCGTATCCCACAATAAATTCGTCAGGGCACTCAAAACCAATGTATTTACAGTCAATATCAGCCTGATTAGGCGTATCTTTACGCAAAAGCGTAGCTACTTGTATAGAAGCAGGATTGCGCGATTCCAGATTCTTTATTAAATAGCGAAGAGTGAGTCCACTATCTAAAATGTCTTCTGCGATAAGCACATGCCTACCTTCAATAGAAGAAGTCAAGTCTTTCAAGATACGTACAACACCAGAACTTTTAGCACCATTTCCATATGAAGAAATTGCCATGTAGTCCATTTCAACAGGCAACTTAATTTCGCGAACTAAATCAGCCATAAAAATAGCTGCGCCACGAAGCACAGAGATAACCACGATGCTTTTGCCTGCATAATCCTGCGTAATACACGCGCCCATTTCCTTGACGCGGCTGCGGATTTCGTCTTCTGTAAAAAGAACACGATCCAAATCAGGATGTTGTCCCACCACTAGCCTCTTTCCCTACCGTAAGGTGAGCTTGCCAATAAATACACGTCGCTTAGTGTAACAAAAGGAAACCAAACACGTTAAACATGAAATAATGCCGTCAACGTTCTGCAGCAAATCTTCACTGTTCTACCGCTTCAGATTCGTTCGTTTCACGCTTTGATTCAATCATGAAAGTTATCAGTTACTTTTCGGGTTGATACAAATAACTTAATGCAAACGGTTTGATGCAAGTATTAATTACTGCTGGTGGCTTCGTCCCCTGCATCAGTTGCCGCTTCAGTTTCCTCTACCACTTCTGCTTCAATGGTTTCTCTTAAAATATCCGGAAAGTTTTTCAGCAAGGTATCCACGGGCAAACCAACAATATTGTTGTAATCGCCTTCGTACTTTTCTACCAAAGCGCCACCTTTGCCTTGAATACCGTAAGCGCCTGCCTTATCAATAGTTTCGCCTGTTGCAACATAGGCATTAATGTCGTCTTTAGAAAGCTCTTTGAAGGTAACTAAACTCGATTCAGTAAACGAGCGAAACGCCAACGATACTTTGCCATCACCGCCCTTTTCTTCGGTTTCGTTCAGAAGAATCATCCACACTGAAACGCCCGTAATGACTTCATGGGTTCTACCAGAAAGACGGCCTAACATTTCACGCGCATGATCAGCGCTATAGGGCTTACCAAACATTTCTCCATCAAGCACCACCGTAGTATCAGCACCAATAACAATGCCGAGACCTACAGGATTGGTTGCCAATATTTCCTGTACTACCGCACCCGCTTTACGCTCGGCAAGCTTTTTAACTGCCTCTGCGGGCTGCGCACGCAAATCAGGTTCTAGCGATTCATCAACTTCAGTCGATCCCGTAAAAACCGTAAACTTTACACCTGCATCTTCTAGCAATTGCTTTCTGCGAGGACTTTTTGAAGCAAGGATTACGTTTACCGGGATTGATACTGTTGCCATGCACTTATCCTTTCAGTTCACCTTGTTTGGTTTGCGACGAGCTCTAAACGTTGCCATAGGCTCAACCAAAACGCCGCGCTTGTTCGCACTTACCGCTAAATCACCTTGAATATTAGCGACATATCCGCTGATGGGCTTTCCTGTTTCGTCAAACGCCGCAAGAAGCGCTTCAATGGTAGTCGATTCTATGCGCGCTTCCCTACCAACAAACACTTCCAATACCGCCAGAACCACACGACGCTGCAATGGACGGGCAATCTTTCCAAATTCTGGAAGGAACAAGCATCCCTCGTACGTCCCGTCTTGTTGCAAGCCTATCCATTCAAGGCACTTTTCTGCAATTTCTTTTGCCTGATCATCAAGGTAGTCGTCTTCATCAGCAATTAAATTCATCGTTCGACACAAGGTATCAAGTAGCTGGGAATTGCGCTCTTTTGCCTTGGGAATTATCTCGTGACGAACAAAAGCGCGGAACCTATCGGTATGGGCATTCGTAGCATCCTCACGCCAGCGATTGCCCTGCTCGTCCATCACAACCGCATCTTCAGGCAATTCTTGAATATATGCACACAATTGCTCACGCGATACATCCAAGCAAGGACGAACAATAGAGCCATTGCGATACAGCATGGAACGAAAGCCACCTGGACCTGTACCTACAATGGATCGCATGTAAAAGTTTTCAACTCGATCATCTTGTGTATGGGCGGTAACAATACGCCCTTCAGATATGGGTACCATCTCATGGCGGCACAGGCTTTCTAGTGCTTGTTGGGCAGCAAGATATCGCTCGCTTCTCCCAATAGCTTCAACGTTTCCGCCCGATTCCTGTGCCAGCGCTGCTACGTTTACCTCACATGCAAAAAAAGGGATATCAAGCTTGGCGGCTAGCTGTTCTACGAACTGCTGGTCTCGGTCAGCATCCGCTCCACGAAGCTTATGATTCACGTGGAGGATGGCAGGCTGACCAACCAAATTGCGCTTATGTAAATCATGCATTAGATACGTAAGCGCCGTAGAATCCGAACCACCAGAAACCATCAACACCACAGGCGTGGCCGAATTAAATAAGGTATGTTTTTGGATTGTTTGCTCGACCGTTACGATCATGCAAAACCCTCTTTCTTCAAACAAGCAACTATCTATAGCTACTACCAGCGTGACCAGCAAAAAACATAGGAGCAATCTTACCAACAAGCAACAAATACCAAGCGCTTGTTGCTAAATGGCATGCTTCTTTGTTAGCGTACCCATTGTAAACCAGTACTTTATTAAACCAGCGTGATATAAAGGAGCCTCGATGCAATTCATTCTTCGCACTATAGCTATTTTTGTTGCAGTTGCCGTTGCCGCATGGCTTGTTCCTGGCATTGAAGTAATAGGCGCCGGTGCCGCATGGAGCTCTCTGTTGGTTATTGCATTGGTAATTGCACTACTCAACATGACTATCAAGCCTATTTTGCAGCTAATAGGACTTCCTATTACTGTTATTTCGTTAGGCGTGTTTTACCTGGTAATTAACACTATTTTGCTCTACCTTGCAGCAGGAATTAGCGAAACTTTATTCGGTGCTGGCTTAGAGATTGCTACTTTTGGGTCGGGCTTTGTTGCGGCTATTGTTATTTCGATTGTGTCCACCATTATGAATGCCATTTTGGGCGCAAACGATTAAGCGCACCCTAAGCGCGCGTTACCACCTCAATAACAAAACCCAACTCATCCAAAGAATCGTAGTAGGTAAATTTAGCGTTTGGATTAATAAGCGACTGCCCTTCCATCCAAATGTCAATACCACGTTCTTTCATAAGCTCGGTAATGCGATCATTGTCATCCACGTCAAAACGAATATGATGCAGTCCGAATTGGCCTTTATCTAAATAATCACGCCAAACGCTTGGAGTTTCTCCTACTGGCTGCAAAAATTCCAGCTGAATATTGAAGAAGTTATAGAAAGCAGAAATTACGGGAGCATCCACTGTTTTGCCTTCGGTTCTGTATAAACAACCACAATAGAGTGATTCTCCGCCTGCTTCAGATTCAAGTCCAAAAATAGTGCGCATGGCTTGTTTGGTTTTTTCCATATCTTCAACCACGATACCAATTTGAACGATATTGCCGAGCTCTTTAGCAAAAGCAAGTTTATCCTCAACGGAATTCATTTCGTTACCCATTACCCTATCCCCTCTCATGACTGTTCGCTTAGTCAGGCTGCTCACTTGGTCAGACTGTTCGCTTAGTCGCTTCTTGTAACTAATACACACTATATATCCCGAAAGACAGAAAAGAAAAAGAAAGACGCGGAATTATTATTCCGCGTCTAAACAATTACAGTTTGATCAATCCTAGGACTAACCGCTCTGCGATTCGCCCAGCAAATATAAGAACACCGTTGTGCACCTGCTGCTGCGCATCTGCCGCTTCAGCATCTGGTTATAAGCAGCTAAACGAGTTTATTCGGCACTATCAATTGGCGTAGCCGTGCGACCAGCATATTCCTGATCAAGATCATAAAGAGCTTTAGCGTCAGAGCCAAACAATTTCATCTTGGTAACCATATCTTCTGCGGTGGTTTCCTCTTCGCCCTGCTCTTCGATAAACCGATCCAAGAACTTCATGGTGCGGAAATCTTTCACGTCATACGCAGCAGCGTAAATATTGTTGATCAAAGACGTTACATACTTTTCGTGCTCCAAACCTGCCTCAAGAGGCTCAAGATAGTTAGAAAACGTTTTATCAGGAGCAGCAATTTCGCCCAAAACAACCTTGCAGCCGTTGTCATGCAGGTAATCACGAATCTTCAGCGCATGATCGCGCTCTTCGGCTGCCTGGATCATGTACCAATTCGCAAAACCAGAGAGGCCTTCTTCTTCGTAATAATCAGCGAAGGAAACGTACAAATACGCAGAATACAGTTCCTTATTAATTTGATCGTTGAGTAATTCGTACACTTTTGCGTCCATGTCACATCACTTTCTCTTAGACGACATCGGTAACAGCAATGCAGCACTATTTCAATCTAGTAAAAGATAACCATGCATTACTTTTATACAATCGATAGTAACCGTATCGAACTAGAATAGGTTCCAGAATCCAATAATATTGAACTCTTGTTACAATTCAAACAAGCATTCAATGCTATACCTGGGGAAAAGGAAGGGACCGCTTACAAAAATGACTGCACGCAGCGTTGCCAAATCCACCAAAAAGCCAACCAAGAACGCTCACCACAAGCACGGCGTAGACGATCATTCCATTACACGCGATAGTATCATTTCTACCGCTTTCGATCTATTCCGCGAAAAGGGCTACGCAAAAGCTTCTATCAGCGAGTTGGCTCGCCGCATAGGGATGGACCCTTCTTCGCTGTATTATTACTTCCCCTCAAAAGAAGCGCTACTAGCAGAAATTTCTAATCCTAAAATTGAAATTCCTAGCATGGAGGAACTTTTGTCTTTCACCAACAGCAGAACGGTGCAACTCTATACTTTGATCATGATGGATGTAGTGCAAAAGTGCGAATTACCTTTGGATTTCATTGATGTTGAAAGTGCCGCTCGTAAAAAGCCTAAGTCTTTCAAGATGTTCTACGAGCACTACAAAACCTTCTATCACACGCTGCTCAATGTCATCGAAAGTGGAATTAAAGAAGGCGAATTCTGCGAATGCGCTGCAGACGAACGCGCCGTAACTATTCCTTCAATCAATGAAGGTCTGCAGCATCATTTCCATGCAAAGCAACGTGGCGAACTTTTGTTGACCGACTCTGGTTATACAGCGCACAATCATTCACCTGAAGATATTGGTCATATGAGTGCACTTTCGGTAATTCCTGCGCTCATTCAACCAAATATTGATTTCGAAAAGGTGGCGCGTGAAGGTCGCAGAGTATACGCGCATATTGTTGCTCAAGTAGATTAAAAAAGAAGAAAACCAACTATATTAAAGAGCCTTAAAGAGCCGCTAAACAAGAACAGTCAAATTAAAGACTTGCGATATTAAAGATTCGCCAAAGCAAGAACGCTGTTGCGAATAACCAATTCATCTAAGCGCGCTACCGCAAATTCACAGGTTTTCTCCGCTTCGGAAAGTGCCGCATTTGAATCTTCTCCACATATAGCGATAGAAGGAAAGCCTGCGTTATTAAGCGTTTCTAGCGCATAGAGCGAATCATCAATGCCCCACGTAGTATCCCGCGCTGTTCCAAGTGCTTCTTGTGCGTGTTCAAAAATTAACGGCTCACGCTTTGTGGAGCCAATATCCTCAACGGAAAATACGTGCGGAAAGTATTCAGCAATTCCAGCACTTTTCAAGCCTGCCCGCAAATACCTTTGCGCGCTTGACGAAGCTACACACATGCTGACATCCGCCTGAGCGCAAGCCTCTAAAAAGGGCAGAACACCTGGGATCACATTTGCTCGATGGGCATAATAATCCATCATGTAGTCGTCAATGAAATCTATTACCGCATCAACACTGTGCAACAAACCGTAGTGTTCATGAAAATAGCAGGCAACTTCTGGAATAGTAAAGGTGGTGAACAGCGCGCGGTCTTCTGGCGTTACCTGAACACGTGCTGCGTCAGAAAGCACGTCTTCCAAACCACGCCATGAATTGAGCGAATCAAGCAAGGTGCCATCACAATCAAAGATGGCACCCTTGATGACATGTTCGTTGTAATTCTTCACTATTCGTAGCTTTTCTTCAGTGCCTCAAAAGCAGGCATTGAGTTGAGAATTACCTCTTCAGGGATGCAGTAGCTTACGCGAACCCAGCCACCAACACCAAAGCTATCGGAAGGAACAAGCAGCAGTTCGTATTCTTTAGCACGATCAGAAAATGCCTGTGCGTCATCTTCAAGTGCCTTCATCCACAAATAGAACGCACCATCGGGCGCAATGTAGTGATAGCCAAGCTTGTCCAAACCTTCGGTAAGCAAAGCGCGATTTTTCGCATACGCTTCAGTGTTTACAGGCTCGTCTACGCATTTTTCAATAACACGCTGGAAAAATACTGGTGCACAAATATAGCCCAGTGCACGACCTGCACCAGAAATTGCTTTCTGAATGTGCTCTGCATTCTGTACCTCATCAGGAACTAACACATATCCAATGCGATCACCTGGCAAAGAAAGCGACTTGGACCAGGAATAGCAGATGAGCGTATTGTCATAAATATCAGGAACCCAAGGAACTTCGATGTTGTCATAAACAAGCTCGCGATAGGGCTCATCGGAAATCAGGAACAGCTCAGAACCAAATTCTTCGCGCTTTTTGTGAAGCAATGCTGCCAAATTCTCAAGCGTTTCGCGCGTATAAACTGCACCAACAGGATTGTTAGGAGAATTGATAATTACCGCCTTGGTACGCTCGTTGATGGCAGCATCCATAGCATCCATGTCGATCTGGAAATTATCGCTGCGTGCAGGAACTTCCACACAAACACCCTGTGCCTGCTCGATCCAAACGCGGTATTCAGGGAAGTAAGGCGAAACTACGATAACCTCATCGCCTGGAAGAACGGTTGCATGAATGCAGCAAGAAAGGCACGCAGCAGCACCCATAGTCATATAGAAGTTATGAGGTGCGTAATTGGTGCCGTAACGACGATTCAAGTTATCGGCAATAGCCTGACGCGTTGAGTCCAAACCAACAGATGCAGAATAGGCATGCAATTCTGCAGGAGGCCAATCTGCTAATTCGTGCATAGTCTGTGCAACTTTTGCAGGAGCAGGAACACTGGGATTGCCAATGCTAAAGTCGAATACTTTGTCATCGCCAATTTCCGCCTTACGAGCCATGCCGTAGGCGAATAATTCACGAATAGCAGAAGGCTCTGCGCCCAAGCCATACATTTTTTCATTAATCATGAATGGTTCCTCCCCTGTGTCTAAAACAAGCAAACATGCTAACTGCGCATAAATAACTCTCTATCCGTAATTAGTTAACAGCTTAGTATTATGAAACGCCCTTGGCGTGCGAGCAAGAATGAAGCGGCTAGACGACCTTCAAGCTGGATATTTGGCGCATGCCGCATAAAACATCTTCCAACAGTAGTTTGTTGGTTCGGTATGCTTTCTTATATTTTTGGAATTTGTTAAGAAATATTTTGGCGTTTTAGCAGAAGTTAGGTATAATTCATTTCTGCGCCGGAGTGGCGGAACGGCAGACGCGGCGGTCTCAAAAACCGTTGTCGAAAGACGTGCGGGTTCAAATCCCGCCTCCGGCACCAGTTAAAATGCGCGACGGCTTGGTTCTAGCAACCAAGCCGTTTTTGTTTGAAGTGCTACTGTCTATTTAAAGCGCCACTAATCTGACGATTCGCTCTTAGCACGCAAGCTGGTTCACCCGCCCAATAACTCCTTGGTATATTGTTTCAGATGTTTCGTTTTCACAAGCTGACAAAATTGATTCGTCGGTAATCTTTTCGCATATTTCCTCAATGCAACGATTAGCTAACTTAGGTGCAATGTTAATCTCTCTTGCAAGTTCGAGGAAATGGTCCTTCGTTATGTAATCGATTTTACGCTCTGAACCTATATACATTCCCATTACCCGAGATAGTTCAGGATAAAGCGTAGTAGAAACCAGATCATACGCGGGAGCTAAACGGAGCGTTTGCCAACTAGCATCGCGAATAATAGAGAAGTTCTTACAATGCGCATCACAATTACCGATTAAATAGTTAAAAAGTTGCAATTCGAACAAACTATAGAGATCTGCTGCAGCATTTTCCGAATAGCGTCTAAGTAAGTCTGCCATTTTAGCTAGATATTTATTTGACGCATGCTCCTCGTATTTCTTAGTTGGAATAATTCCTAAGGCCTGAGCAAAATCCTCTTGATGCAGCCGAGCGTAAAATGGATGCCCTTCTATATCACTTGCCAAATCAGAGCGAACTCGATCGTATCGTTCAATAAGCAGTAATGGATACTCTGTATTTGCTTTACATGCGTTTACTGTCTTGATTCCACAAACTCGCGCAAGAGATAAACAGAACAGCTCATTTTCTATAAGACTTGGAAAACGATTACTATAAGGTTTCGCAATGTAATTCGATGGCGCCGTTCCCATGGGAAGCCACCACGAGTCGCTCTCCGGATCATGATATAGTCCAACTTTTGATTGCCCACCCGCCAAAGAAAGCCGGGTGTCAGCAATAATTTCTCCTGCCTTTCCATAACCCGAACGTGAAAGGTCGTCAAAGTCTTTTTGAGAAAATTCCTTATACCTTGGATGCAATTCTGATGATAATTCCTCATTATCAGAATCAACAATAAGCAGTGCCCCTATGCATTCAAATCCCAAAGCACTTATAAGCTTAAGATAACTATTAGAAGAAACTCCTACTTCACGCGCTACCGATTTGCGTGCATCTGCTTCAGGAAGAAGCCCTTCGAAATATGGCCTAATTTTTCGCTCTGAGAAAGGTTCTTTCTGTAATGGAAGCGACAGAGAAAGAGGCTTAGTTGCCGGATCGTCCAACCATGACTGATCATACGAAAAAACACCTCCAACTCCTGGGAGTGTCTCTATTGCACCGATATCATAATATTGACCTTCCCGTTGAACGCTAATATTAAGCTTCATGAGAAACCTGCCTACGATCGAACGCTTTTAAATCAACACTAAGCGTAGCTAGCACGCGCAAGGCAATACCCAGCTCTGCCGTTTCTTTACCGCGCTCCAAATTCGAAATATACATAAGACTACATCCAGAAAAATCCGCCAATTCTTGCTGAGTAAATCCACGCTTCTTTCTGTATGTACGAACCGCATTTCCAAAATCAGCTGCATTAAATATATCCATAATGCTCCATCCGTTTCACTTTCATTTAAATCGTGCCATGCAGTTCATAAAAGGCACGGATTAATTCCTATCTCATAATTATTACGTACGACATAATTCAATAAAATACTGTCATTTTATTACGTACGTAATAAAAACTATTATATTTACAAAATTATAATGTACGCAAGAATACTATAAATATTCGAGAAATTATCATGCTCGCAAT
>URMQ01000040.1 GCA_900548955.1 uncultured Eggerthella sp. | reverse complement strand
ACAATTTATGGATTCTTTCACAAGCAGGAATCTATAAATTAATATTCAACAAGAAAAACGTTTGCCATCATAGATGACTTAGAAGGCGTAATTACACAAGGTAATCTTGATGACGATACGTTCGACAATCGTCTGGGCATTATTTGCGACCCTCAAACCTCGGGCGGGCTCTTGGTAGCGATCGATCCTGACTTTGCTCATTTATTTGAAGAAACGTTCTTCAATAAAACAGGGCGTATGCCAAGCCGCATAGGA
This sequence comes from uncultured Eggerthella sp., assembly GCA_900548955.1. Classification (GTDB taxonomy): domain Bacteria; phylum Actinomycetota; class Coriobacteriia; order Coriobacteriales; family Eggerthellaceae; genus Anaerotardibacter. Next base: position 11,594 of record URMQ01000040.1, on the reverse strand, counting down.
ACTATCACTGAAGGAAGCACGGGAACTATTTCGTTTGCTGATACACGCTAAAATACACGCTAAAATATGCGCTAAGATCTTGCCATTGTTATGCAGCTTTGAAGTGCTTTAATCCCCTGCTCTATTTCTTCTTCGGTAGTAAAGTAAGAAAAACTAAAACGGACCACACCGCTCTCTTCGGTGCCGAGGCATTTGTGCATAAGCGGAGCACAATGAGCACCTGCGCGAGTACAGATGTCAAACTCGGAGGCAAGCATATCTGCCAAATAAGATGAATCTATATTCTCTGCCTGGATAGAAACAATACCACAACGACCAAATGAATTGTGACCACCCACAACACGAACGCCTTCGATAGCAGAAACACCCTGCTCAAAACGATCCGTTAACGCAGCAAGATGCTTGTGAACAGTATTGATGCCTTGTTTCTGTAAGAAAGAAACCCCTGCCGCTAAACCCGCTAATCCATGAGCGTTTATTGTCCCCGCCTCAAGGGATTCAGGCATAAATCGGGGGTGACGTTCATCGAAGGAATGAACTCCCGAACCACCTTCGAGCAAAGGATGGATCTCAAGCGAAGGACGTACGCACAAACCCCCGATACCCTGAGGGCCAAATAAGCTTTTATGCCCAGTAAAGCACAACACATCTGCCCCAATATTCCGCATAGAAACAGGATATGATCCTGCTGTTTGCGCCGCGTCTAATACAAAAAGGGCACCTGCAGCATGAGCAGCTTGCGCCATCCTTTTCGCATCATAAATATCGCCCGTGACATTGGAAGCATGAGTAACTGCAACAAGCGACACATCCCCAGAAGAAAGTGCCTGTTCATAGAGAGCATAATCTAGAGATCCATCTTGTTGAATGGGAATGATTTCTATTTCACAGTGCAATTCATCCCGCAAGCGAAATAGTGGGCGCAATACCGAATTATGAGATGCTGCAGTGCTGACTATTTTGCTTCCAGGTTTCGCCAACCCCTGAAGTGCAATGTTTAAAGCCATGGTGGCATTCAGAGTAAAAGCAACTCCATTAGAAGACGAAACGTCTAGCAATGCCGCAATTCGTTCGCGCGCTTCAAATACCGCTCGCCCTGCAGCCAACGAGGCAGGATGTACTCCTCTGCCCACTCCACCAAAGGAAGAAAGGGCCGTGCAAACTGCTTGAGCTACCTCCTCGGGTTTTTTCATCGTTGTTGCTGCGTTATCGAAATAAATCAACACGAACTTCCTTAAGACCACTCAACGTTTCGGTTTAATGCCGAGCATACATAAGAGAATCCACGTTAGAGAACATGGATGTCTTCTATCTGCAAGCAGACATCTTGAATTACCTTTTCTATTGCCTCTTGCGATTCAACAGGCGCGCTCCAAGACAAACCACACCCTGCAGAAATACTTCTTGGAATAGTAGTCAAGCGCCCTGGTATTCCCCTATTTTTGCATGCTTTTTCAAAAGAAAAGGCATCAGCGGTCGTATGAAATGTAACTACTACCATTGTTTTCCTGCCGAGTTTTTTCGTATACAAAGAATTCCCGCCATGCTAGAACGTAACTATCAAAAGCTGACTGAAAAAGCTGACGGGAATCCTTTATCAAAATACAAACTTATCTTACTGAGTAATAGTAATGATATACACGCCGTTGTTTTCTTCGACGCTAGCCTGCAACTTCTTTCGGCGAACCAAACGTAAAATATTGTCTCGCGGTGCAGCACTGTCAACTTCTACCACGATGGTTTCTCCAGGGTTATTCTTAATTGCAGCCTGAGTCATCATAAGAGGTTCAGGGCAAAACAAACCTTTTGCGTCTACTTGTACCATGATGCTCCTCTCCTTTAAGCACGACTGCGACGTAAATTAACAGCAGCGATGATAAACAATAGAACGATGCACACAATTGTTGCAATCTGTCCTGCTTCAGTAGTGCCATTTGCACTAGAAGCCAAACCGAAATTATGAGCAAAGGCGGCGCCTACCAATAAACCAACAAAGGTAACCGCAGAGTCACCCGAACCAGAGCCTGCTAAAACTAGCTGACGCAGAGGGCAACCTCCCAGCAGCGTAACGCCAAAGCCAACAACATACATACCCAAAATATTCCAAAGTGCTTCGGTATGAGCAATTGGCTGGTCGGCAAAACTTACATGGAAAGAGCCATTAACTACATTGAAGATCAAAACGCCTGCGAACAAAATACCAATAACGACCAATCCCCAACCATCGCGAACAAGCGCTAAATCGCGCAAACCACCCGCAAAACAAAGACGGGAACGTTGCGCCAACATGCCAAAAGCAATACCTCCAATAAGGGAAAGAACAACAGGTGCATGCATGCTTCCAGGACCTGATTGCGATACCGCAAACACCGTAGTAGTCACGCTTAATATAAACAGCGCAACAACCACAATAGGAAGAATTAAGCCCTCGCCCTTCTTTACCGTTTCAGCACGACCCAGTGAAAAGCCTTTCTTGAGGAAAAATACACCCGTTAAAATGCCTGCCGCAAAACCAATCAAAGCAACCCAAGCATTAAGATCACCCGCCGCCATGCGAAGTACCATTCGCAAAGGACAACCCAAGAAAATGAGACATCCAATCATTACGATGAAGCCTAGGGCAAAACGAGTAAAGGGAGACGATCCTGCGGTGGCTTTGAATTCCTTACCAATAAAAGCCATCACACAAGCGCCCACAATAATGCCAATAATTTCTGGCCTTAAATACTGCACAGTTTCATTCGTCTGCAGCTTCATTGCTCCTGCAGAATCGCGAATAAAACAGGCAATACAGATTGCCATGTTGCCAGGATTACCATTTGAAGCAAGCATAATTGCAACTGCAGCAGCAACTATGCCACTCACCACGAGAACTACTCGTTCTTTAGTCAAAGAATTCATACGCACTCCTTTGATGGAGCGTGTAGCACCTATGAAAACGTATGTAAGCTACGACGCCCAACTGTGAACAATACTTCGTCACAGAGACACACATGCCCCCACACCAGGCATGTCTCCATTACAGGCGGTGCAGAACAGAACAAGGTATGCAGAAATGCTTGTTCTTTGTTTCCCATTCGAAACAAAAACTATTAACGGCTCAGCCAAACTAACGCAGAAAAAGTTGGCCGAACTGTCGGCTGCATTATAACCACAATTATTCTCCAATGAGGAGTTTTCATCATACCGAGGTACTAAATCGCCCGCTTAGCGGTGAGTTGAAGGTGAATTCATCTCTGCCAACTATAATGCCAACTAATCAAACTTGCATCGAATAAGTGTCAGCTTGAACTGGCATTATACCTTTTGTGAAACATTTGTTGCACTGCGAGGAACTGTCAAACGAGAAAGGATCCCCCATGGCAGATCAGTCTATCCAAGAAGCTCTGCGATCGCTTCCTTCGGTTGAAGAAATTCTTCAAAACCTTTCTCTTAGCAAAAAGAACGCCTTACTTACCGATCTGCCTCATGCACTTAAAGCAGACATCATTCGAAAAGAAATCGATGCACGCCGTAGTGCAATTCTTGCCAATCAGCATGCCGATACCGATGCCTCTTCTATTACTGAAGTAGTTATAGATCAGCTCGAATTACAGGCAAACCCTTCCCTTCGCCGCGTAGTAAATGCAACGGGCATCATTGTTCACACTAATCTTGGTCGTAGTGTTTTAGCTGATGAGGCCCTCGAAAGCGTCATTGAGGTAGCTAAGGGATATTCAACGCTTGAATACGACACTCAAGCCATGGAACGTGGCAGTAGACATATTCACTACGAAGAACTTATTTGTGCACTTACAGGCGCGGAAGCGGCTATCGCGGTAAACAACAATGCTGCTGCAGTGATGATGGTGCTCCATGAATTCGCTCAAGATAAACAAGCTATTATTTCTCGCGGTGAACTTATTGAAATAGGTGGATCGTTTAGAATCCCCGACATTATGGACTTTTCGCACGCTCACATGGTCGAAGTGGGCACCACCAACAAAACCCACTTATCCGACTACGAAAACGCAATCACCAACGATACCGCTATGTTGCTGAAGGTACATACTTCGAACTATCGTTTGGTTGGCTTTACCGAATCGGTCGACATAAAGGATCTGCGAAAACTTGCCAATGCCGTAAACAAACAACGAAACAGCGCCACCGCTCAAATGCCCCATGCCGCTCAAGCGTCCTATTTGGATCAAACGCCGTTTTCTGCCCAGGCACCGTTTTTAGCCCAGGAGCCGCTTTCTACCCAAGCGCCCTATACGACGCATGGTCAGCCATCACAACCCGCACCAGAGCCGCTTTTGGTTTATGAAGATTTGGGATCGGGTTTGTTTATTCGTCCAAAATGGCTTACCGCAGATCAAGAACCTACGGTTTCAGAATCACTTTGCCAAGGCTGCGACTTGCTTTCCTTTTCTGGAGATAAATTACTCGGAGGCCCACAAGCTGGCATTATTGTTGGCAAAAAGGAATTGATAGATCGCCTTAAAAAGAATCCTCTTGCTCGCGCACTTCGCCTGGACAAAATGACTATCGCAGCCCTTGAAGCAACCCTTCGTCTGTATCTGGATCCAAACAAAGCAATGAAGGCCATTCCTACCTTAAAGATGCTTTGCGCAATGCCTGAAGAAATTCAAGAAACCGCAAACAAGCTAAAGACAGCGCTCGATCAAAGCGACACTTCAAAGATAGCAGATTTCAAAGTCACCCAAGATATATCCCGATCAGGTGGCGGATCGTTGCCAATGCTTGATATTCCCACGTACTGCGTTGAAGCAATTTTCAAAGACAAAGGTAACGCGCAGGAATGCATGGAATACTTGGTGCAAAAACGGCGCATACCCGTTATTGGGCGCATAACACACCAAAAGCTTCTTTTTGATGCGCGAACCCTTATCGATGAAAACGATTTGAACGAAATCGTCTCTGGCATGAGTGAATATGCGCTTCAGGGCACGAGCGAAAATATGCTCCACAACACGAATGAAAATGCGCGCCAAAACACGAGTGAACACGCAGCCTGGGTTTAGTCCTGATAGGAGCACTATGGATACTGCTAAAAACAAACGCATCATCATTGGCACCGCAGGACACATCGACCATGGAAAATCTACCTTAATTGAAACTCTTACAGGAACCGATCCTGATCGCCTTTTAGAAGAAAAACGCCGTGGCATAACCATCGAGTTAGGCTTTGCGCAGTTAGAGCTTCCCGACGGGACAATAGCAGGTATTGTAGATGTGCCTGGTCATGAGCGATTTATTCGCCAAATGATTTCTGGTGCATCGGGAATTTCTCTAGCACTGGTATGTATTGCTGCCGACGATGGCATGATGCCCCAAACACGAGAGCACCTAACCGTCCTGCAACTACTCGACGTAACTAAGTGCGTTATCGCGCTCACCAAATGCGACACCGTTGATGAAGAATGGGTAAGCCTGGTTCAAGAAGAAATTCGAGAAGAACTTTCTTTTACCCCTTTCAGCAAAGCACCCATTATTCCTGTCTCGGCTAAAAATGGCGAAGGGCTCGACAATCTCAAAGAAGCCCTTGTTAACTGTTCGCACGAGGCATTAAGCGCCTCATCATCTGAATCGATTCGCATGCCTATTGATCGCGTATTTACCATCAAGGGAGCAGGAACTGTAGTCACAGGTACGTTATGGCGTGGATCTATTCATGCTGGCGATGAACTTGAATTGTTGCCTAGCCACAAAAAAGTTCGCGTACGCACCGTTCAGGTTCACGATCAAGAAGTATCCCTTAGCACCCCAGGAACACGCACTGCCCTAAACCTGGTTGGCGTGAACAAAAGCGACGTGAAACCAGGTGATTTTCTGACTACACCAAAAACACTTCAAGTAAGTGATCGCTTTGATGCTCAGTTCACCTACATTCCTGTTCTAAGCACTAAAAAACCTCTAGAAAGCGGTCTACGCGTCCATATTGCTCATGGCACCCGCGAAGTTGTTGGTCGTGTATTGTTCATGAACGGCCAAACTGCACTAGAACCAAACGAAACCGCATTTGCCCAAATACGTCTAAACGAGCCCCTGCCCGTTTCGCGTGGCGATCATTTTATCGTTCGTCTTCTATCGCCTTCGCGCGTAATAGGTGGCGGCACTATTCTTAATGCTCGCCCGAAACGTCGCACAACGCTCAACGAAAACGATTCGAATTTGCTTACAGCACTTGCACGTAACGATGAAGCTGAAATATGCACCGCAATCATAGATTCCAGCACCACCCCTGTAAGTCTTACTGAGATAAAACAAATAACGGGACTAAGCTCGAAAAGGATAGGCCAGCTTCTTTCCGAGCAAACCACAGGAAAAGGCAAGCCCCGTTATGTGCAGCTCTCACATGACACAGAACAATACTTTGCTCAAAAGCCTGTAATTCAGAAGCAAGTAATGACGCTAGAAAATATCCTTCTTAACTTTCACGCTGAAAATCCTGCAAAAACAGGTATCTCTAAAGGTGCCCTACAGCAAAAGCTGCCTTACCATTTGGAAGAAGGCTGTTTTGAAGCAATCCTTGAAGAGAGTATCCGCCAAGAAAAAGTTGTAATGCACGAAGGCGAAATAAGCCATCCGAAAGCAAGCGCGGGCGCTCGAAATCTTGAAGAACAGACTGCACAAACCCTTGAAAGCCTTCTTGTTTCCTATGGAACCACTCCCCCTGTTGTGGCGGATCTTTTTGTTGAAGCAGGAATAGATCAAAGTCGAGGCGCTAAGGCTCTCACCCTTCTTGAACAGCAACAAAAAGCATGCCGTATTTCTAAAACCTTGTGCTTTGCCAAACCCGTTCTTGATGCCTTTTATGAAAAAACAAAAGCCTATCTTTTAGAAAACGAACAAGGCAGCGCTACGCAATTAAAAGAAGCCATGGGAACCAGCAGAAAATACGCAATTCCCCTTCTGGAATATTTTGATGATCAAAAACTAACTATCAGAAAAGGGGACGTGCGTGTTCTGCCCGAAAAATAGGGCGCAAAAAACTATTCTGCCTTATATTTTGTCTGCTATCAGGTAAGATAAACGGCGCTACAATGCAAAAGACCTTGTGGAGACGGGTGAGTCCTGGTGGGCTCCGCGGCCTTCAAAGCCGTTGTGAGGCGCGCAGAACGTCTCGGGTGTGTTCGATTCGCATACGTCTCCGCCATTTTACTTTCACACATCCCAACAAAGAAAAGCCCACGGAACTATTTGTGGCTTATCAAGACGCCATGTTCCCTCAACTTCGCCTGGAACTAAATGAACCAAAAGCCAATCACGAAGCCTTTGTTTCGCGGCTTCAAGATCAACTTGTTCTGTATTCGAATCAATGTAGTCGAGCGTTTTAAGAAGCGAGCGATAGGCTTCATCGCGAGAAGCATACACGCGCAATCGGGGCGAATGAATATAAGAAACCTCAGGCTCAAAGCCCAATTCGTGAGCAACACCAAAAACAAAAACGGCATCATTATGCTTTTCGAGCGTTACCCCCATAACCTTCGCAATTGCAGGATTAGCTTTTGGGGATACTCCTAAATTTGCTGTTATACACACACGGATTCGCGCACTTTTTGAAAGTTTACGAAGTGAATCTTCCAAATCGTGCGTAATGATGGAACGAGACGCAAGCGCAATATCAACCATGTTGTCGCACAGACCAAAAGAAGTCCAATCGTCATCCCAACTCATTTGAAGCGGGATGATAAATCCTCCTTGCGCATCGGGTATCTGCAGCATTCCCGTATGTTCATCTTTGCACGGTAATAGCACCGACACTCCCGCCTTTTCTGCATCTTCGCGCAAGCGTGCCAACATGCCTTCGCTGAAATCCGCCGCTATAACACCATGCCCCTGTTTAGCAAGCGGAATAGCTAGAAGCCCCGTTCCACAACCCATATCCAAAATAATACTGGGCTTTTCTAGACGCATTTTTTCGATAAAACGAGCAACATACGCATCGCTGGCTTCCTTATTGCTGTCTTCCTTACCGTAGGTAAGGGAGCGATTATCCCAATGTTTGGCTGAATCTGGAGTTCGACGAACCTTATCTAAATTTCGCCACTGTTGCGCCATACTTTCCATGCGCTCCTCCTTTAGCATCAAACCAATTCTTCAAAGCCGGCCAGTTGCAAACTAACTTCTCGAAACTGCTAAACTCTGCCAACCAAAACCAGCTGCTTTTAAACAGCAACCATATTCACAATTAATAATGTATCAATTTGCCTTTATTTTGGTATCCGCTAAGATAGGCAAAGTAAATTTTCATTTGTTAAATAATGCGGATTGGGGATATCTGCATACAGTCTATAGAAAGGATAGTTAACATGGATACCATGGAAATTATCACTAACCTGTTGCATGACAATTTGGATATCGATCCTGAACAGGTTACCGAAGATGCCACCTTTGATTCTCTTGGCATCGATTCTCTCGACATGGTTGAACTCATTTGCGATCTTGAAGATGAATGCGAAGTTGAGTTCGGCGAACCTGAAGGTCTCGAAACCGTTGGCGACCTTGTAGAGTACATCGAAGGCCTTAAGTAAATAACGCAACGAGAAAATCGGATGAGTTTGCCCCTTATCCGATTTTCTTTTTTTGTTTACTCTGCCCTGTATTTATCCGCCCAAAAGACGCCCTAGATAAGCTTGAATTATATGTCTTAGTTTTAAGGTGTTAGCAATAACGCCTGATCTTTTACGTCTTTTGCTAATCGAAAGACAATTCATGGTTGAAATCTTAAATCAAATTGATGCCTTTGTTTGGGGTCCTGCAATGATCGTCTTATTACTTGGTTCCCACATTTTCCTTACGTTCCGCACGGGCTTTATTCAAAAACGCCTTCCACAAGCAATCAAAATGTCTCTTACTAAAAAAGAAGGTAACGAAGGAGACATCACTGCATTTGGCGCTCTTGCCACTGCTCTAGCAGCAACCATCGGTACCGGTTCTATCGTTGGTGTTGCAACCGCTATTTTGGCAGGCGGCCCTGGTGCTGTTTTCTGGATGTGGCTCACTGGTATTTTCGGTATTGCTACCAAATATTCCGAGATTTTTGTAGCCATCAAATACCGCGTTAAAGACCACAACGGCAACATGCTTGGTGGTGCCATGTATGCATGGCAGCGCGGTTTCACCAAAAACGGCAAGGTGCCTTGGTATGCAAAATTAGGTGCGGTAGCCTTCGCGCTGTTTGCCGCTATTGCCGCAATTGGTACTGGTTCTGCTGTTCAGGCATCTGCAATGACAGGCATTCTTACCTCTTCTGGCATTAACGTTGAGCCTTGGATCATTGGTCTTATCATTGTTTTCTGTGTTGCCATCGTAATCTTTGGTGGCGTTCAGATTATTTCCAATGTATGCGAAAAGCTTGTTCCCATTATGGCTATAGGCTATGCCGCAGGATGTCTTGTTATTTTGATCTTTAACTGGGCATATCTTTGGGATGCGGTAGTGCTTATTTTCGAATGCGCGTTCACTGCTAAGGCAGCCTTTGGCGGTGCAGTTGGATCAGGCATTATGGTCGCATTGCAGTTCGGCTGCGCTCGTGGCTTATTCTCCAACGAATCTGGCCTTGGTTCTGCACCAATCGTTGCTGCTGCAGCTAAGACTCCTAATCCTGCCGAACAGGCGCTCATTGGTATGACGGGTACCTTCTGGTCAACTGTTGTAATCTGCGCACTTACCGGTATTGTTTTGGTTTCTACTATGCTTGCCTTCCCAAGCATTCAGGAACAAATCTTAGCTAACCCTTCGGTGTTCTCTGGTGCGCAACTGGCAAGTGTGGCATTCGCGCAAATTCCGTATATCGGAACTCCCCTTTTGGTTCTTGGCATGATCAGCTTCTCTTATTCCACCATTCTGGGCTGGTCTTACTACGGAAGCCGTTGTATCACCTACCTCTTTGGCAAACGCGCCATTAAGCCCTACCAGGTAATCTATGTTGTCGTTGCCTTCTTAGGTGCAATTGGTGTTGGTGATATTGTTTGGACCATTTCCGACATTGGAAACGCTCTGATGGCAATTCCTAATATCATCATGGTTTTGCTCTTGTCTGGCATGATTGCCAAAGAAACGAAATACTACATTTACGACGATAATCTTGAAGAAGTAGACGAAACACCTATCCCGACCGTCGCATCCAAGTAGTGATTACGGGGTTTTGACTACGTTTTCTGCGAAATTCGGCACCACCCTGCAGAAAAACGCCGTTAGTGAGAGACTTTTCGTTGTACCTACAAAATGCACCGACCAATAATTCATCGGTCGGTGCATTTTTCTTTTGGATGATTACATTGAATTGATATCGAGGCTTCACCAATAAGCTTACTCAGTAGTGCGACCCTCTCACTTTCCGCATTTTTCTGCAGGGTATAGGCTTATTTCCTGAAAAAAGCCTTGATGCCGCCTTTTTTAGGTTTCTTTTCTACATACACCACACCACACGCATTAGGTCCAATGTGGGAACCAATTACATAACCAATTTGACGACGCTCAGTCACAGAAATTCCCGCTTCTTGCAAGCGAACCTCTAGACGTTCGCAGTTCTTAATGCCGTAGGAATAAATTGCATACACAGGAAAGCGATCATCTATCTCGATAGACTCAAGCTGCTTCATGATGGTATCGAAAGCGCGCTTGCGCCCCAAGCATGCCGAAATCATAGCAAGGTCGCCTTTTTCCGTTACCGAAATTACGGGCTTTAGCTTAGCCGCTTCTCCAATCTTTGCAGCTGCCTTAGGAATACGACCACCGCGCTGCAAATACTCAAGCGTATCCACCATCGCGATAACTTTGGCAGATCCTTTCAGCTCCTCAATAGCCTCAACAATCTGAGCAGCAGACATACCTTCATCACGAAGCTTTGCAGCGTAATCAGCCATGATACTTATAGGATACGTTGCCGTAAGAGAATCGATTACATAAATGCCTTCGTTACCAACCATGGCTTGTGCCATACAGGCATTTTGATACGTACCACTCAGCGCAGAAGAAAGAATGATAGCAATTACTTCATCCCCTGCATCAAGTGCCTCTTTGAATTTTTCTGCAAACACATGAGGGGTAATTTGCGAGGTGGTAGGAAACTGACCCGTCTCCTCTAAGAGTTCAAAGAATTCGTCTCGTCCCAAATCGAAACCATCACGATAATCATTGCCACCAACATTGGTAACAATAGGTAGAACTTCTATACCTTTAGCCTGTGCTTCTTTAGGCAAATACTCAGAACCCGAATCGATCATAATTCGAATCATGAAACGATCCCCCTTCAATCACAGAAACGCAGCGTCAATACCCCAAGTATTAAAAGCTACGCTACAGTAATCACTAGCAGCACAGCGCTTACCATACATCCCATAGTTATTATCATTGCGAAATCTGCAACGATATTTCTTACTAGCTATCATCCACCTCAAACGACTCTAACCTTTGCTGCATTAAGGAATCTTCCGTTTGATTTCAAATAGCAATTTAATAAGTCTAGCCTTACCAAGATAAAAATGTGCCTATAAATTTGTATACGGACACACGGTTTTTGTGGATAAACACAAAAGAACTTTTAAAGCGGTAAATCGTACCTTTTTTGTAGGTTCTTTTATATA
>URMQ01000039.1 GCA_900548955.1 uncultured Eggerthella sp. | reverse complement strand
AAACCAAAATAAAGAAGTATTCAACCGCATCCTACTACCAGAATCACCAAAATTATGCCGATGTTGCTACGAAAAAGGTCATTGGCGTTTCTCCCGACACCAATCTTGGTGAAGCCTGTAGGCTGTTGGCTGAAAAGCGCTTGAAGTTGCTGCCAGTGCTAGACGAAGGCAAATTGGTGGGCGTTGTCCATCGCAGCAGCTTACTTCGTCTTATTGCTGAAGTGCTGGAAGAGGATAAGCAAGACTAGAAAGAGGCTTATAGGGCAAAAGTGTGTCCATAGCGCCCTATAAGCAGGAATAAACTAAATTTTCTCTAAGAGCGCGATGATGCTTTCCATTGCCGTGGTCAGTTCATCGCGTTCTTTATTTGTAAGGCGCCTGAGGCGGTTTTCGAGCTCGAGAGCACTTACTTTTAGATTAGCTTCACTAAGGACTTTGCTTTGATTGGCAAGAGAAGCTTTTACCGTGACATGCTATTTACTGGCGCAGCATTGCTAACTTCGTCAGTAATTTTGCGTAGATGCGCTCTCTGATCCAGGGCTCATCCGAAAGAGAAATTACATCCTTTAAGGGCACCCACTTTACACTGCTATTTTCGTCGGGTTTCTTGCGAAGAGGATCTAGTTTGTCGGCTTCAACTAAGTAGGTAACATTGAGATGTAAATGCGAACTTACGTATTGTCCGTGTTTTTCGTGCCCATCGACCGTAAGCACTTCGAGTGAAAAGATGGGACTTGCGGGAGCTTTTTTCCATGGAACTAGGCGAGCGTGTGCAATGCCTGTTTCTTCTTGCAGTTCGCGAAGTGCAACTGCTTGTAAGTCTTCACAGCCATCGGCATGTCCGCCAATCCAACTCCATGACTTATAAATGTTATGGAATACCATAACGGTGTTTTCTCGCTCTTTATCAACCACCCATGCCGAACAAGTGAAATGAGCTTGGACGCTGCGATTGAAACAATCGGTGTCGTTTTCTAAAGCGCCCAGTAGTATTTGTTTGTCCTTTTCTTCCTGCTCGTTGAAAGCTTCAAAAGAAAGTATTTCGTCGCGTAAAGTCATGAGAGTCCATTTCTTTTTTTAGGCAACAAACATGAACAAAAGCTAGGTAAAGTAGCAATATGAAGACTAAAAAATGTTACCAGTAGGATTTAGGATTGCAATGATGGAGCTCGAAGAGAAATGATTTATGTAACAGGCGACATACATGGTGGCTTTGATATCCATAAATTATCTTCGAAAGAGTTACGAAGCGCAGGACTGCGCATCAAAAAAGATGACTACGTCATTGTCTGCGGCGATTTCGGTTTGGTATGGGACAACAAACCTGAAGAGCGCTATTGGCGGAAATGGCTTGATGAAAAACCATGGACTACGTTGTTTGTAGATGGCAATCACGAGAATTTTGAACTGTTGAATACTTATCCTGTCGAAGAATGGCATGGTGGTCGCATCCATCGCATTTCTGAAAAGATCATTCATCTCATGCGTGGGTATGTGTTTTCGCTTGAAGGCGCTACGTTTTTTACCTTTGGCGGCGCAGCTTCTCATGATAAGGAATGGCGCTTACCAGGTCTTTCGTGGTGGCCAGAAGAATTACCTAGTGATGAAGAATTACGGCAGGCAAACGACGTACTTACGCAATGCAACAATCAAGTTGATTACATTATTAGTCACTGTGCGCCAAGCTTAATTCAGGGCAGACTAAACCCTACTTATAAAATAGATCGGCTAACCGAATACTTCGAATACGTCCGTGAAACAGTTAAATTTAAACGCTGGTATTTTGGCCACTATCATGAAGATGTAGATTTCGATGACGGATTCAGTTGTTTGTTGGACAGGGTGCTTCCGTTAGAATCCGATTTTCGTACACTTTGAATGAGCACTCCTAAGGCTAACAGGCAATACACAATCCCTACCACGCACGTAATCGTGGGCGATACAGTAGGTGCCATATTGCCAAATACGAAGCGATCAATTAGCTCGGGCGCAGCGCCAGTGGGTAATGCCCAGGGCGAAATAGCTAATACAGTTTTCAAGGCCGCTGTAATAACGCCAATAAAGAGAATAGGGGCTCCCCAAGAAGAGGCGCGCTGTTGATCGTTTAGACGCATGCCCAGTGCTACTGATACAAAGGCAACAGGCAAGATCGTAAACAGAAGAAATAGGGCGATTTCGCACGCAAGCGCAATGTCGCGCAACACGCCGAATGCGCAAACGAGGGCAACAAATTCACTAAGAGCAATACAGGCAAGCGTTTTACCGAAAGTGATGCTTGCGTGTGATGCTCCTGCCAGCAACATGGTTTGCTCTGCTCCACGTTCACGTTCTTCTGCTAAAACACAAACGGTTCCAATACCGCCGATGCTGCAAACAGCCAACTGGCATAAAAAGGGTGCAGAAAACCATTCAAAGAAATGGAAGAGGTCGGTAAAAAGCAGCGCAAAGAAAATAAGCACAAGTGCAGTAGCGGCCATAGAAGGGTTAGCGGCAAGCGTACGAATTTCGTGAAAAGCTATAGCGAACACGGTACGAATCTTCATGCTACTTCATCCCTAGTGTTGCACGCATTTCTTCGGCGCGACCTTTTGCTAGTGGAATTGAGGTGTGCGCAACATCGGAAAGCGTAAGATTGAACGAGTTACGGGTAAAACGTTCAACTTTCGCAATGCGTTGTACGTTAACAATGTAGGAACGGTGACATCTAAAGAAACCAAAACGAGTAAGCTCTCGTTCAAGTTCGTCTAAGGTGGACGGGGTTTGATAGAGCTCTCCACGAACTGATACATAGTTTTGGCGGTTTACGCTTTCGATAAAGTCAATTTCTCGTGGATCAAACAAGAGAGTTGATGTTCCCGATTTAGCCTGAACCTTACAAACGCGAACTTCGTCACCCGCAAAAACAACTTCGTCTTCAGTTTCTTGGTCGGAGTTGCTGGTGGCGTTTGATTCGTCTTTTTTGCTTGAAGTAACTGCATCCTGAGTAGCTGCTTCATCCTGTACTGTTTGTGCGGGGAAGAAGCGGCCTTCTTCTTCCCACCACGCGTCGCCTGGCATAAGCAACGCTTCGCGAAGAGGTTCGCCTACCGTAATAAAGATAGTGCCCTTTTCTGCTTCACTTGCAATCCAGGTGAGAAAAAGCGATCGCGTATCGGGTCCTAATTCCAGTAAAGGCCGTTCGCAAAATACAACTTCGGGTTCAAATAGGGCCATGCGTGCAAAATTCATTAAAGCGCGTTCTTCGGGAGTTAGTTTTGAAACCGAGGTGTTTCTTTTTTCTTCCAGCCCGAAATGATTCAGAGATTCGTTGGCGGTTATGTTGCCGCCTGCCAAACGAGCAAAAAATTTTAAGTAAGAACGAACCGTATCGCGGTCAAAGCCTTTGTCGGATTCTAAGTAAAAGGCACAGCGTTTTGTCTCGTAGAAAGTGCGTACCGCTTCAAGCGCACTTCGACTGGTTTCTCGACCGCATTCTATATGGATGCTTTTACCAGATTCGCCTTCGATAAGCGCTTCGATGGAATTGTAGTCGGGCGAATTTGCTGTCATTCGGTTGTCCTTGCATTCGTATTTTTCTGACCGAAATTTGTGTCAAGCGAAATGGTATCACAGGACCCAAGTGTAATAAGCGTACACGAGTGATCTCGATGCTCCTGTCGTGCTCTTCAGTGCTCCTTTCGTAGGATGACGTGCTCTTGTCATACCAAAACTATGTATTTGATCAGGCTTATCTGAAAAACTGTCGGTGTCGCAAGCGATGTGAAAACAAAACACGGTTATTAGTTATGTGGCTCAATCAGAGTGCCGCATTTTAGACAGAAGGAGTACCTCATGGGTTCGCAATTTTTGATGAGCATTCTTAAAGACAGCGGTATTGCCGATATCGCGGTGTCCATTGTTGATTATCTTGTCAGC
Source organism: uncultured Eggerthella sp. (assembly GCA_900548955.1). GTDB lineage: Bacteria > Actinomycetota > Coriobacteriia > Coriobacteriales > Eggerthellaceae > Anaerotardibacter. The sequence goes on along the minus strand of URMQ01000039.1, from coordinate 7,942 downwards.
AAAAAAGATGAAAACCGTTCAGAGGATCGTAAATCTGGGACTAAGAGCTAGGGGCTCGTTGAGTTAAATGAGAGGTGGCAAAATGAGTGCGGTAATGGCTATGGAAGGGGTAAACCTTTCCTTCAAAATAGGTTCAGGGCCTCGCGCGGTGCATAAACAAGTACTAAGTAATCTTTCTTTTTCAGTGCAGCGCGGTGAAGCATTTGGATTTTTAGGACCATCGGGTGCGGGCAAAACCACCACAATTAAGCTTTTAACGCGCCAGCTTAAAAAAGACGGTGGGCGAATACAGCTTTTTCATCGTCCGATAGAAAATGCTAGCGATGCCGATTATGAGCGTATTGGAATTCTGTCAGACACGAGTGCCCTGTACGAGCGACTTTCTATTGAGGATAACTTGAAGTTTTACGCGAAGGTTCGCGGTGTATCAGGGAAAGGTATTCCTGCCTTGCTTGATCGAATGGCGTTAAATAACGATCGCAAAACGTTGATCAAAAACTGTTCGAAGGGTATGCGACAGCGAGCAGCGCTTTTGGCTGCTCTCATTCATTCACCTGAGTTGCTGTTTTTAGATGAGCCAACCAGCGGGCTTGATCCAGCAGCTCGTGCAGAGGTTCACCGCATGCTTGGCGAATTGAAAGAGGCTGGTACTACCGTATTTCTTACCACGCACGATATGTCGGAAGCGGATGGCATATGTGATCGAGTGGCTATCCTAAACGAAGGTCATATAGCGGCATGTGATACGCCCGATAAGCTAAAGTTAGCTCACGCACGAAATAAGGTAACTATTCACACTAAAACGCGTGGGGTTGTTTCTACTACTAAAGATGCGGCAGGTGCTGCGATAATAAGCGAATTGATGGAATCGGGCGAATGTTTATCCATCCATTCGGATGAACCGAATTTGGAAGAAGTATTCTTGGATTTAACGGGGAGGGAGTTCTAATGCAGGCGGCTATGAGAAAAATTGGGGCTCTTTGCCAAAAAGATTTTATTGACATGTTTAAGAATCCCAGCATGTTGGTGTGCTTACTGATGCCCATTGGTTTTGCGGTGTTGTTTCGCTATATGCTGGGCGATGTAGGAATGGCTACAGTTGGTGCAGATCCCAATGTGGCGGGGCCTGCAGTGGATGCGATTCTGGCAAAATTTGAACTCTCTTCTTCGCTTTGTATGGCCATCGGTATGGTGGTAAGTATGGCGGTGGTGTACGGCATTGCGGAAGAAAAGGAAAAACACACGCTTCGCACTCTTATGCTTGCCAATGTAAGCGCTGGTCAGATTATTATTTCTCGTGCGTTTATTTCTCTGGTTATGGTGCTGGTGGTGGCAACGGCATGCTTCTTCATTGCTGATGCTGCTGACATTTCGCTGTTGATGCCTTATTTGGGTTTGGGCATTTTAGGTTCACTTCCTATTATCTTGCTTTCGTTGGTGTTGGGACTTGCTGCGCGTGACCAAATGACAGCAGGACTTTATGCGGTGCCAGTAATTTTGATTACCTTGGCCCCAGTGTTCGGCGCGTATGGTGGAGAAATTGCCGAAATCGTTCAATATTCTCCAACGGGTGGTATGAATTCTCTTGTGGAACTTATGATGCAGGGCAATTTATTTACGAGCGAAGCGATGGTTCCTCTGGCAATAACCCTTGCGTGGACCGTTGCTTGTGCGGTGCTCTTTGTCGCGCTATTTAAGCGCCTTGTGCTTGATAACTAAGATTCGCAAAATTCCCTGAGAACAGCTTCTCTGGGAAGGATGTCTTCAATTAAATCGTCAGCAACATAGGGGGTGGATTCTAAAACCGCCCCCATTTTTGCTATGCCCTCCGTTCCGCATAAAGATCAATGCCGAGCATGGTTAATACATTGAGCGCCTTTCCTAATTCAGCAGTTTCTTTGCCATTTTCTAGTTGAGAGAGAAATGTGATGCCTACGCCACAAAGTCCTGCGAATTCTGCTTGGGTAAAGCCTTGGCGTTTTCGTTCTTCTTTGATGAGTTGTCCAAATGCGATGCTGTTAGGAACCTGAATCATGGGGACTCCGCTCTAGAATCGGCTTTCGTAAAGCTGAAATTAATGTGCTCGCAAAAGTGCTGATAGTAAGAAGCAATTTATGCGAACGCGAAAAATTGGTTTATAGGTATAGTAGTTTATGCGAACGCATAAAACAAGACGTAAAGAGCATCAATTTATGCGAACGCATAAGATTGTTATTTCGCTCAGTTGATAATATGCAAGGCGGCGGGGTAAAGAATTATGCCATCGACGCATAAGGGCGTTATTAAAAGTATCGCTTTACTATTGTTTTTAAAAATGTTGCAAGGATGTAAGTCTCCTATTCGTGTTCTAAGTGAAAGGGAAATACTTGAAGAATATGAAGGAGGTTTACGATGAAGTTTACGAAGAAAAAAGCAGCGATTGCCTATCAGCTAATTTCTTTTCTTACGTGCGTACACCCGTCATTTTTTGGCGGGTGTACGTCTTTTCTGCCGTTTGCCCGCTTAGTGGTGGGTTTCACCTAGACAGGATAAGAGGTGTTTCTAGCTACGATATGATCAAACGTTGGTGGGATCGATCTTTTAGGGCTGCCTTAATGGTGGCATCTTTAGAATCTCTGGAGTAAAACTTCTGCTAAGTCTTCTTAACCAGAGGTTCTGGAAATTCCAAAGATAGATTCTTATCACATTAAAGAAAGTACCTCGTCTATTTGGAAGGTTGCTATGGCTGAGTACAACAAGCTCACTCCTGAACTTATTGGGCAACTTAAGAAGATCGTTGGTGAAGCTAACTGCTATGTTGGCGAAAATATTAGTGCCGACTATTCTCATGATGAAATGCCTATCTATGGCTCTCAAATGCCAGAGTTGGTGTGCATGCCAGCAAGCACGGCAGAAGTAGCTGCCATCATGATGCTGTGCAACGACAACAAGATTCCTGTTACTGTTCGTGGTGCAGGTACTGGTCTTGTTGGTGGTGCAACGCCTCTGTTTGGCGGTGTGGTTTTATGCACCATGCGTATGGATAAGATTCTGTATTACGACATGAACAACTTGCTTGTTCATGTACAGCCTGGTGTTCGCCTGTGCGATTTGGCTGCAGATGCACTTGAACGCGATTTGATGTATCCACCTGATCCTGGTGAGAAGACGGGTTCTTTGGGCGGTAATGTAAGTACTAACGCTGGCGGCATGCGTGCGGTAAAGTATGGCACCACTCGCGATTATGTTTTGGCAATGACAGTTGTTTTACCAAATGGTCGAATTCTTGAGCTTGGTCGTTCGGTTACCAAAACCAGCTCTGGCTACAGCTTGCTTCACTTGATGATTGGCTCCGAAGGTACGCTCGGTGTTATTACTGAACTTACGTTGAAGCTTATTCCTAATCCTAAAGAAGACATCAGCTTCATTTTGCCATTTGCAGATATCGAAACGGCAATTTCTGCTGTTCCCAAGATTAAGCTTGCTGGATTGAGCCCTCAGTCCATTGAGTTTATGGAGCGCGACATTGTAGATTCTTCTGCAAACTACACGGGCAACAAGATTATTCCTACTGTTATCGATGGCAAGGAAGCAGGCGCTTATATTCTGGTAACGCTTGATGGGAATGACCAGGATGAAATTTTCCAGCGAGCAGAAACGCTGGCAGAAATTGGTGACGAAATTGGCGCTTACGACACCCTCGTGCTAAGCCATCCTGCTGACAAGCGTGCTGTCTGGGAAGCTCGTAGTGCATTCTTGACGGTAATTGAGGCGGAAACTGATCTTATTGACGAAATGGACGTAGTTGTTCCTGTCGATAAAATTCCAACCTTCCTTGAATATGCTCATGAAGTTGGCGACAAATACGAAGTTCGTATTCGCTCCTTTGGTCATGCTGGTGACGGTAATCTTCACATTTATTGTTGCGCGAACGACATGGACGAAGATGTGTTTATGGAGCGCACCGCAAAGGTTATGGCTGCAGCATACGAAAAATGTACCGAATTGCGTGGTCAGGTTTCTGGCGAACATGGCATTGGTTATGCAAAGAAAGAATTCCTGCGTGAATCTTTGGGTGACACCGCTATCGATTTGATGGCGGGTATCAAACAGGTATTCGACCCGAACATGATTTTGAATCCTGGCAAGATTTGCAATTAGGACAAGTTTCGAAAGGTATCAGGGCAAAATAAAAACTTGATTTGCCACAATGCCAAAAAATACATACATGGTAAGGAGGTAGCGTCGTTTGGCGCTGCTTCCATTTTAGAGGCGATTTTACGCTATTTGCTAGATTTCATCTCCGTTTGTCCTTATCGGTGGGCCTTATAGTATGGGGATTGTTGAATAAATTAGTGCAAGCTAGTCTTCTGATGGCATAATTGAGGAATAACGTAGCGCGCAAAAACAAGAAAGGAGGCGCGGATGATAACCACAACTTGTGATGAAAATTCTACGCGGCCTCTTGTCATTGTTGTGCACGCTTCTGTTGGTTCAGGGCATCGTAGCGCTGCGCAGGCAATCTCTCAGGCACTTGAGGATTTATGTGGGAAGCACCCCAATTTGCCTGCTGATACAGAAATTGCAGTATTAGATATTTTGGACTATGGTTACGTCAAGTTTGACGGTGATAAAACTGCTAATGTAACGGTAGTCTTTAATTCCCTTTATGATTTCACTTGGCACCATGTTTTCACTGGTCGTTTGCTTTGGGCAGGCGGTTGGGGTTGGTCGCCTTGTATGTTTAAGCGTTTTTCTAAATTAGTAGAAAAACGCAAGCCAATTGCTATTATTGCAACACATATCGTGGCGGCAAATGCTGCAGTTGCAGCACGCATGGTAACGCGTCAGGCTTTTCCTATGGTTTGCGTTCCGACTGACTATGGAGCAGAAGGTTTGTGGCCGCACTTGGACTGCGATTTGTTCTGTTGCGCTGATGAGGAAATGGTTAAAGAGCTTAAGCCAAGAAAAGTGCCTGACAGCCATATAAAAGTGACGGGCATTCCTGTGCGAAAAGGTTTTTCTGAGCCGTGTGATAGAGATGCGGTCTTAGACAGGTTTAACCTACCTCATGACAAAATAAATGTTATTGTCATGGCGGGTGCCCGTTTGTCTCAGCCTTATATTCCTTTCCGTGAAATTGTTAACAAGATTCTGCCTTGCTTGTCTGATTTTCCGAAGATGCATTTCGCTATTCTTGCGGGCGCGGATGAAGAATATGCCACTAAGTTGCGAGAATTTTTCACAGAGCGAAACATTACCAATGCAACAGTATTTAACTACATCGAAGATATTCCAGGTCTTATGGAAGCAAGCGACATGATTATTGCTAAGTCAGGCGGTCTTGCTACTACCGAATGCTTATGTGCGCGCCTGCCCCTTATTTTGGTGGGCAAGTCCTATGGGCAAGAGCGAGCAAATACACTTACCGTAACCGCTGCAGGTGCTGCGGTTGAAGCGGAGACATCTGAAGAGCTCCTAAGAGAGCTTGATCTTATTCACGCTAATCCGCAGCGACTAGAAACTATGCTCTCTGGTGGCGAATCACTGCGACGTCCTTATGCGGCTCGCGATATTGCAACCACCACCCTTGATATGGTAGGCAGCGTCCAGATGCCAAAACGTCATTTTGCAAAAGTGTATTGGGGTAAAAAGCCGTATCGCGTACGGTAATTCTTCTGTGCTGACCCAGTGTGTTTATGTGCCGTGTTCATCCTGTGTATTTAAACGTTGTAATTAGTTGTTAATCCCGCAAATACTGGTGTTTGAGCTTAGGTCGTGCCAGAGCATAAGAGGTGCTTCCCTTGTTTCATAGACGCGAACTACGCCCTGTGCTTGTTTTGCTAGGGTAGTATCTTTGAAAATCTCTGAAGTTACCTCAGTGAATTGTTTAGTGAATCCAGGATCGTAATATACCAGGTTTGGATCTTCCAGAATGGCGCCATAGTAAATATCGGCTTCCACTAGATCTTGGAAAAGATGACTACCATAAGAAAGCTCTGGTGAATATCCTGCCTCGGAGAATGCTACTTCGCAGATTCCCATAAAGTCACAAACGTCTGCAAAAGAAACAGGAACGCCTAATTCGGGAGAGGAAGTTCCAATGCGTCCTGGCACCAAAAGCAGGCAGTTCATTTTTGAAGCGCGATAGTATTCGTTAACGCTACCAATGAGGCGTGCGATGGTGGGTTTTTCAGCATGCGGGAAATGGTAGTACTGTAGCGGGTCTACCACCACTATTGCGTCAATCGAACTTTCACGCGACTTTCCCATGGCGCATTGTTTGATGCTGAAATAAGTGTTTTCTAAAGGTAATTTAGGCGGGGTAATGCGTTTGCCTGATTGCAGCAGATGAAGGGGGCGACATTGCAGCAAATTAATGACAAACGAATTGTTCTTACCTACATTAATGGTGTATTCAATATCAACAGGATGCTCGTAGCATTGTTCTAGTGTTCTCAGGATATTACTCATTAAGTTGGTAAAGGCGCGATTTTCAGCAAGACCTTGGCACGAAGCAAATAAAACAGGTCTAAACTGACCACGTTCTCGTAGTCGATCTTCAGCTTCTCGATCGTGCTCGAAAACTGCCTGTTGCGCAAAGGGTGGGAACACAGAAGCAAGATCAAGAACGTTGCGTTCTGCTAAGCAGCGTTTCGTTAAGTCGAGCACATCGGTATTGTGCTGAGAGAATCGGTGCTTATCTGCCCAGGTTTGATTTGTTTGGGCAAGAGGCTTATCCAGGCTGATAATTCGAGGATAGTCGGTTTGCGTGCGGTCAACTGCTTTAGTTCCTAGTCCCGTAACAAGGCGAAGCATGCCAGCGTTAGGGTTAAGATCGTTGGACCATCGGTAGGTGCTATGCGAATAACCAACGCCAGCTGCAGTAGGGAGAAAGAGATTGCTGCCATAGTATGACCCGCTAACTCGTTGGACCAACAGTGCCATCTGCTCTTCTTTTTGGTCAAGCCCGTTGCGACGACGATATTCAAGTGCTGATGAATCCATAGTAGATGCATATACGGTGCGGACCGCCTCTTCAAATGCTGCAAGACGCTCTTCTAAAGAACCGATGTTTGCGCAAAAGACCGATTCGTATTTTCCCGCAAAGGCATTACCAAAACCATCTTCTAAGAAACTGCTGGAACGAACAATAATGGGTGCTTGTCCGTAGTATTCCAAGATTTGTATAAAGCCTGCGCGGATATCTTCAGGGAAAGACCCCTCCAAAAAGCCCTGAGCTAGGGCAGGTGCGGCATCAATGAATCCTTCTTTGCTGCGCTGTTTAATACGTGTAGTCCAAAGATTGTTTGCAACTAAGTAAGAATAAAAAATGTCCGATCCAAGATAAAACGAATCGTGGGGCTCAAGATGGGTTTGTGTATCGGGAAGCCTTAATTGGATGATCTTACGTGCAAGGAGCATTCCGCATGCTTTTCCACCAATAAGTCCAGTGCCCACCATGTGATTGCGTATCTCGAAATAATCCGTTGGATCAAAATAGCGACGAACCATTTCTCTCATTTTGGCGTCTTTGGTCACCATCATGTTGCACATTTTGGTGCAGGTATCATTTGCAAGGGTGCCGCGTTGATAATCGATTTGCGCTGCCGCAAAAAATCTATCCCAACTATCAATATTGCGATCTGGTGCTGCCTTGGTTTCCTTGTCGGCTAAAGCGTAAAACTTACTGGCTTCAAATCCGTCGGTCAATGCGGAAACCTTGTTGGTGCTTAGCGAGTAGCGATGAGCTAAAAACATGGTTTCGCTATAGCGGTTCCATACTTTAAGAGGATGGATATATAAATCAGGATCATCTCCAGAGTACACATCAATAAGAAGCTGGGTGGTGTCTCTTATTTTTGCAATCGCCTGAAAGGAATGTCCTCCACGGATGATAGGAAAATAAGCAACAGTGTACAATCATTTACGAAGCAGGAAATTCAGCAAAATGGAGTATTTC
>URMQ01000038.1 GCA_900548955.1 uncultured Eggerthella sp. | reverse complement strand
GACCCGCTATTGATTTATAAACTGGAATCTGTGACTTTGTTTGACGCTATGGTGATTGCGTGCTTTAGTTTTGTGTTCCGGTGGCGTTGATTCAACAACGCTTTTAGCGATGGCGGTAGATAAATATGGTAGTGAAAACGTTGTTGCGTTAAGTATTTCCTATGGTCAGCGTCATGAAAAAGAGTTGAAAGCAGCGCGTGATATTGCGCGTTATTACCATGTTGAACAGCGTTTTTTGGATTTAGCAGCGATTTTTGCCGATAGTTCCTGTTCACTGCTTGCTCATTCTGAAAGGGGCATTCCGAAGGAAAGCTACGCTGAGCAATTAGAGCAAGCCGACACTAAGCTTGTGTCTACCTATGTTCCTTTCCGTAACGGCCTTTTCTTGTCTTCGGCGGCATCAATGGCATTGTCGCTTGAGTGCTCAGTTTTGTACTATGGCGCACATCATGATGATTGGGCGGGCAACGCCTATCCTGATTGTTCTCGAGAATTTGTTGCTGCTATGAACAATGCCATCATGGAAGGTACTGGGGGAGAGCTGCATATGGAGGCACCCTTTGTTGAATGGTCTAAAGCGGACATTGTCAAAAAAGGTCTTGAATTGAACGTTCCCTATAAACTTACGTGGTCTTGCTATGAAGGCGGAGATAAACCATGCGGGGTTTGTGCTACCTGCATAGATCGCAAACGCGCTTTTGAACTCAACGGTTCGGTTGATCCTTTGTTGAAATAAGTGGTTATAGAAAGAGACGGTTATGCATAATACATCTCGCAGTCCAGAACAGATATCCGATCTTACCTTGCTTGGTTCTCAGACGAATTCTTATCCTGATGATTATGCGCCTGAGGTTTTAGAGACGTTTGAGAATAAACACCAGGAAAACGACTACTTTGTAAAGTTTAATTGTCCTGAATTTACGAGTCTTTGTCCTATTACTGGTCAGCCAGACTTTGCAACAATTTATATTTCCTATGTGCCCGATGTTCGCATGGTGGAATCTAAGAGCCTGAAGTTGTATCTGTTTAGCTTTAGAAACCATGGCGATTTCCATGAGGACTGCATGAACATCATCATGAAAGACCTTATTAAGCTGATGGATCCACGCTATATCGAAGTTTGGGGAAAGTTTACTCCGCGCGGTGGAATCTCAATTGATCCTTACTGTAATTATGGTCGCTCAGGAACGAAATGGGAGCAGGTTGCTTGGGAGCGCTTGGCTCATCATGATCTGTATCCGGAAAAGATCGACAATCGCTAATGGTGGAGTAGCACTTTTGTTTTCAGAACGCGGCATCAAAAGGATCGCTCGTGCTTACTATTTCATTACCATGGCAAAGTTCGGTCAGTGATTTTAAAAGATCCTGTTCGGTTCCTGTAAGCATGCGAACAACCAACGTAACCGTGTCGGTGTAGCTGGTATTCATTATCTTGGCTTGGTAGTGGCTTATTGTGTGATTGAGCTGATCATAGAGTGCATAGGGAATAGTTATTGTGATGTCTACGCATGAAGAAATAGTTACTTTTGATGCGGCTTCGATTGCCGCTTGAGTTGCTTGTGTATAGGCGCGTACCAGACCGCCTGTTCCTAGCAAAGTGCCACCAAAATAGCGAGTAACAACTGCTACCACATCGGTTAGCTCAGCGTGTTGTAGCACCTGTAAGGTTGGAAGCCCCGCCGTTTTTTGCGGTTCCCCATCATCGGAATAGCGAATTCTAGGGCTAGCTCCGTTGCCACGTAAAATATAGGCATATACATTGTGGCGAGCCATACGATGGGTGGCTTTAATCTCTTCCAGGAAAGCCAGTGCTTCTTCTTCGGATTCGACATGGCAAAGCTGCGCTATAAAACGGCTCTTCTTTTCTTCGATTTCCGCTTGCGCGTGACCTTCTATGGTGAGATACGATGCCATGAGAACTCCTTCTTTATAATGGTATCCTAGCGAATGTATCTTTAGCGAACAACGCATTATGGTATTCGATGTATAAGAAGGGTATTTCGTGACTGATCAATTTCAACAAATGCCTCCACAAAATTCAGGAGCAAATCGCCAAGTTATAGATGATGAGCAGTTTAAGCGTCTCATGAAGGAAAGCCAGCCTTCTTTTATGGAAAAATATGGTTCATGTCTTGTGACGTTTGCTCTTATGGCTATTTGTATCGTGGTGTATGTTATTGAAGTTCTACGATCTGGCTTGAGTACCTCTATTTCTTCTATGGTTCTTTTTGATATGGGAGCCATGTATGCGCCTGCGGTTACCTCCTTTACTGATTGGTATCGCTTTGTAGCGCCTATGTTTTTACATGTTGACTTAATGCATCTGCTTTTTAATATGGCGGCACTTTATAGCTGTGGTGTTTTGCTGGAACGCGTGCTGGGTCGCTGGAATTATCTGCTGCTGTATTTCATTGCAGGAATAAGCGGTAATGCGTTGTGCTATATGGTTGATATGATGACGGGAAGCTATTATGTAAGCGCTGGTGCGTCTACCAGCATTTTTGGACTTTTTGTTGCTGCTGCTTTGCTGGGTTTCTTGTCAAAATATAATCGAAAGTTTTTAATTTCGTATAGCAAGGGCATGTTAAGTGTTATCGCTATTAATATTCTCTACACGTTCCTTTCGCCCAGCATCTCTATTAGTGGTCATTTAGGCGGTGCACTTGGTGGTTTAATAGCCATGTTTATGATTCCAAGTAAGAATTTAAACGTGCCTCTGATTGTACGTATAGTGGCGTGGATTGTATGGGCGCTGTCAATTGCTCATGTTCTTGCTACTACTATAGGTCTTGCTTTTATTAATTTCTTTTAATGATAAGTATGTATTGCGTTGGTGATAAAGCAAACGAAAATGGCGCCGTTTTAAAAAAGCAGCGCCATTATTTTTATTTTCGAGTAAATGAAGATCTCGCAACAGTAGGGCTTGAAACGCAACCTATAACGTTAAAAGTGTTTACTGTTTTATAAGTGAAGTGAGTTTTCCTTTTGCCAGAAGAGAAACGGTATTAGTCGCTCGTGATATTGCTGTATACAACTGACGACGGGCTAAATCAGTATCTGGATAAATATTTTGGTTTGCGTCAGGAATAATGACATTGTCAAACTCAAGACCCTTTGCTAAGTGAAGATCAATAAGTACGACTCCATGATCGGGCAGGGTACTTCCTTCGGCAATAAAATGGAGTTGATCTGCAGGAACGATTGTTTTAAGAATTTCCCACATTTCTGTTAGTTCTTGCTCATTATTAACAATTACTGCACTCAGTCCTGATTCTCCGTGAACTTCAGGAATTATACGGCTAAGTTCTGCTTTGATTTCCTCTTCGGTTGAACAAACGATTATTTCTGGATCTTTGTCATCGCGCTGAACTGAAGAGATTTGCATACCCGTATTATTTTGGGCTAATTGAGCAAATAATTTGGTAATAGCAGGAGTAGAGCGATAGCTGGTCATAAGGAAGCATTCTTCAATGCTTCCGCGGTATTTCATAAAGACTTCTCTAACTTCGCTAAACGTTGAAGTTGAATCACTAATAGCTTGGTTTTCATCTCCTAACAACAAGAAATGAGCGCGATGATAATAGCGCGCCAATACCGCTAGTTGAGTAGGAGAATAGTCCTGCACTTCATCAATCATGACAAAGCGTGCTTCATCATTTACCAGACCTGTACAAGCAATCTTAAGGTAGAACCACTCAAGGAAGGATAAATTCTCTAGACCAAGCAATCGTTTAGCAATTCTGTCTACTCGTACCCAGTGGTTGAGTCGAATGGAGGTACGTGCTTCGCCGAAGCGGAAATTTAAATAGGTAAGCGTGTATTTCTTCGCTTGTTCTTCGGTATCCATAATTGCCGGTTCGCCAAACAGAGCAAGTTGCTGATTGTAGCTCAGAGCGCTTACTTCGTCTTGGAACTTTTCGACGCTAGACATTTGACCTAAGCGACTTTCAAAACGATCTTCAAGTTCTTCGCGAACAAGCGTGATAAGGCGTGGTCCTGCAGGAACATTTTTGTATTGAGAGGCTATTTTATTAATTTGATCTGCAGAGATAAGCGTCACACCTTGCATTTTAATGTCACGAAAATCTTTTTCTGTGAATTTCAAATTTGGAATAGCTTCGTCAATGTGCTGAAGCACTTCTAAAGACGTATGGAAGCGATCAAATACGCGACCTTCAGGAACGACGGAGTTGGCAAATTCATCCCAGGTAAGAATAGGGGGATTCTTTTCTCCCATATCGGGCAAAACATTATCAATGTAGGTTCTAAATACTGGATTGGGAGTAATAAGGTAAACCTGTTCAGGATTTAAGCTTTCGCGTTTTTGGTAGAACAAATAAGCAATGCGCTGAAGCAACACTGATGTTTTACCACTACCTGCGATGCCATTAACAAGCAAAGCAGGAACATCATCGTGTCTGATAACTTCATTTTGCTCTTTTTGAATAGTAGCGGTGATTGCGCTCATTTGAGAGGTGCGCTGCTGTGACAAGGAACGCAACAAAAGTTCATCTTGAATAGCTACCGTGGTGTCGAAGTAGGCATTAAGGGTGTCTTCGGTAATATCGAACTGGCGGCGTAATTTTAAATCGCAATTGATAGTGCGACCGTTAGCTTGATAGGATGTTTTTCCATTAGCTTGGTTGTAGTACACCTCTGCAACAGGGGATCGCCAGTCAACAATGAGACGGTGATAGGATTCGTCAGATATTCCCGCATTGCCTATATATATTTCCTTAGCTTCGGCTCCCGATTTGAACTGAAGAGCGACTTTTGCAAAGTAAGGTTGAGGTTTTAAAAGTTCAATGTTTGATAGCTTTTCAGCGTCTACTTGCTGAGATTGATTAAGAGCGTCAATTACACTGTTTAGGTTCGCATACTCAATATAAGTCTCTTGCGCTTCGCCTTCGCTAGCAAAGTTAGAAGTTGCTTCATCTGCCATAGAGCGTTTGTAATTTTCTGCAGCATCAGCGGTATTTTTCATGCGAGCAATAAGAGCATCTTGCATGGAAAGAAGCTTTGTATAGGTTTTAGAAAGGTGTGCCTGTTCAGCTTTGAAAACTGGATCTTCAGCTGCAGACTCTTCGATCTGATTGGTGTCTTCAGTCATGTTTTATCCTTTCGAAAAAATGGGATTTAATATCATACCTTTTTCTGGTGGCTCTGGGAAAGGGGGCAAAGATTCTGCTACTGTTTTTTTACAGTTACGCAACATGTGGGTAATTACTTTGACAGATCTTTATTATCTGGATAAGGTGTGATGTTATGGTTGGTACGGGAAGGAGGAATACGCAATGAGCAATGTTTTTGCGCTGTTAAAACGTGATTTTAAGCGTCTTTTTATGGCGCCTGCAGCGCTTGTGGTCGTATTCGTTTTAATAGTTCTTCCTTCCTTGTATACCTGGTTTAATGTTGCGGGGTTTTGGGATCCATATAGCAATACTGGCAACATGCGGGTATGTGTCGTAAATGAAGATCAGGGCTCGTATTCGGATATGACAGGATCGCTCAATATGGGTGATCAGGTGGTAGAAGAGCTTTCGCATAATACTCAATTAGGTTGGGAATTTACTGATCGCGATACCGCTCTTGAAAAAGTTCGTTCGGGTGAGGCCTACGCTGCTTTTATTATTCCGAGCGATTTTTCTTCAAACACTTTAACGTTGTTGACAGGTGACTTCCATCAGCCAACGTTGCAATATTACGTTAATGAAAAGTCGGGTGGTGTATCCACTAAGGTTACTGATAGTGGAGCAACTTCTCTGGATCAAACAATTAACGACACGTTTGTTTCTGTGGTAAGCGAAACTCTTGCAAGTTCATTTGATGAAAAACTTAAAGCTATCGAAGGTGATTTGAACCAAGCTCAAAGTGGCGTTGTTAAGCAATTAGATCAAGTGAGCTCATCTCTTGATGGGGCGCAGGAAAGCATAACCGCTCTACAAGACAGCGCATCTGCGGCATCGAAAAAAGCCCAGGATGCAAAAGGGTTATTACAACAAGCAAAAGATACTTCGTCATCGTTGCAAAGCGAATTGGAAACCTCATCCGAATTGCTTACATCTACCCAAAATGCGTTAGGACCTTTTATGGTGTCTTTAATGTCTGTTTTGGATGAGTCTTCAGTTTTGGCTTCTAAATCAATTACTCAGGCAAATGATTCAATAGGGGCAGTATCTGGTGCTGTTTCAGGTGCTGAAGGTACCTTGACGAGCACTGTTGAGCAGGGAAAAGCACTTATTTCTTTAAATGAGACCCTTATTCAATCGCTTAACTCTATAGCTCAGTCCCTTCCTGATGGCGAAGAAAAAGACGCTTTGAACCAAGCGATTACTACCTTGCAAGCCCAAAATGAATCGCTTTCAAGCGCAATTGATGGTGCTCAGTCAAGCTATGAGAGTATAAATACAGCTTCGAATGATATTGCGGCTGCTTCTGAAGGGTTATCTGGTGCATTGCAAACAACCCTTGATGCTGGTAGTGGATATCGTGAAGTACTCACAAACGAAACATTCCCTGCACTCAACAGTACTACTACTTCGCTTGCGAATACGACGAACGACTTGGCGCGTGCACTCGATAAACAAAATGCGTTAATTGATAAAGGTATGGCAGAAATTGACCAATTAACTAGTGCTTTATCAGAAACTTCTTCAACACTGTCCGATACCGCACAGCTATTGGGTGGATTTTCTTCAGATTTGGATACTTTATCAACCGATGTGGCAGCTCTGCAAAGCTCTGGTATTTTAGAGCAGCTTTTTGGTGAAGATGGAATTGATCCTGCTAAAGTATCTGAATTTATGTTTTCACCTGCAAAAATAGAAACGGTATCTTTGTATTCTGTTAATTCATATGGCGCAGCTATGGCGCCACTATTTATGAATCTTACGCTTTGGATTGGCGTATTTATGCTGCTTGTTATTCTTCGTCAAGAAGTAGATCGAGAAGGATTGCCTAACCTTACCGCACGTCAAAGCTACATTGGAAGGCTTATCTTCCTGGCAATTTTAGCTTCTCTTCAGGCAATCGTATGCTGTAGCGGCAATCTTATTCTTGGGGTACAGGTGGCAAGCGTTGCTCTGTTTTATATCACTTCAATTTTGGCTTCTCTTACCTATCTTTGTATTCAATACGCTTTGTCTGTGTTGCTTCAGCATGTTGGTAAGGGGTTGTGCATTATCCTTATTTTTGTGCAAATACCTGGTGCAACAGGACTTTATCCCATCGAGATGACTCCAGACTTCTTCCAGGTTGTTTATCCTTTGTTCCCGTTTACCTATGGCATTAATGCGCTACGAGAGACCATTGCTGGATTCTATGGTTTGCAGTGGATAGGGTATCTAGGCATTATGCTGCTATTCCTTGTGGCATTTTTGGCAATCGGTTTATTCCTGCGACCGTATTTCGTGAATTTGAATCGTATGGTTGCTCATCAAATTAAGGAAAGCGACATTATTAATGGCGAAGAAGCGGAACTTCCTGCACGACGTTACAGGACTACATTGCTTCTACGTTCGCTTATTAACCAAAAAGAATATCGTCAAGAAATTCTGAATCGTTACGATGAATACAAGCGTCACTATGAAAAAGGTAAGCGCTATGCTATCTCCCTTGCCATTGTGGTTCCTATTATCGTAACAGTGGTTATGGCTTTGCTTTCAGTAGAAAAAGTGGTGATTCTTACTACCTGGCTTGTATGGCTGGTGCTGGTAATTCTGTTCTCTATTATTGTGGAATTTGTTCGCGACAGGCTTGATCATGAAGTTGCTCTTTCAGGATATAGCAACGAAACAATTCGTGGGTTCTATAGCGAGCTTGATTCAAAAGCGCCTTCTTTGTTCGACGAACATGAGGCAACAGATACTAGCCAACTAACAGATGCTAATCAGTCAGCAGACACTAATCAAATGCCTTCTTCATCTCAAGGAGGCGATAAGTAATGAAAAACATCGTTCATTTGTTTTTGTACGATTTAAAGCAGTTATTTAGCAACGTAATGACGGTGATTATTGTTCTCGGTCTAGTTTTGCTTCCTTCAATATTTAGCTGGTATAACGTTTTGGCTTGTTGGGACGTATTTGGGAATACCGACAATTTAAAGGTTGCGGTAGCAAATACTGATGAAGGATACCAAAGCGATCTTGTTCCTCTCGAGGTAAATCTGGGGGATCAAGTTCAAAATGCGCTTCTGGAAGACAAAGAGATGCAATGGGTATTTACTTCTGAAGAGGATGCCATTGAAGGTGCAGAGTCAGGTAAATACTATGCTGCGGTCGTTATTCCGAAGAGTTTTAGCAAGGATATGATGACGTTCTATTCGCCTGAAGTAGAACATGCCAGCATTTTGTATTACACCAACGAAAAGAAAAACGTCGTTGCTCCAAAACTTACCGAACGAGGTGCGGATGATGTTGCTAATAAAATCAACACCATTTTTGTTGAAAAAATAAGCGAAGTAGGGCTTAATGTAGCTTCTTCTCTTGTCGACTATTCCGAAAATAAGGGAAGCGCCAATCAGGTAGCTCAGCTTTCTGAAAGTATTTCAGAGGCAAGCGATCGCATGGCGCAAACATCGGAAGTACTATCTGCGTATGCATCGCTTTTGTCTACTTCGCAGACCTTAGTTTCTTCTTCGGCGGAGCTATTGGGGGATACCTCTCGATCAGCTGAAGAGGTATTGCAAGCAGCAATCGAGGGTAAAGATTCAATCGATTCTTTGTCGGGAACTATGGCAACCACAACGCAAGCTTTGCAAGATGCCCTTGAGAAAAGCGCACAGAGTTATACGGGAGTTTCGGATTCTATAGATAATGCTTTTAACTCCACTGATGTTGCTGCAAGTGATTCGGCTGCTTCCTTAGATAACCAAGCTGACTCTATCTCTAAACAATCTGAGGCATTTAGAAGTCTTGCAGATACGCTTTCTGCCTGTCAGGTTCCTGAAGAATTTCAGGGAAGTTTAGATGCGTTTGTTTTGCAGCTACGCTCATCTGCAGATTCACAAGATCAGCTTGCGCAAAACTTACGAACTATGGCCGATTCTATTCGTACAGAAAACAACGAGGCACAAGCTAATCACGATGAGGTAGCGCAACTAGCTTCCCAAGCGCAGTCAAGTGTGACTGATTTGTCTCAGGATTACAATTCAACAATCAAGCCACAGCTGGAATCTCTTCAATCTCAATTGCAGCAGGGCGCTTCAATCTTATTGGATAATTCATCATTGCTTTCCTCAGGTGCTCAGGATATTCAAGGCTCAGCTGATTCCGTAGTAGATAGTCTTAGTGCTGCACAACAGCGATTGGAATCGAGTGCTGAAACCTTGCAGCAATCATCAGATTATTTAGCTGAATTAAGTACAGCTATGAATAAGGCAGTTTCGTCTGGCAATTGGGATGATCTTAAAAAGATATTACGTGCTGACCCAAGTGAGCTTGCTCAAGCGCTTGCTGCTCCTGTGCAGGTTGAGCGAACAGCGCTGTATCCTGCTTCGAATTTCGGTTCCCAAATGGCCCCTCTGTACACTATGTTAGGCCTTTGGATTGGATCCCTTTTGTTAGCAGTGGCGATTAAAGTTACTGTTTCTCGTCGCGCACAAGACGAATTAGGGTACGTGAAACTCTATCAGGTATTCTGGGGCAGGTTTATTACCTTTGCCTGCTTGTCGTTTATCCAATCAAGTATTTTGGCTCTTGGTAATATGCTGTTCCTGCAGGTTCAGGTTGCTAATCCGTTGTTGTATATGCTTTGTTATTGGGTATCAGGCTTAGTATTTACGTTCATCATTTATACCTTAGTTGTTTCGTTTGCTAATTTAGGAAAGGCTTTGGCAGTATTTTTGCTAATTATCCAGGTATCAGCTGGTGGAGGAAGCTATCCATTGCCAATGCTGCCTGATTTTGTTCAAGCAATAAGTCCTTTTCTTCCGTTGACGCATGCTATTAACGCCCTTAGAGCTGCAATGATGGGTCTTTATCAGATGGACTTTTGGATAGAGCTCGCTACTTTGCTGGCGTTTGTTGTTCCATTTTTATTGCTAGGGCTCGTTTTGCGAAAACCTCTGATCAGGTTATTGAATTGGTATGTGCGTAAAACCGAAGAATCCAAGTTGGTTAATTAGTTCAAAATTGAACTTTATACGTAGTTTTGTGGATTAAAAGCTTCAAAATAAGTCAAATCGTAAAGACCATTTACGGAAAAGTTCAATATCAAAGGCATTTATTCTTTCGATTCATCTACAATAAGTTCAATTTGAAGTTTGAAATTGAACTTCTTTGAACTAAGGTAGCTACGATTATGACTAATACATCTTATAGTTCTGCTCAGATTTTTGGTAGCAGGCTTAAAGAAGCCATGGCTGCTCAGAATATCAAGCAGGTAGACTTAATTGTTCAGGCGAATGCTTTAGGTGAAAAGCTAGGGAAAAGCCAAATTAGCCAATATGTCAGCGGAAAAACCATTCCCAGAAAAGATACGCTTGCACTGCTCGCTCGAATTCTTGGTGTTGATTCTCGCTGGTTGATGGGGGAGTCTGAGGACGAATCTAACCACAGAGCTGAAGAGGAGTTGCACCAAGATATCTCTTTGTCTCAAACTTCTCATAATCACTCGCCTTTGTCAGATCAGGCTCTATCGGAAAAAGACGGTTTATCTAAGGCATCTTCAACTTCGAAAGGTTCTTCCATGCGTGAATTTAAGAAATCTTCTAAATTAGATAATGTTTTATACGATGTTCGTGGCCCTGTGGTAGATGAAGCAGCTCGCATGGAAGCTGAGGGCACCCGTATTTTGAAGTTGAACATTGGTAATCCAGCACCATTTGGTTTTAGTACCCCTGATGAAGTTATTTATGACATGCGTCAACAGTTGGTTGATTGTCAGGGGTACTCTGATGCAAAAGGCATGTTTGGTGCGCGTAAAGCTATCATGCAGTACGCTCAGATCAAGCACATTCCTAACGTGACTATGGATGGTATTTATACTGGTAATGGGGTAAGTGAGCTTATCAATATCTGTATGTCTGCTCTTTTGGATAATGGCGATGAAATTCTTATTCCATCGCCTGATTATCCTTTATGGACTGCTTGCGCAACGTTGGCTGGTGGCAATGTTGTTCATTATATGTGTGACGAACAGGCTGAATGGTATCCAGATATTGATGATATTAAGAAAAAGATTACACCTCGCACTAAAGCTATCGTAATTATTAACCCTAACAACCCTACGGGGGCTTTGTATCCTCGCGAAGTTTTGCAGGAAATCGTCGATGTAGCACGCGAGCACCAGCTCATTATCTTTTCTGATGAAATTTATGATCGCTTAGTAATGGATGGCGAAGAGCATGTTTCAATCGCATCCCTTGCACCCGATCTGTTCTGCGTAACCTTCAGTGGTCTTTCGAAATCACATATGATTGCAGGTTTCCGTATTGGTTGGATGATTTTGTCAGGCAATAAGGAAATTGCCAAAGATTACATTCTTGGCCTCAATATGCTTTCTAATATGCGTTTGTGTTCCAATGTTCCTGCGCAGTCTATTGTTCAAACTGCGCTTGGTGGTCATCAGAAGGTGAATGAATACATTGTTCCAGGTGGCCGAATTTACGAACAACGTGAATACGTATGCAATGCGCTCAATGATATCCCAGGAATTAGTGTCGTTAAGCCTAAGGCAGCATTTTACGCATTCCCTAAGATCGATACAAAGAAATTCAACATAACCAACGATGAACAATTTGCCTACGACTTGCTTAGAGAAAAGAAAATATTGCTCATTCAAGGTAGTGGATTTAACTGGAAAGAACCCGATCATTTCCGTATCGTCTACTTGCCTCGTATTGAAATTCTTCAGGACGCAATGGGTAAACTGGGAGATTTTTTAGCACATTATCGTCAACGCTAAAGGGTAGTAGTATCTCGCTCGATGAACTCAAAGAGTTTCTAAGTTTTGCAAGAAAACACCAGTGTTGTTTTTGCGACTCCTAGTGAATGTGAGCATCAAAAAAGCCGAACTCCAAAAAGGGTTCGGCTTTTACATTTCATGGAGGCGACGCCCGGATTCGAACCGGGGGTAAAGGCTTTGCAGGCCTCTGCCTTACCACTTGGC
>URMQ01000037.1 GCA_900548955.1 uncultured Eggerthella sp. | reverse complement strand
GGTAGGCTGAGAAACGTAGAGTTGCTGGCTTGCTGCATTGATAGATCCACATTCGGCAACTTCAATGATATAGCGAAGTTGTTGGAGCGAAATATTAGTATGCATAAATCGAAGCCCTATCTAACGTTGTCTTTGTTTGTAGTTGCTTGTTTATAAACCGGTATAGTAAGCAACTATATCTCTCATTTTGATCAACTTATTTTACCTGTTGTTTGGGGAACGGGGGAGTTGGTTTTTCTGGGCTCTAGACCATGAGATTTGAGTTCAATGCTGCTTGATTATGAGCAAACAAGGTGCGACTCACAGCAAAAGCGTTTCTTGTTTGTAAAATGTTACCAAATCAGTAACATTATTTTGCGAATCTGAACCTTTTTGTCTCGATAATGGTATATAGTTAAGCACAGAGGCAAAAGCTTAGGCTATCAACCGAAGAGCAGAGGTCGGAACCTGAATTTGCTTTGCCTGGTTATTCAACTTTTATAAGGAGAAGACAATGAAATTTGTATGCCCTGTATGCGGTTATGTAGAAGAATTTGACGGCGACGAATTGCCAGCTGATTTCAAGTGCCCACAGTGTGGCGTTTCTGGCGATCGTTTTATTAAGCAGGCAGACACCGAGATGTCTTGGGCTGCTGAACATGTGGTAGGCGTTGGCAAGCTTCCAGAGGTCCCCGAAGATATCGTTAACGATCTTCGCGCTAACTTTGAAGGCGAGTGCTCTGAGGTAGGCATGTATTTGGCAATGGCTCGCGTTGCTCATCGCGAAGGATATCCAGAGATTGGCCTTTACTGGGAAAAAGCTGCTTATGAAGAGGCAGAGCATGCTGCTAAGTTTGCAGAGCTTCTGGGCGAGGTTGTAACCGACTCCACCAAGAAGAACCTTGAGATGCGCGTTGAAGCTGAAAATGGCGCAACCGCTGGCAAGACCGATCTTGCTAAGCGTGCTAAGGCTGCTAACTTGGATGCTATTCATGATACCGTTCATGAAATGGCTCGCGACGAAGCTCGTCACGGCAAGGCATTCGCTGGTTTGTTGAAGCGCTACTTCGGCTAAAGTGCCAAAGGTCAATCGCTAAAGATCTGGCCTAATTAAATACTGAATTTAACAGAGGCGTGTTCTGCCGGACGCGCCTCTTTCTTTAGGTGATCTGCTCAGGATTTGCTGCTCCTGGCTTATTTGATGCTCGTGTCGAGTTTCTTCCAATTTTTATTTCTTTTGAAATAAAAAAGTCGTATACTGTTCAAGGTTCATACGAGTAACCCGACTTTCCAACGGGAAAGCGGATATACGAAAGGAAAATATATGAACACTATTAAGGGTCAGCTGACGCTGCGTGGCCTTGTTATTGGCGGCATCGGCTGTATCATTCTTACGGCGGCTTCGGCTTACACGGCACTCAAGATGGGTGCACTTCCTTGGCCAATCATTTTCGCCGCAATCATTTCTTTATTCTTCTTAAAAGCGTTAGGTAATACATCGCTTAATGAAGCGAACGTAACGCACACTATTATGTCTGCTGGTTCAATGGTGGCAGGCGGTCTTTCATTCACTATTCCTGGTATTTGGATTTTGACAGGAGAAAATCCTGTTGAATGGTGGCAGATGCTTATCGTGGCACTTGCAGGTACCATTTTAGGATTGGTGGTAACCGCTTTTATTCGCCGTCATTTTATTGAAGAAGCTCACCTGGAATTTCCTATTGGCGAATCTGCTGCACAAACCCTTATTGCAGGAGATTCGGGTGGAAAAACGGGCGCAAAGTTGTTTGGATCGCTTGGTATCGCAGGTCTGTATACGGCTCTTCGCGACTGGTTTGCAGTATTGCCAGCAATGTTCTTTTCTAACGTAACCATTCCTGGTATTACGTTTGGTATCTATAATTCGCCCATGATGCTTGCTGTTGGTTTCTTGGTCGGAACAGGTGCGGTAATTGCTTGGTTTGCGGGTGCGGTTTTTGCAAACTTTGGTCTTATCGTAGGTGGCAGCTCTCTTGGTATTTGGGATATTGCTACAGCGCAAGGTATTGTTTCTAGCCTTGGTATGGGTGTCATGATGGGTTGCGGTATTGGCGTTATCGTTAAAAACATTTTGCCTAAGCTACCCAGTATCGCTAAAGGCATGATTGGCTCTGGAAATAACAAAGGAATTTCTGGAAAGGCTATGGGTGGCGCTGTTGCGTTCATTCTGGCAGCGGTTGCACTGGTTATTTGCTTTACGCTGCAACTTGGCCCACTGCCAAGCATTATCGTAGTGCTTATGGTATGGATCGCCACAGCAATGAGCGCTCAGTCTGTTGGCCAAACAGGCATCGATCCGATGGAAATCTTTGGTTTGATCGTATTGCTGTTCTGCGCAGCCATTGCTGATTTGCCAGCTATGCAGCTGTTCTTTATTGCAGGTATCGTGGCGGTTGCTTGTGGTCTTGCAGGCGATGTTATGAATGACTTCCATGCAGGATATGTGCTCCATACGAATCCTACTGCACAGTGGCTTGGTCAGGCATTTGGCGGCATTATTGGCGCAATAGTTGCAACGGTAGTTATGGTGCTGCTGGTTCAGGCTTATGGTCCAACGGCGTTTGGCACTCAAGGTAGTTTTGTTGCTGCTCAGGCATCGGTTGTAGCAACTATGATTTCTGGTATTCCGTCCATTCCTGCTTTCGTGATAGGCTTGGTAGCGGGTTTGATTCTTCACTGCGTGAAAGCACCTGCCATGATGATTGGCCTTGGAATTTATTTGCCATTCTATATGTCTTTCACGGCATTTTTGGGCGCTATGGCAAAGGTTGTATATGATGCAATTACGAAAGCTCGTCGTCGCAAAAAGCAAGAAGAAGGTCTTGATGATGAAGGTGCGCAAGTCTTGAAAAAGAAGCAAGATGAATCGGGCCTTGTGGTGGCTTCAGGTCTTCTTGGTGGCGAAAGTATCGTTGGTGTTTTAGTGGCACTTTCGGCGGTTGTGATGGGTATGGGGGCATGACGTTAGTTTGCGTTCGAGCTTAGTTCGCGCATGAGATTAGCTGTGTATGTTCGACCACAACTGTGTGTGCCCAGCTGCAACTATGTATATTCGGCGGTAATCAAAAAGCCCCAGATTCTTCAATGAATCTGGGGCTTTTGTTTTGAGTCGAATGTTTAAGACGGAAATCAAAAGATCGAAAACTTTTAATCCGATTTTAGTTCCTTGACTTTTCTCTACAGTTCTACACGACCAAACTTTGCAAGGATTTCTGTTGCTGCAGTGCAGGATGGGCAATCGCACCATTTTGCACCAGCTTCCTTACGCTTGTGCTGATCGGCAAGATGCTTTGCGGCATCTTCTTCGCCAAATAATTCTTTAGCGGGTCCTTCAAGGAAAGCGATTACACCATCAATGGTTGTAGGGCGTCCTTCTAAGATATCAAGAAGGGTGGTGGTTGCTTTCTCAACCGCAGCATCGCTATTGTTGGTAGCAACTGCTTCTTTCCACGCGAGTGCAGCATCTTTCGTAACTTGAGTGCTGGTGTCTGCAGTGGACAGAATATCAACGCGTTCGGCAATGTAGTCCATAAGTTCTTTTTCCATGAGAGACCTCCGTTTTTAAATAGGGGCGTTTGGAATATTAGGCATTCGAAACATGTGGTATTTGGAATACTAATTTCTTACTATCGAAATTGTACTGTCAAAAAGTGTTATTGTTGACAAACTTTTGATTGATTTAAGGTACTTGACCTTTCCGTAGCGTCAACCTTCACAATGCCACCAGGAGGTGTTTATGGAACAAGAAATGCGTTTCTATAGCATTGGCGATATGGCAAAACTATCTGGAGTGAGTACGCGAACATTACGTTATTACGAAAGCGAAGAGCTTATTAAACCAAAGCGTAATGAGGCAAATTATCGAGTGTATAACGAAAACGATGCAAAGCAATTAGCGCAAATACTTGCAATGCGTGCTTGTGGTCTTTCTATAGCTGACATCAAAGGTATATTCGATAATTCTGGTAGTAGCTTATCCATTGCTCTCGAAAAACATCTTCAACATTTATTTGAGCAGAAAACACAGATAGAAGCTTTAATTGTCCGTTCTGAAGAGGCAATTAAGGCAATTGAGAGGATTTCGAATATGGAGTCAAAAAAAGCATTTGAAGAATTAAAAAAACAAGCGATTTTTGAAAATGAAAAAGAGTACGGACATGAAGCGCGTGCGCTCTATGGTGACGAAGCAATCGATGCGGCAAATGAACATCTTGAGGGTTTGTCTGAGGATGAGTGGGATGAAAAGCAAGCACTAGAAGAGCAAATAAAATCTCAACTTCAAAACGCTATGAAGATAGGGGATCCAAAAAGCACTGAGGCTAGGGAGCTTGCGCAAATGCATGCACGATGGATTTGCTTGCATTGGGGAGAAAACGCTTACAGTCGTGAAGCTCATTTGGGGTTAGCAAAAATGTATGTAGCGGATAAGCGTTTTATCGATTATTACGACTGTGCTGCGGGAAAGGGTGCAACAGAGTTTTTGGTAAAAGCACTCGAGGAGAATATCTAAAGAGACTCTCAGAATAGACAAACGTCCATTACTCAAGCAACAATCTGTTGCTTGAGTAATGGAGGAAAAAACCGAATACTATTCATATCGAATAGCTCTAATCTCTTAGGACAAAAAATGGCAGTAAAAGACATTCTTCCTCTTCTGCGAAAAGAACGAGGTATCACACAAGAGGATCTTGCAAAGAAATTATTTATTACTCGTCAGGCAATCAGTCGTTGGGAAACGGGAGAAACTACGCCTGGGATTGATATGACAAAGCTTATTGCTCGTGAATTTGATGTTCCTATAACTGATTTGCTCGAGATGCCGGAAAATTATTGTCAAAGTTGTGGAATGATGTTTACGGGCCCCAACCAGCATGGGCACGAACTTGATGGTTCAGAAAATGAAGATTACTGTCGTTGGTGTTATGAACATGGTAAGTATACCTACGAAACAACCATGGAAGATATGATCGAAGAGTGCGCACCTCGTATGGCTGAATACATGGGATGGACTGTTGATGAAAGCGCTTCTCTGCTTGGAGCAGTACTTCCAACTTTGGAACGTTGGAAACAACAGCCTTAATATAGTGTGACGTAGAGAAGTGCAGCATGTATATTCTTGATAATATATAGTCATTGATTAACCTCGAAACGAACAGGGAATACTCATGGCATATGACTTTAAGAAAGAATACAAGGACTTATATTTGCCGAAACAAAAGCCTATGTTCATCGATGTTCCAGCAATGACTTTTGTTGCTGTTGC
Organism: uncultured Eggerthella sp.; assembly: GCA_900548955.1. GTDB lineage: Bacteria > Actinomycetota > Coriobacteriia > Coriobacteriales > Eggerthellaceae > Anaerotardibacter. Next base: position 6,912 of record URMQ01000037.1, on the reverse strand, counting down.
GGGTGCAGGTAACCCTAATAAAGAGGGCGGTGCTTATCAGCAAGCAATGGGTTTACTTTACGGGTTTTCATACGCCGTGAAAATGTCCAAGATGGGTAGCTGGCAGCCAGATGGTTATTTTGATTATGTAGTCCCACCATTGGAAGGCTTGTGGTGGGCAGGTGCTGGTGCGTTTGATGGTGCGTCAATCGTGGATAAAAATGCGCTCTCATGGGTTTCTCTTATTCGTCAGCCTGATTTTGTTACGCGTGAAGTCTTTGATCGAATTTGTGAACAGCTTTCAGTAAAAAAGCCAGAGCTTTCTGCTGATTTGGAATTGGATAAGCTTAGATTCTTACGTTTTTCGGAAGGCAAGTGCGCTCAAATAATGCATAAAGGATCTTATGATGACGAGCCTGAAACAATTGCAAAGCTTTCTGAGTTTATTGCATCAGAAGGAATGCAAACTGATATTGCGGAAGGTGGAGAATCGCCTGTGGGTCATAATGCATTTTGCGAGTTTGACACTGAAACTATCTTAGGAGCTCTCGATGTGGATGGAGACTGCCCGACGATTCGATTGCATCACGAAATATATCTAGGAGATCCTCGTCGTACAAAGCCAGAGAATTTAAAAACAGTGATACGCCATCCGATTAAGTAGGCTTTTGCTTGTTTTGAATGCGTATTCAGAAACAAAGTTGGGAAGGGATGTTTAAATGAACCTATCCAAAATCGATGAAAGGCTACTTTCTTATTCAGGAGCTACCAAAGCTTTTCACGAAGAGTGGGGCTGGATGGTTTATTGGGTTGGCGGTAAACAGTTTGCTTGTGAGTTCCAGGCTAAAACCACTGCTAAACTACCTTATGCGGGAAAGCATCTTCTTTCTTTGAAATGTGATCCCGAAAGAATAATTGAGTTGCGATCCGAATATCCTGAATCTATTTTTCCTGGTTATTATTCAGATGGACGAACATGGATATCTATTGATTTAGACACGGATCTTCCTGAAGATATTGTTTTTGATTTATGTAAAAGAAGTTATGAGTTAGTGTTTGCGACATTGCCCAAGAAAGTGCAAAAAGAGTTAATGTCTATCTAGTCATCATCCAATGCTTTATTCATTTCGGTAAGTGCGCTTTCTTTTTCCTTTTCGGTTATTTCGTTGTCATCTGCTAATTCGTCTAAAGTTTCGCGGTAATAATCATATGGCGTAAGTCCTGTTTCATCTTGGATCGAAGGGTCTGCGCCATATGTGATAAGCACATTCACCATTTCAGGTGAAGAATAATGCGTTGAGGTTGCCATAATAAGCGCATATTCAGAATCAGTTACATTTCCGTCTATGTCGTAGTCGATAAGTGGTTCGTTTAGATCAATCGCTAAATCCTTTTCTTGCGCATCAGCAAGGATGGTTTCAGCGCATTCAGCATCTCCGTATATGATTGCCAATCGCAGTAGGTTTCGATAAGACTGCTGACCTTCCAATTCCAAATTCAAATCGCTTGAGTCTAGCGCTTGCGCTAAACGATCTGCGTCGTGCGATACGACTGCATTTGAGCAGTCGTTATAGTTGGTGGTCGTGCTTGATTGGTAGGTAGGAATAATTACTGATGCGGTTATAGGGATTATCACTAGCAGACTTAGGACGAACAAAACAATAGGGACCGCAATTAGACCACCAAGCTTTTTGCCTTGTCGATGTCGTGATGGTGTGCGCAGTGCAAAAACAATAGTGACAATAATGGCGGCTATAAACATTGCCGCTGCAACAAGGAAGGCGAGAGCGAAAAAGCCCATTGTGGCTAAAAGTACGAGCACGCTAATTCCGCCCATAGAGTCTCCTTACGTTGCTTTTGTCTGATTATAAAAGAGTGTGAGTAAGTAAGAAACCAAGGCTTGATTTAAGGCTAGATTAAGTATTGGAGTTTGCAGCTGAGCTTGTAACTGGGTCTCTACTGAAAGTTCATTCAAGCCCTCGAATACCCACCTTGCTTATGGATGGGAGTCTATATGATAAGATTCGAGAAGAAATACCAGCCTATTAGGCTGTTTTCTATCTCCCTTGTTTAATATTGATAGCATTCCTGGCGACTAATTTGCACACTGGATAACGCTTTCGTTTAAGTAGCGAATAGGTAAAGAGTTCTCATGACTGATAAAGAAAAACCCAATTCTCAATCTAATGGCCGATGTGCGGTTGAGCTTCGACGTAGCAATTGGATATACATGGCGGCAGAACATGAGATCAGCGGTTTTTCTCATACTGGTGTATCTGATGATGCGTTATATGCCACACTTGTTGAATTGATATCGGGCGGGGCAGTAACGTATGAGGATATTGCTGCAGATCCCGATAAGTATTTCAAGTATTCACTGGACTATACGTTTGTCGAGGATGCCATTGCTCCTACGGTAGTGGTTAAGGATGTTCCACCTGCAGGATAACTGCATAGAGTGATTGGCGGTTAAAGTTTAGAATCGTACGCGCGCTTTGATAGACGAATTGTATACGTTGGTTTAAGTTAAGTTTTGGTTTAAGTGGCGGGCGTGGTGTGTGCAGTGTACGCGGTGTGTAGATTCGAAAAGCGATGCCTGCTTGAGCTTGTCTACACAATAGGGCGAGTCCACTCGGACAATCCTTTTTTGCGGCGATTTGCACGACGGCCGCACATGTTGGCAACGCAACCTTGCATGCCGTAGGGGACATGATCTAAATCTTCTATGTTTTCAGGTAGGTAGCTTACTAGGCTCAAGGGGGCTGTTTGCTCAATAACTTCTGGCAGAAGTCCTGGTACTGCTTCAAACCCGTATACCTTAATACCGTCACTTATAAGTTTTGATTCATAGGCGCTTACAGGTTCGTTGGGGTACATTGCGCGAACATCGTCCGAGTTCCATTTCAGTTCATATCCTGCCAATTCTAGTTGCGTAAGAGAAAAATCGCGCAAAGGGAAGCTGTCGGTGCGGAGGCGAATCGAAGCATTTGGAGCCAGAATTTCACGATAGGTTAGCAATCTATCGAGATATGTCAGACGCAGATGTGCTCTTTTCTTTTTCGGGAATGGCGTAGGGAAGTTCAAAAGAATGCCGTCTAATTCCTGATGCGCAAACAACGTAGTAAGGTCGGGATCGTCTGCGCACATAAATACTGCGTTGGTTACGTTGTGCTCAAGGGCATGTTCGGCACCACGTATCATGCATATCTCTTCGATATCAAGTCCAACAAAAAGCGTTTCAGGAAGAAGCTTCGCAAGAGCAACTGTGTATTCACCTTTTCCGCAACCAAGATCAAGGATTACCTTTTTGTAGAGAGTATTTGTGCGAGCTGTTTCGGTTTTGTGAGTGTTGAGGCAATCTGTTTCGGGGTTGTTTTCGGTGCGAGTTTCGATGAAGCTTTCGGTGGAATTCTTGGCGGTATTTTGTGCCGTATAGGTGGCGTCATTTTCGCTGTAGTTTCGTGGCGCATCGTTCGCGCTATTGTTAGTGGTGTTTTTGCCGCCATTTTCACGGGGATGTTGAGGACCGTTTGCTTTAGTCTGGTATGACTCTATAGCTGCATCGATTATTTCTTCTAAGTTTTCGGGCTTTTCAGGTGCCCATGAATGCCATGAACCACGCCAATGTTCTGGATTGAATTCAATAGCTTGCGCGCACGTGGTGAGACGTTCTTTTAAAGAAAAGCTTTTTGAAAGACGTGATCGCGGGGTGCGCACAAGTTTCTCCTTACGTTGTTGGACATAAAAAAGATCGGGTTTGATAATAGCTAATTTTGACGACGGTAGACAGAAAAAGGCTGCTCTTAGAATTACGGTTACTGGAGGTCCTGGCAATATGCCGATAGGACCCAATAGAAAAGGCTGCTAGCAAATACGATTACGAGCAGCCTTGTACTATTGCTGATTTACGAGTGATTGTTGTTTAGTTTTGCTGATCAAGCCAGTTGATGAGTGTTTCTTCTACGTCGAACTTGATGTCGTCGTAGTTGTGAATTTCGTGGCGATAACCCGAATACAGCTTCGTAATAACATCTTCGTGACCAGTATCGATCAGCCAATTGGCAACCTGATACACGCCTTCACCAAAGTTACCAACAGGATCTTGATCGCCAGCAATTAACAGGATTGGCAGTTCTTGCGGAACCTTATTGGCCCAATCTTCACCTTCGATACAAAGCATCATGTCGATAAAGTCGCGAAGGCTGATGTTGTGAGTGGGATGCGTGAAAGCATCAAAGGGATCCTCGGCATGATCCTTCTGAACATAAGGATCATGGCAGATCCATTCGTTGCCAAGCGTCGCGCCTTCGGAGCAGCGAGCAAACATCCAACCCATCAATTCATTTACGAAAGCAGGATCGGAATCATGGGCGCCACCTGCTTCAACAACTTGATCGAGCTTAGCGCGAACTTCATGGGTGTTCTTGAAGATGCCAGGTGTGCCGCAATAAATTGCGCCAGCCAATTCTTCGCCGTATTTAGCGGAGAAATCACGAGCGATCATGGAACCCATGGAATGACCAAACATAAAATAGGGAAGATCAGGATACTTTTCGCATACTAAGTCTTTGAAGAGTTTTTCGTCTTCCATCATGGTGTGAGGGCCGGCATCGCCCCAATCACCCCAGGTGTCGTTTGCGATAGCAGTTGCGCCGTGACCAACATGGTCATCTGCGGCAACGATGTAGCCTGCGTCCATCAAGGCAACAATCATGTGGAAATAGCGGCGAGAATGTTCGCCAAAGCCATGTATCAGCTGCACAATGCCTTCTGGTTCGGTGGCAGGCACGTAAATCCAGCCTGTTACCTGGTCGCGTTCATTAGATGAGGGGAATGTAAGTTCGTGAAGCATAGCCGTCCCTTCCCTTGGGTGTGTATGTTTAGGTACACACTCGCTTACCTTATGATTTATATTAGCAGCTAGATTAGAAGATAAAAGTGCGAAACAGGGTAGATGCGGTGCCGCGTATGGCAAAGCAGTGCGGACACGGAGCCTATAAATCTTGAATGATAGGAGTCAGTATGTCTTTTCTTGATGAAAACGACAACGGCATTATTGATGCTGACAAAGCGGGAAAAGCGCTTTGGGCAGCCGATGAATATGACTCTATTCCTACTGAAGGCGGTTGTACGTGTCGGTCTATTGTGATTGCTGTTGTTGTGTTGCTAATTGGTGTCGTACTTTTTGTCGAGATTGTTAGTTTTCTGAGCTAACTAAATTGCGCGATAAATTGTCGGAATCAGTGTAAGGAACTGCGTGATAAATTGGCTAAGTCTGAGTAGTTTAGAGCTCTATCTTGTCATAGGTGATGCCGTATTCGGTTTTCTACTGGAAAAAAGTGCGATTTTAGAAATAAATATCAATTCATGTGTCTTGTCAGTTGAATATACGGTAGCATGTTTGCTTGATTTCTTCTCGAGGAAAAGGCAAAGCATGGATTGGAGAAGCAAGAAATAATGAATATCGCACAAAGGCTCGAACGTCTACCTATGACACCTACTATGAATAAGGTTCTTTTGATAGTTGGCATTGGTTGGCTTTTCGATGCCATGGATCAAGGTATGGTCTCAGGTGTTTTGGCAGCAGTGGGCAGCGATTGGGTTTTATCTCCCTTACAGCAGAGCATGCTGGCAAGTGCTGGCACTTTTGGCATGATTATTGGTGCGGCATTTTCGGGCATCGCTTCAGATAAGTGGGGTCGTCGTAAGGTAATTCTGTTCACCTTGCTCATGTATAGTGTAGGAAGTTTTCTTTGCGGCGTTTCTGCTAATTTCACCATGCTTGTTGTGTGCCGCTTTATTACTGGTCTTGGTCTAGGCGGCGAATTGCCAGCTGCATCAACTTTGGTAAGCGAGTTTTCCCCCATTAAATATCGTGGTAGAAATGTAGTTCTTTTGGAAAGCTTCTGGGCATGGGGCTGGATTATTGCAGCGCTCGTTGCCTACTTGCTTATTCCTGTGTATGGCTGGCGTATTGCTTTTTTGGTGGGAGCTCTTCCTGCCTTGTTCGCTGCGGTACTTCGCATTATGGTCCCGGAGTCTCCAAGATATCTTGATTTGGTCGGTAAGCATAAACAGGCTGATGAGATTGTTACCAAAATGGAAGCTTCTGCTGGCGTTGTTGTGTCCGATGAAGAAAAAACACACTTAAGCGCCATTAAAACTTCTGCATGGAAATCCTTTACCCAGTTGTGGTCAAGAAAGAATCTTCGCGCTACGTTGGTTTTGTGGGTCATTTGGTTTGGGATTAACTTTGGCTACTACGGCTTTGTTTTATGGACTCCAAGCTTGCTGGTAGCTCAAGGGTTTTCTCTTGTTACAAGCTTTGGCTTTACGGTAATCATGTGTTTGGCGCAGCTTCCTGGTTATTTTAGTGCTGCTTGGCTCATCGAAAGAATTGGTAGAAAGAAAGTCCTCATTGCCTACTTTGCAGGCACAGCGCTTGCCGCATGGTTGTTTGGTCATGCAGCATCGGAGACGGAAATATTGGCATCGGGCTGCTTGTTGTATTTCTTCGCATTGGGCGCTTGGGGCTGTGTGTATTCTTACACGCCCGAGGTATATCCCACTGATGTTCGTGGATCAGGTACGGGTTGGGCAGCGTGCTTTGGGCGCATCGGCGCGTTCGTTGCTCCCTTCATTGTGCCTTTGGTTTATGCTTCGTTTGGTGGAGGGCTTGGCTTTACGGTCGTCTTCATTATGTTGGCTTCAGCGTTTGCGATAGTGGCATTAGTAATTGCGCTTTTTGGTATAGAAACAAAAGGACGACCTCTAACTGATATCAGCAATGAAGAAATGCAGAGTTAGTGCTGTCTATCTGCTAAATAGCCTCTGTATTTGCAAACGGGCCTGTACAATAGAGAAGCCGTTTGTTTTTAGAGAGGGTCTTTCATGACAAATTCTTCTCGTCGTTCAGAAATTATTAAGATTCTT
>URMQ01000036.1 GCA_900548955.1 uncultured Eggerthella sp. | reverse complement strand
TTATCGTCTGGACATCAGAACCGTCATCAAAGAAATAAGACACTCCCGGTTCCACTAATGATTCACTAAAATCTCTTCTTCCTGATTTAGCGATACTTCCTTAGGTGATCTAAATGTCTAAGCATGCCGATAAAAAGACTAATGCTATGCGTGAATTGGATCGGGTAAAGCAACCCTATGAAGCGCATTGGTTTGATTGTCCTGAAGCAATGTCTGGCGTAGAGGTAGCCCATATGCTTGGAGAAGATCCTGATAGGGTGTTTAAAACTTTAGTAACCGTAGGTAAAAGCGGCGATCATTATGTTTTTATGATTCCTGTTGCTTTGGAACTTGATCTAAAGAAAGCTGCCATAGTGGTGGGGGAGAAAGCAATTGCTATGGTTAAGTCGAAAGAACTTCTTGGTCTTACCGGTTATGTTCATGGTGGATGTTCGCCATTGGGTATGAAAAAGTTCTTTACTACCACCATTGATGAATCTGCTTGCCTATATGAAAAGATTTTCTTTTCAGGCGGGCGTATTGGTTGTCAGATAGAAACCAGCCTTGAAAGTTTACGTGCAGCCATTCCAGTTGGTGAAGCTGATTTAACGGTGTAGTGCAACTGCACCAAGTTCTCTTCATGATATAACCGTCATATATTTAAACATATGAACAAACAATCATATTTGTATTGACTCTGTGATTTAGTATTGTATACTTATGAACAGATGCTCATATGTTGAAAGGTTGATTAATGGCTAACGAGACATCAAGAACAAATGAGACGCCAGAATCAGTGATGCAGGGTGTTTTTGACGAAAAGCGCCTTCAAGATAGCATGCCTGATGAAGAGCTGCTGTATGACTTGGCAGATCTCTTCAAGACATTTGGTGATACTACGCGCATTAAGATCTTGTATGCCTTGATGGAGCGTGAATTATGCGTTGCAGATATTGCCGAAACCATTGGGGCAACACAAAGTGCGGTATCGCATCAGTTACGTACGTTAAAACAGTCACGTTTAGTGCGCGCAAAACGTGATGGTAAAAACGTGATGTATTCGCTGTCGGATGATCATGTTCATTCCATGCTTGATCAGGGTATGACTCATATTTGTGAATAGGAGATTTGTTATGCGTAAGGTATTTAAGCTTGAAAATTTGGATTGTGCAAACTGCGCTGCCAAGATGGAAGAAGCTATAAAGAAAATAAATGGCGTTCAAAACGCTTCCATGCGTTTTATGACTCAGAAGTTAGTTATTGAAGCAGACGAAGCAAACATGGATGCGGTCTTGGATGAAGCAGTAAAGGTTTGCAAAAAGATTGAGCCAGATATGACTATTCTTCGCTAATTTCCTGTCTAAATCTCTACAAGAAACAACATAGCAGTATAAAAAACAACATTTAGGTAAAACCAATCATGGCTAAGAATCAAGACAAAACACGTTTGCGCATTATTATCGCTTTAGTGATATTTGCGTGTGTATTCGCTTTTACGGAATTCTTCCCGCTTGCAACATATGTGGGAGGAGAAATTAATGCGCTCTATATTGAATTCGTTTTATTCCTAATTCCTTATCTTCTTGCAGGTTACGATGTTTTGTATAAAGCAGCTCGTAATATTGGTAACGGGCAAGTATTCGATGAAAACTTTTTAATGTCCATTGCAACTATTGGTGCGTTTGCGCTTGTTCTTTTCCCAGGATCTGACCCTCATATGGCAGAAGGTGCTGCAGTAATGCTTTTCTACCAAGTGGGCGAACTTTTCCAAGATTATGCCGTTGATAAATCACGTGCTTCTATTGCTGAAATGATGGATATTGCACCTGATTTTGCCTATGTTCAAAAACATGGGGAACTGGTTAAGGTGGATCCTTATGAACTTTTTCCAGGTGATGAATTTGTAGTAAAGCCGGGTGATCGCATTGCGCTTGATGGCGTTATCGTAAAAGGATCTTCCCAATTAGATACTTCAGCCCTTACAGGTGAATCGGTACCTCGTCATGTTGAAGAAGGAGCTGAAGTAATTTCAGGTTGCGTGAATATGAGTGGCGTACTTACTATTCGCGCTAGTAAGCCTTTTGAGGAATCTACCGTTTCACGCATTTTAGAACTGGTTGAAGAAGCAAGCGAAAAGAAAGCCCGTACTGAAAATTTCATTACTCGATTTGCACGCTACTATACACCCATTGTTACTTTTGGCGCCTTAGCTATTGCAGTTTTACCTCCACTTATCTTCGGCTTTGCGTGGGCAGACTGGGTAGAACGCGGCTTAACGTTTTTGGTTGTATCGTGTCCTTGCGCGTTGGTTATTTCTGTTCCTCTGTCATTCTTTGGAGGTATTGGGGGTGCATCCCGCCTGGGCATTCTGGTCAAAGGTGGCAATTACTTAGAAGCTCTTGCTAAGGCAGATACCGTGGTATTCGATAAAACCGGTACGCTTACAAATGGGACGTTTAATGTTGTTGCTGTTCATCCGGAAGCGGGTAGTAAAGTTAGCCCAGATCTTATGCTTTCTATTGCAGCACATGCTGAAGCATATTCGAATCACCCCATTGCTCTCTCAATTAAAGAAGCGTATAGCGGCGAAATTGATCAAAGTCGCATAGAAAACGTTGAAGAAGAAGGCGGCCATGGAATTCGCGCAATAGTTGATAAGCATGTAGTGCTTATTGGTAACGATAAGCTGATGAGCGAAGCAAACATTCTTTATCATGACTGCAATTTAGTGGGGACTATTTTGCACGTTGCGCTTGACGGTGAATACGTTGGTCATATTGTTATTGCAGATGTTGTTAAGCCAGAATCGCGCGAAGCTATTAAGGATTTGCATGCCGCAGGCATTCGTAAGACCGTAATGCTAACTGGCGATAGGCAAGAAGTTGCTGCTGCGGTAGCCAACGATATAGGTATTGATGAAGCACATGCGCAGCTTTTACCGCAAGATAAAGTTAATGAAGTTGAACGTTTACTGAAGGAAAAGAACGAAAAGGAAAACCTTGCCTTCGTGGGTGATGGCATCAACGACGCTCCAGTTCTTACTCGTGCTGATATTGGTATTGCTATGGGTGCAATGGGTTCAGATGCAGCTATTGAAGCAGCGGATGTCGTTTTGATGGATGATGATCCGCGCAGTATTGCAAAGGCTATGCATATTTCCCGCAAAACTATGCGAATTGTTTGGCAAAACATTATTTTCGCGCTTGGAATTAAATTTGCCGTATTGGTATTAGCTGCTGTTGGTATAGCTACGATGTGGCTTGCGGTATTTGCCGATGTAGGTGTTGCGGTTCTTGCAATTCTGAATGCTATGCGTTGTATGAACGTTAGTAAGTTTCAGAAGTAAAGTTTCAAACGCAATATAGCCAACCAAAGCATGGTAAACTACATGGGTTGTACGTGGTTGAACGGCAGGTTTAACTGGGTACAACCCATTATTCGTTTGGTAAGTAAACTCGTATCAAACACGTACGTAGTTTTAGGCATCATTAGCCTGCTTGCCCTACTTGTTGTCGCGGCATCATTGGTCGTAAGACATCTAGAAAGAGAGTTTGAATATGAGCAAAAGGACTTATTCGTTCACTACCCCTATCTACTATGTAAATGCAGCGCCTCATTTAGGCACTGCCTATACCACCATTGCTGCGGATGCAGTCGCACGCTATCAGCGTCTGAATGGTTATGACGTAGCATTCGTTACTGGTATGGACGAACATGGCCAGAAAGTTGCCGATACGGCTGCCGCTAAGGGCATGACTCCTCAGGATTGGTGCGATTCTATGGAGCCTGCATTTCGTGATGTATGGGATCTGCTCAATATTACCTATACCGATTTTGTACGTACTACTGAACCTCGTCACGCAAAAACGGTTCAGGACTTTTGGCAGAAGCTTTATGACATGGGCTATTGCTACAAAGGTTCATACGAGGGCTGGTATTGCGTTCATGAAGAAACTTATTACAACGAAAGCGATCTTCTGAAAAATGAGGAAGGCGAATTCGTTTGTCCTGACTGTAAGCGTCCTGTCCAAAAGGCTAGCGGTGAAGAAAACTGGTTCTTTAAGCTTTCTGATTTCCAGGAACCCTTGCTGAAGTTCTATGAAGAAAATCCCGAATTTATTCGTCCAGAAACTCGTCGCAATGAAGTAGTTTCTTTTGTTAAGAGTGGCTTGAAGGACTTATCTATTTCACGTTCTACCTTTGATTGGGGTGTTCCGCTGCCATTCGATGAGGGCCATGTAGCTTACGTTTGGGCAGATGCTCTTTTGGCATATCTCACCGGTATTGGATATGGTGATGAAAACCGTGAAGGTGAATTTGAAGCTCGTTGGCCAATGCAGTATCACTTCGTAGGTAAGGATATTACGCGTTTCCACTGTGTTATTTGGCCTGCAATGCTTATGGCAGCTGGTCTACCTATTACTCATACCGTATTTGGTCATGGTTTCTTGCTGGTTAAGGGCGAAAAGATGTCCAAGTCTAAGGGCAATGGTGTAAAACCAGAAGATTTGGTAAAGGTATTTGGTGTTGACGCCTATCGTTACTATTTCTTGTCTGATGTTCAGTTCGGTCATGACGGCTCTATTTCGCTGGAGCGCATGGTTCAGGTTTATAATGCGGATCTTGCTAATACTTGGGGCAACTTGTGCAGCCGTGTATTTAATATGACCAAGAAGTATTTTGGTAGTGCTGTTCCACAGGCACCTGCAGGTGCAGAGAATAATCCGCTAAAGGAAATTGCCGATACGCTGTACAAGGAATATGACGCCTGCATGACCGAAGTTGATTTCACTGGTGCCGCTGCTGCAGTTCAGAAGCTTGCAAGTCGCGTTAATTTGTACGTGGAAGATTCTGCTCCTTGGAATTTAGCAAAGAGCGAAGAAACCGCTGATGAACTTGCCGCAGTTATTTACAACGCACTTGAAGCTATTCGTATTATTGCGCTGTTCATGGCTCCCTTTATGCCAAACACTTCAACCGAGGTATATAAGCGTCTTGGTTTGGGCGATATTTTCGCTATTACCGATATTGAGGGTGCAAGTGCTTGGGGTCAGCTTCAGGCTGGTTCTACGGTAACGGTTGGCGATCCTTTGTATCCTCGTTTGGACGTAGATGCTATTGATCTTTCACTTGAGTAAATAAGTCAGTTAAGGACAGTCCTTTATGGATGAAGAATCTGTAGTTCGAGAAATAGTTCAAGATGCAAAAGCTTTAGAACTTGAATCTTCAGCTCAGGCAACTTCGAGCGATTCTGATTTGATGCCAAGTGACGCCCCCTCTACCGAGGGGGTTTTCACTACTGCGTTTTTCCAACGACGTAAAAAGGGTAAGTTTCGTGAAGTTGAAGCACCCGCTGTTGTTTCATTGGGTGCTCCTATTGCGGATACGCATGCTCATTTGCAGATGCTCCAGAATCCCGCAGCTCGTTTAGCTCGTTGTGCTGTAAAAGGGGTACGGTTTGTTTGTGCAATGACCGATCCTGTTGAAGATCCTGATTGCACCTATTCTCTTATTAATTGTTGGCAGGAAGAAGCGCGGAGTCTTCTTATAAAAGCAGGCCTTGATCAGCATGTTTCTCAGGTACCTGAAATTCGCATAGCTATAGGTTGTCATCCTCATAACGCAAAATACTACAGCGAAGCGCTTGAGGAAGCGTTAATTCGCCGTCTTCATGATCCACGTACGTGTGCACTTGGTGAAGTAGGCCTTGATTATCATTACGATTTATCGCCGCGAGATGTTCAGCGAAATGTTTTTCGTCGTCAAATTACTATTGCTAAAAAAGCAGGTATTCCACTGATTTTGCATATGCGCGAAGCCCATGATGAAGGTTTTCAAATCCTGAAAGAGGAGGGTATTTTTGATACGGAATCACCCACGCCTGATGTGTTGTTGCATTGCTTTAATTTAGATTCAGCGTCTTTGAAACCTTGGGCGGATGCTGGTTGTTATATTGCCTATGGTGGACCACTTACCTTTAAGAAAGCAGATGAAGTTCGTGAAGGCGCTCTTCATGTTTCTTTGGATAGGCTACTTACTGAAACCGATAGTCCTTATATGACACCAGAACCTATGCGTGGTATGGAATGCGGTCCTGAGCATACGGTATTTACAGCAGCTAAAATGCTTGAGGTAAGAGGATGCGATACAGAGATTGAACAACGGGCGTTTTTAGAGCATATCTATCACAATGCCCTTAGTCTGCTTAATCGCGAACCTACATCATGGCAACAAATGAGGTAGTACAACTTTTTACGGTAGGGGATTTCTTCTATGGCTTGCTGGCTAGTAATAAATGGTTCACCGCGTATTAATGGGCAAAGCGCCAAAATCATTCGTATGCTTACCCTTATGATTAACAAGGAATATCCTCATGTTGAGCTTGAGCAATTTGAAGTTGCACGCCATTGCATTGAGGGTTGTAATGGTTGCGAATACTGTGAAACCACGAATGAGTGCATTATTACAGATGAAATGCCGGAGTTACTTGAGTCTCTACAGAAAGCAGATAGGGTTGTTTTAGTAACTCCTACGTATTTTGCTGGTATTCCTTCTCAAACCAAAGCCGTGCTTGATCGTTTTCAGCAGGTGTACTGGCACTATACTGAACTGCGTAATGCTCAAAAGTTGCCACCAAAACGCCCTCTTGCACTTTATATAGTAGGAGATGGTGGAGATCCTCATGGTTATGATGGGGTATTAGCTACCGTGCGTTCTTCCTTTGCTATCGTGGGATTCAAGGTTCAATCGGTGGTAAAACTTATTGGTGTTAGTCGTCTTAAGCCAGATTTGCTAGAGTTTGATACCGTATTTGGTAAAGAGTAAGGGGAAGCAATGTCTAAGCTTTCGTATTTAGCTTCTGTTTCTGAAACGAGAAGTGTTTTAGAACAGCATGGTCTTATGACGAAAAAAGCGCTTGGCCAACACTTCTTAATCAATGATGGCATCGTGCAGCATATTTGCGACTTGGCAGAGCTTACTGCCGAAGATAATGTAGTAGAAATAGGGCCAGGAATTGGTACGCTTTCTGTTGCGCTTCTTCAAAGGGCAGGAAGGGTCGTAGCTATTGAACGCGATACCGATTTACCTGCAGTTCTTGCTCAAACCTGCAAATCTTGGAACGATACGTTTACGCTTATTAGTGGTGATGCGCTAGAGGTGAAACCTGATCAGCTTCCTTTTGCTCCAAATAAATTAGTAGCGAATTTACCTTATGCTGTTGCAGCTACTATTGTGCTGGATTATTTTGAGCGCTTTACTTCGATTGAAAGTCAAACCATTATGGTGCAGGCTGAAGTGGCAGACAGAATGTGTGCAAAATTAGGTACGAAAAACTATGGTGCCTATACGGTAAAACTTGGTTTGTTTGCTGATTATGGCGGACGTTTTGCGGTTTCTGAAGGAAATTTCTTCCCGCCACCACGTGTTAAAAGTGCTGTAATTCGTCTTAATAGGAAGCAAAATCCTTTACCGAATGAATTACGAAAAGCAACTATGATTATGGCTGATGCTGCTTTTGCAACCAGGCGTAAAACCATTTCGAATTCTATGAAGACGTATTTCGAAAACCCTCAAACTGAAAATGCAGAAATGAAAACCCATATCCCTGAGCTTTTAGCTGCTGCGGGGATTCCTGCAGCAGCGCGAGGAGAATCCCTTACGCAAGAGCAGTTTATTGAACTTGGTAAGGCTTATTTATCTATAGGTGCTGCTCTGTAGCTTATTGGCTATGTATTGTTGTTTAATGGCTACTTAGTTTTCTTTGGTAAGTAGCCATCTTTACGCAGTCTTATTTTCTGAGTGCAGACAACAAGAGAAGCGCTGCTTATTGCTAGTAGTGCCAATAAGCCTGTTGCTAGTCTTTTATCAATACGTTTGAATCCTCAAACATGGTCATTCCGCCACCATTTATAAACGCTACATCGGCATCGAGTACGTTTCGGTATGCATCAGTAATAATGACCATCTATAAGAACATCTATGCCATCGGTATTAGCGATAACTGCATTGCTTGTCCAGTAATCGGTAATACCTGTATTACCTAAGTGACCTATAGCTATAACGTAGTCTGCGCCTTCTGTTTGAGCGTTATCTACGGCAGTTTGAACAGCATCGTATAAAGCATCACCGGTAGAGTCATTGCTGAAGTCATAAATGAAATTACCATTTTCATCTTGAAAATAGGTTGGGGTGGATTTGGCTAATGATTCAGGGGTGGTTATTCCAACATACGCAACTTTTAGAATATCGTCACCATCCTCAGGGTCACCGTCATCGATGCCTTGATATTCTTCAATGGCATAAGGGGCAAGGCAGAGTGAATCTGTCTGCAAGTTTCTAAAGTTTGAGGAAAGGTATGTTGCAGTGGAATTTTCAATGAACCAATTAAATTGATCCATGCCAAAATCGAACTCATGGTTTCCTGGAATAGCGTAGTCGTAACCAACTTCATTCATTAGTTCTATGATTGCTTCGCCCTTTGTGAAGGTTCCTGCTAAACCTCCTTGTACTGCATCTCCTGCATCAATCAAGGTTACTTTGTCGTCTCCGTACGCCTCTTGAGCTTTATCAATGTACGCAGCAACTCCTGGGTAGCCAAGCGATTGACCAGAAACGGGATCTATTTGGCAGTGAACGTCGTTGGTGAATACAACAGAAATGCTTTTTGCTAATTCAGTTTTCGTGGTTTGTTGTGATTCTGATGTTTGGTTCGGTTTTTCTGCTTGGGTAGTAGCAACAGGTTGATCATCGATTTCTTGATTATTGGTTTCTTGATCATTGATTTTTGACTTATGAAAATCAGGTATTTGATTGATGTCTGTTACCTGATAGGTTTGACTTGTTTTAGTAGCTTCTGTTACTTGATCAGTAAAAGTAGTTGCCTTGTTGTTAGTGACTTCATCGGCAAAAAGTTGATTGGGGGCAATCGGTAGTAGTGATGTGGCTAAGATGATTCCTAAACCAATATGTAATACCTTGCTTTTTAATGAGGTTTGTTCAACGTTTCGAATAGAGGACATAAAAAATGGCTCCTAACTTATTTTGTCAGGAGCCATTGTCTTTGGTAAAACAGCTATTTTGTTACAAATGCTTAAATAGTGCTATTTAGGGAATAAAAACTATTCTTTACCATCCCAGCAGTAGGTGCATACCTTGCTTGGATCAATACCAATAGCCTCTAACATGCCAGGTAATGACTGGAATTCAAGAGAATCGAAGCCCATTTTTTCGCAGATGGATTTCAGAAGACATTTGCCGCGTTCGGTATGAGCATCAGCATATTCTTCTAAGAACTTATCGCCTTCTTCACCTTCCAATTCACGAACAACACGACGAGCGATTAAATCCATGTCGGATTTTCCACGGGAGAAAGTTAAATACTTGCAGCTGAACATAATGGGAGGGCAAGCTGAACGCATATGGACTTCTTTTGCCCCTGCTTCATATAAGAACTCAACCGTTTCACGAAGCTGAGTACCGCGGACAATGGAGTCATCAACAAACAGGAGCTTCTTGTCCTTGATTAGTTCAGGAATATGAATTTGCTTCATCTTAGCAACGTGGTTGCGAACTTCCTGGTTGCTTGGCATGAAGGAACGTGCCCATGTAGGGGTGTACTTAATGAAGGGGCGAGCAAACTGAGTGCCGCATTGAGTGGAATAACCAATTGCATGAGGCGTACCTGAGTCAGGAATGCCACCAACGTAGTCAACATCAGGTAAAACGCCACGAGCTGCTTCATCACGAGCCATAATTGCGCCATTGCGGTAACGCATAACTTCAACATTTACGCCTTCATAGTTGGAATTCGGGTAACCGTAGTACACCCAAAGGAAAGCGCAAATTTTCATTTCGTCGCCAGGTTCGGCAAGTGTTTTGTAGCTTTCAGAATCTACGTGGACAATTTCTCCGGGACCAAGTTCGTATTCGTCTTCGTAGCCAAGCTTGTGATAAGCGAAGGACTCAAAAGAAATGCAATGACCATCTTCATTCTTTCCAATAAGAACAGGGAGGCGTCCAACCTTGTCACGCGCAGCAATAATGGAACCATCGTCAAGCATAATAAGAAGCGTTAACGAACCATCAATAACTTCTTGAGCGAACTGAATGCCTGATACAAAGTCATCTTTCTGATTTATTAATGCTGCAACAAGTTCAGTGGAATTGACAGCACCAGAGCTCATGGACATAAATTGGCGCCCACCGACAGAAAGGAAACGATCTACCAGTTCATCTGCATTGTTGATAGCGCATACCGTTGTTATGGCGAAAGTGCCTAAATGGGAACGAACCAGCAAAGGCTGAGGATCGGTATCGCTGATGCAACCAATGCCGCTGGTGCCATGGAAACTATCTAAGTCGTCTTCAAATTTAGTACGGAAAGGAGTGTTTTCAATAGAGTGGATTTCGCGCTGAAAACCATCTTCGAGATCATGAATTATCATGCCTGCACGGCGTGTGCCAAGATGGGAATGGTAGTCAACGCCAAAATATACATCAATAACAACATCGCGCTTGGATGCCGCACCAAAGAATCCGCCCATGGTGTGCCTTTCTTTTCGGGACTCTGTAATTGTCTTGCTGGTGGTATAGCCACCTTGTTATCTGAACCGCCTATTCTAGTACACAGTCGGATTATTACATATCTGTAACAAGAAACAATAATTCAGTATAAAATCGTTTAACTGATCGGTAATTCCTATTTTTTAGTCGGTGTTGATATGCGGGTTTTTGGCATATCGGCGCTGTTTGAGTATTATCTGAACCAAAATGACAATTACGCTACCGTTTATATAAAAGTTTAAGAGCTAAATTTTTGAAATGCTATTATTGCGGTGACATTTAAGAAAAGGAGCACGTATGTTAGAACTTAAGAACATTGTTTTCGACGTGCCTGTCGAAGAAGGTTCTTCAAAAACTAAACGCATCATTGATGATATTTCGCTCACCGTTGATGAAAATAAGTTTGTTGTAATTACTGGTCCTAATGGTGGCGGCAAGTCTACGCTTGCTAAAATTATTATGGGCATTGAGCAGCCTACATCGGGCAGCATTATTTTTGATGGAACTGATATTACAAACCTGTCTATCACTGAACGAGCAAAGCTTGGCATTGGCTATGGTTTTCAGCAGCCATCTCGTTTTAAGGGAATGAAGGTCAAGAAATTGCTAGAAATTGCAGCTGGGAAGCGTCTTCCTATGCTTGCCTGCAATGAATACCTAGGTAAAGTTGGTCTTTGCTCGGCTAGCTATCTTACACGTGAGGTTGATAAGAACCTTTCTGGTGGTGAACTGAAGCGTATTGAAATTGCTACGATTTTGGCTTCTGATCCAAAGTTGGCGATTTATGACGAACCAGAAGCAGGTATCGACCTGTGGAGCTTCGATCGTTTAACCCAAACCTTTGAAGATATCTACAAACAGGGTAATGGCCATTCCATTATTATCATTTCTCATCAGGAGCGCATTATTTCCCTTGCGGATGAAATTGTATGCTTGCGTGATGGCAAAATTGAAGCACAAGGTCCTGTGGATGAAATTATGCCCAAACTTGGTTTTACCAGCAAGGATAATGCTTACTGCTCATTTAGTGAGCCTCCAGAGCTTCATCTTACTGAGATTCCTGTTACTTGTTAGGAGATCATAATGGCTGTAGATCTTTCTCCCATAGATGCAGATTTGTTAAAAACGTTGACGAATGTTCATGGCATTCCGGAAGGTGCATATAACATTCGCAAGGATGGTGAACTGCTAACTCGTCATAATTCTGCAAATATTGAAATTGCTACTAAGACGGATAATCCTGGTATTGATATTTTCATTAAGGATGGAACAAAGGGCGAGCGCGTATACATTCCTGTAATTGTTTCTAAGGCAGGTTTGAAGGATGTGGTATACAACACATTCCATATTGGTGAAAGCTGTGATGTAACCATTATTGCGGGTTGTGGCATACACAACGATAGCCACAAAGCTTCCCAGCATGATGGTATTCACACCTTCTATATTGGAAAAAATTCTCGTGTTAAGTACGTAGAAAACCACTACGGCGAAGGTTCTGGCGATGGCGCACGTATTTTAAACCCAGTGACAAAGGTTTATCAGGAAGAAAATTCTTTCTGTGAAATGGAAATGGTTCAGATTCGTGGTGTTACGTCTACTGTGCGCGATACCGATGCCGAATTAGGCGCTGGCGCAAAGCTTGTTCTTACGGAGAAGTTACTTACTGACGGAGATCAGAAAGCTACATCCAATATGA
>URMQ01000035.1 GCA_900548955.1 uncultured Eggerthella sp. | reverse complement strand
TAACTATATTAATTCCGATATGGAGCCATCCGATGTTCGTTCAATGTGCTGTCGTTTGCGTCTTGATCTTCGTGAACTTCGCAAGAAGTCAGGTGGCTTCTTTGGTAGTGGCGAATCTACAGGATCAGTAGGTGTTGTTACTATCAACATGCCTCGTCTTGCGTATCAGTCTGAAAATGAAGCAGATTTCTACGCTCGCCTCGATCATTTGATGGACTTGGCAGCTCGTTCTCTGAAGACTAAGCGTACGGTTATTACGAAGTTCCTTGAAGCTGGTTTGTATCCATACACAAAGCGTTATTTGGGCACGTTCGATAACCACTTCAGTACTATTGGTTTAGTTGGCATGAATGAAGCTTGCCTGAACGCGAAGTGGTTGCGTGAAGATTTAACGCAAGTAGGAGCTCAGCAGTTCACCAAGGACGTTTTGAATCATATGCGCGAGCGCTTGAGCGATTACCAGGAAAAATATGGTGACCTGTACAATCTGGAAGCAACTCCTGCTGAATCTACAACGTATCGTTTTGCAAAGCATGACAAGGAAGCATTCCCTGACATCATTACTGCTAACGATAACGGCACGCCTTATTACACCAATAGTTCTCATTTGCCCGTTGGTTTTACTGAAGATATCTTTAGTGCGCTTGATGTTCAGGACGAATTGCAGACGCTTTATACCTCAGGTACGGTGTTTCATGCATTCTTGGGTGAAAAGCTTCCTGACTGGAAGGCGGCAGCAACGCTTGTTCGTAAGATTGCCGAAAATTACAAACTTCCGTATTACACCATTTCGCCTACGTATTCGGTGTGCAAGAATCATGGCTATATTGCAGGTGAAGTATATGAATGCCCCTGCTGCCACGAAAAGACTGAGGTGTATAGCCGTATTACGGGCTATTATCGTCCAGTTCAGAACTGGAATGATGGTAAGAGTCAGGAATTCAAGGACCGTAAAGTCTACGATGTAGAAGCGTCTAAGCTTGCTAAAAGCAGTGCCGCTATGGCGTCTTTAGTAGAGCAGACCGCTCGTGCGGCATCTGCGGTTCCGACTGATCGTGGCGCTCAGACTGGCGATGCCGCAACGGAAACTGCACAAGGTACAGGGCAAGAACCTGCTAAACAGGAACCTGCTAAACCGAACGCCGCCGAACAAGTGGCGGTATCCGCAATTCAAGAAACAGAAATTCCTCTTGTGGAAGCTGCTCTGAAACCTGGTTTATATCTTGTGGCAACCCATACGTGCCCTAATTGCCATTTCGCGGCAGCCCAGTTAGACAAAGCGGGCATTCAGTATGAAACCTTGTTCGCAGAAGAAAACCAAGAGCTTATTAAGCAATTCAACCTTATGCAGGCTCCCTCTTTGATTAAGGTTTCTTCAGCGGGAGATGCTGAGACATTCGGTGGGGCAGCTGCGGTATTCAAGGAAATCAGCGAATTGATGGCTGTTGCTCGTTAGTTTACTCGTTAATTAAAGTATCAAATTAAGAACCCGATGCCGTTTGGTGTCGGGTCTCTTTTATCCATTCAGCCATTTAGGTTTAATAGTCAGCCTATTCCATGTCAGTTTATAAAAAGTGACCCGAAAATCTTGAGTAATAATTAAAATAAAATCCAGGTTGGATGTAAGGAACCGTAGATGATTACCTATGATCTTGAACAACGTGGAAATCTATCTAAGTATGAATATCTTTACCGCTGCATTAGAAGCGATATTCGAAGGGGTGTGCTTTTTGCCGGGTATAAGCTGCCTTCAAAGCGCATGCTGGCCCAACATCTTTCCATTAGTGTAAGCACGGTAGAGCAAGCTTACGATCTTCTAGCGAGTGAGGGATATGTACAGCCACGCAAAGGTAGTGGGTTTTATGTTGCGCATATTCCAAGAAGTCTCGTTCATATCAATCCTTTTGCTATCGCAACCGATGAAGAAGATATGTGGCAGGTTCCCGACTTCGACTTTAAGGCAAACAAATGCAGTCTTAATCTCTTTCCTAAAGACACTTGGTTGCGTATTATGCGTCGAACACTTTCTGAAGGAAATGAAACGTTGTTCGAAACGGTTCCTTTCAATGGGTTGACAGAGTTACGCGAAGCTATTGCACGATATCTTTACGAATTCAAAGGGATTTATGCAACACCTGATCAGATTATTGTTGGCGCGGGAACAGAGTATTTATATAGTCGTTTGCTGCAGTTGTTTGGGTCGCGTGCAGTAATTGCTATTGGGGATCCAGGATATAAAAAACTTGCTGATATTTCACGAAGCGTGGGAACTCTTTGGGAATATGTTCCGCTTGATGACGAAGGAATATTGGTAGATGAACTAGCAAAAAGCCCTGCTGAAATTGTTCATGTATCTCCCGCAAATCATTTTCCACTCGGAATAGAAATGTCATCTTCGCGCCGAAAAGAATTACTACGTTGGGTTAATGAAGACTCTCATCGCTACATAATTGAAGACGATTACGATTCGGAACTTCGCTTTAGTGGGCGTGCGCAACCGGCTTTGTTTACGCAAGACTTAAATCAGCGGGTGATCTACCTTAATACGTTCTCGAAAACGCTGGTACCTTCGTTGCGTATTTCTTATATGGTGCTACCAAAACAATTAATGGATTTGTATGCCCGTCAACTCAGTTTTTATTCTTGTACGGTTTCTAGTTTTGAACAGGGTGCTTTAGCTCGTTTTATTCGGGGTGGCTATTTTGAGCGTCATATTAATCGATTGCGCCGCTACTACAACAAACAGCGCAAAGCGGTTGTGCAAGCGTTAGAGGAATCAGACTTAGTTACTATTGGAAATGTTCATGATATTAATGTGGGAACCCATTTAATTCTCTCAGTTGATTCAAGGCTTAGTGATGAAGAAATATCGCAAGAAGCGCAGCATTTAGGCATGCATTTAGCTATGCTTTCAGACTATTGCATCAACCCTACAGCAAGGTCATTCCATTATGTGGTAATAAATTTTGCCAGTATTGAAGCAAACCAAATTAATGATGCCGTAAAACTGTTAGAGCGAGTTTTTGCTGAAGATATTGCTGATGCGAAAAAGAAGTAACGCATTAGAGAGAGCCGATACAGGAAGACCTTATACCTTATAGAGCCTTGTTGCTTACAAGCCATGAGCTTCGAATGGACTAGATGTTTGAATAAAAGCTGCCATTAAATACTTCTTGTTTGTTGCAACCGACCTGAAATAATTTATGCGAATTGAATCTAGGTACTTTGAGGCGTCCTCGGTAGGCTCTATTCCACAAACTCTGGAAATTACCCGAAGGGTACGTGGATTAGAGGAGGATACCTATGGCAAAGGTAGCAATTATTACTGGTGGATCTCGTGGCCTTGGCGCTGCAATGTCTCGCAAGTTGGGCGAGCTTGGTTATAACCTTGCACTTAACTATCGCAGTGATTCTTCCCGCAAGTTCTGTGATGAAATTGCAGAAGAGCTAAAGGAAAAGTACGGCACCGAAACTCTAATTGTTAAGGCAGATGTAGGATCTTTTGAAGGCTGCAAGGCTTTGGTAGACGCAACGGTTGAGCATTTTGGCGACAAGATTGATGCTTTGGTAAACAATGCCGGCGTTACCAATAACTGCAATTGGATTGATATTGAACCAGAGGCATACGAAAACGTTATCAATATCAATTTGCTTTCAGGTATGCATATGACCCATCTGGTTCTTCCTTATATGATTAATCATTCCGATACAAAGGAAAACCAGTGCAACATTGTTTCTACCAGTTCTGTTGGTGGTTTGACGGGCGTTATTAATCAGGCTGACTACTGTGCTTCTAAGGCAGGCGTTATTGGATATACTCGAGCTCTTGCTCTTGAATATGCCGCGCAAGGTGTTCGCGTAAATGCTATTGCACCAGGCATGATCATGACTGACATGCTTCGTGGCGTTAATCAGGATGAATTGAATGCGCTAGCAGCAACTATTCCTCAGGGATATATTGGCGATCCGTCTGATATTGCAGGCGCGCTTGGCTACATCTTGACTGCGCCTTACCTGACAGGTCAGGTCATTTCTCCAAATGGTGGTTTCGTTTTAGCGTAAAACACTATTATCTCTTGCGACCGCGCTTCAGCAGGGGCGCGGTTTCTTTTGGTTACAGATTTCTTTCCGCTTGCAAAACCTCTGTCGAACTATTGTGTTAAACAGGTATGATGAGCGAAACGTTGGTTTTTGATAAACATTACTTCGCTATAGAAGAATTGATTAGCAATACCTGATTAGAATAGTTGGAATGTTTATATTTCCAATATAAACGTAGGGAGTATGCATGGCGGCAACGATGGGTTCACAGCCCGAATTTGAAATGACTGCAGGATCCGAAATGATTACATCAGGATCAGGGACCAATAATAAACCCGAAAACGACCTTGATCCAAATTTGCTTACGTCAGAAGAAAAAAAGAAAACACCGTTGTTGATGAAGGTGTACGGCGTTCTTTGTATCCTTGACGGTATAGCAACAATTCCAATGGGAATTATTTTCGTTGGAATGGTTTACTGGGCGCTTCAAAATCGTCCCGATCTTGTTTCGATTAGTTCAGATCCAACACTCTCTACGATTTTGTCGGTTGCTTCATTTGTTGTCATTATGGTGAATGCAGGCTTCCTCATTGGTTTTGGTATTGCTTTATTAAAAAATCGACGTCGTAACGCAGCGCGTTGGTCCTACATTCTTATCGTGATGACGATTTTACGAATCTTGCTCGATATTATGTTGCAAGGTTTAGGAGAGCACCTGATTGGTCCTTCGATTCAGCTGCTTATTCTGTTGGTTATTTCGGTTACGGTTGATCCTTCGCTATTGGAAGAGCGTGAACTTAAACGCAAGCTGCGCAGCATGGAGGATCGTGAAGCAATAAAAGAAGGTACTCTCGGTCGAGATCCAGAAGGTAAAGGGTATATCGAACTTAACTTCTTTAATTTGTTTTGGGTATTCGTGGTTTGCAGTGTGCTCGGCCTTATTATTGAAACGGTACAACACATGGTAGTTGTTGATCCTGGTGTGTATCAGGATCGCGCGGGCATGTTGTTTGGTCCGTTTTCTCCTATTTATGGGTTTGGCGCGGTGTTTATGACCATTGCGCTGAATCGTTTTTATAAGAAGAATTTTGCACTTATTTTCTTGGTTTCAGCAGTAATTGGTGGACTATTTGAATTTTTCGTTAGTTGGTTTATGCAAACATCGTTTGGTGCTGTTGCGTGGGACTATACAGGTATGACTATCTTTGGTATTCCTGATCCTATTGCAATTATTGCCGGTGGCCGAACGGCAACACCCTTTATGTGTGCGTGGGGCTTACTTGGCTTGATCTGGATCAAATTCTTACTGCCTAATATGTTGAAGTTGATCAACTTGATTCCTTGGAAAATTCGCTATTCGTTCACTACGATTTGCGCTGCTCTAATGCTTGTTAATGGTGCAATGACGTTGATGGCGCTTGATTGCTGGTTCCAGCGTGTTTCTAATATTCCGGAAAATGCACCAGTGGAGCAGTTCTTTGCAAAGAATTTTGATAATGAATACATGGAGAACCGTTTCCAGAGTATGACTATTACTCCTGACGACTCTACTCGTGTTAATAACTCACAGGTTTCTGATGCCACAAGCTAAAACGTTAGATAAATTTAATTATCTTATCCCGCTGTTCTAGGGAAGCTTGGTTATTATAAAACTATCTATAGAGATAGCTTTTATTGCGCTAGCTATCTGGCACGATGCATAGCATGACAGGTGTTTCGAGTATGCAGTGGCGGCATCGTGCCCAGCGTGAAGAAAACCTAGTAGTAGGGAAGAGGAAACGCTATGGGGAACTGTCTTGTTGCTCAATCGGGTGGCCCGACCGCAGTAATTAACGCTAGCTTGGCAGGCGTTGTTCGTGCTAATCAGCTCAATCCTGTATATGACCATGTGTATGGTGGTCTTTATGGCATTGAAGGCGTGCTAGACGGAAAGCTTTATGATCTAACTAACTTAACGGGTCATGAAATTGATCTTTTAAAGCAAACTCCTTCGTCAGCTCTGGGGACATGTCGCTATAAACTAAAGCGCGGAAACGATGCTGATTTCGAGCGTTTAGTTTCGGTAATGAACGAACATGATATTGAAGTTATGTTCTATATTGGCGGCAATGACTCTATGGATACGGTTGATGCGCTTTCTCAATGGGCGGCAGATCACAATATGCCGCAGCGCTTCGTTGGCATTCCTAAAACGGTGGACAACGACTTAGTGCCGGTGGATCATTGTCCTGGTTTTCCTAGTGCTGCAAAAATTGCGGCACAAATTACCCACGCAACCTATTTAGACTACGCTGCTTATACTCGTCCTGAAGTATTTGTTTTAGAAACAATGGGTCGCGATGCAGGTTGGCTTGCTGCAAGCTGCTGTGTTTCGGGTGATGTGGACTTGCTAGTACTTCCTGAAGTCGACTTCGACAAAGAAGCATTTTTGGCAGAGGTTCAAAAGAAGTTCGACGAAAAGGGCGAATGTTACATTGTAGTAAGTGAAGGGGCTCATTATGCCGATGGTGGTTATGTTTCTGCGGGAGAAACCGCACACGACGGTTTTGCTCATGCCGTTTTAGGTGGAGCAGGAGCAGTTATTAAGCAAATGATTATTGATGCAGACATTGTTCCCCGTGGTATTGTTCAGGATTTGTCTCGTGCGGCTCGTTCGAGTAACTTTGCTCAAAGTTCGGTTGATGTAACTGAGGCATATGAGCTGGGGATGAGCGCTCATATGCGCAGTGTAAATCCTGCTTTTACCGCACAGGTAGTGGGAGTTAAGCGCGGCAGTGATATTCAGGGTAAATACAATGCCGAATACTTCGCAGGTCCTGCAAGCGAATTCGCAAATGTAGTAAAGCATTTTCCGCAAGAGTGGATTTTGCCAAACTATCAGGGAATTACCGAAGATGCATTTGCATATTTTAAGCCGCTCATGGAAGGCGAGCCAAAACTTATTATTGAAGGCACCATGCCTGCAACTCTGGTGCCGTTTAATAAGCGCTAAGACAGCTAAGCTAGTGCTGTTCAGTAAGCTCTTGGTTTGCGTGGGTAAGATTCGTATCCCATGCTAGCGTGGTCTAGTTCATGCGGCATAAATTCATGCAGCAAAATTTGCTGATGCTTAGGGCATGAATCAGAGGCAAATAGTACCCAATAAAGAAAAACTCCTTCAATCAAAAAAACCAGTTAAATAAAGACTAGATTAATAAAGATCGGTTAAATAAAGACAAAACTGGCTTCAACTTTCTGTTGTAGCCAGTTTTTTCAGATAAGACGAATCTCCTCGTTGTTAGTATATTTCGTTGGCGTTTTTAACCGTTAAGAAAGGCTTTCCTTATGAGTTTGATCTCAGAATTTAAAGAATTTATTAACCGTGGCAATGTAATGGACATGGCAGTTGGTGTTATCATCGGCGGTGCTTTCACTGGCGTTGTTACTTCTCTGACCAGCAACATCATCGACCCTGTTATCAAGCTGGCAACCGGTAGTGCAGAGGTTCCTAGCTTTTTGGCAATTGCTGTTCCTGGCACCGATGTAAGCATCGACTTTTCTGCATTCATTAGTGCTGTTATTAACTTCTTAATTGTTGCTGCTGTAGTATTCGTTATTGTTAAGGCATTCAACAAAGCTCAGAACTTGGGCTCTGGCTTGACTAAAGGTCTTACTAAGAAGGTTCTGAAAAAGGACGGAGAAGAAGTAGAGGTTGAAATGCTTCCTCCTACGTGCCCCTTCTGCTTGGAAGAGATCAAGGAAGGCGCAACGCGCTGCCCTCATTGCGCTGGCGAACTGCCTGAGCCTGCTGCTCCAACCCCTAAGGTTGCTTAAGCGTTACTTTTCTATATCTATAGAAAGACGATATTCAATAGTGTGCGTTTCAGGATAGAAGCGATACTTAATTGGATCATTCGTGATTTTGTAACTACCCATTCTGGTTAACAGCTGGAATGGGTAGTTTTCTGTATAGGCAAATTTGCTGGTGGTGCAGGCGCTAAAGGTAATGGTCGCAGCACCTTTTTTATAGGTAGTACAAACAGCGGTGTCGTTGCTTTCATAGTTTAATAACGTGTCGCCAAAGAAGTAAACTGCTTCAACTTTGTCATTTTGTTCTAACCCAAGAACATCAACCTGAAAAACGTATTCAACATGGTATTGCCCTGCTTCATGCGAAGGGGAGCTATGCTTTTCAGCGTGGAATGCATAAGGTTCTCCATTTGTTTTTACCGAAAAAGATCCAACGGGAGTTTTTGCTCTATAAACCAAATCGCCCAAAATAACACGTGCTTCGCGGTACTTCTTTAAACGTTTTATGTCGCGCGACGAAACAATACTCAGTCGTCCCAATTCAGAATTATGTCGTAGGTCAGCCTTCTTTACTTTCTGGGCAATGCGTGCGCCTTCAGTAAGGGGATCAAGATCGGAGTCGGTACTACCAGGGTGCGCCGATGGAGTACCTGCATGATAGAGGCGGGCAAGTGCAATATCATGGTCATTGACGGGCGTTTTGCTGCCGTAGTCCCCCCTCTGGATTGCTTTAACGTAATCTAAGTAAGGCACTCCTTCTTCGTGCGTTAAAAGCAAAATCGCATTTACAGCGGTTTCAGGGATGCCGCGCGCAACTAATTCTTCTGCGGTAATAGAGCTATCTTCTAATACATCATGCAGAAGTGCCGCACAAATTTCCGCTTCAGTATCCATCTGTTCGGCCAAGTGAAGGGGATGTGCAAGGTAGGGCACCTCGTTTTTATCAAGCTGATCCGCATGAATTTTTGCGGTAAGCTTCAGTGCTTTATTGATTGCAGGAGTATAAAACATACTAAATCCCCTCTATCGATAAGATCTTGCTAGACAACAAGCGCGACCCGCAATTAAGTAAATGATTTCCTGTCATTATAAGGGTGTAGGTGCATTTCGAACTCCTTGTTTTCGTAACGGTAAAGTTTCTTATCTCTGAATGGATATTGACGGTTCTGTTGAAGGTGATTATTCTAAGTAGTGTTTAGAAGTAACGAAACGTCACTAATCATTAGAATTAGTACCGCAACAAAAATAAACAATAAAGTGAGAAGGGATTCATGATGGCATCTACGTTGGTTGCGTATTTTTCAGCGTCAGGCACTACGGCTCGTGCAGCTCAAAACTTAGCTTCTGCAATTGATGCTGACTTGTTTGAAATTGAGCCAGAACAACCTTATACTTCGGCGGATTTAAATTGGAACAATAGCTCTAGTCGTAGCTCTCTTGAAATGAATGACGATGCTTGCCGTCCTGCTGTGGCAAATCGAGTCGACAACATGGATCAATACAATACGATCTTTGTTGGTTTTCCTATCTGGTGGTATGTCGAGCCACGCATCATTGATACGTTTTTGGAAGCATATAACTTTGAAGGTAAAACTATTATTCCATTTGCTACGAGTGGTGGCAGCGGTTTAGGCAAGGCTCCTCAGCGCATGCAAGAGATTGCAAAGGGTTCTACGGTTAAGGCAGGAAAATTGCTCAATGGGCATCAAAGTGCTGAAGCGCTTCGTGCTTGGGCAACAGAGCAAATGTAGCATTCTGGGGTCCAGAACAGTATTGGCTGGTATTGGCGTATCTTCAAATTCTTGATTTTAAGAATTTGAATTTGTCTCGGTAGAGTTATCGGCATTTTTTGCTATTTCGGCATCTATTAAAAACCGTGTCGGAATAAATCCGCCGAAGAACGTTTTAGGGTCGCGATGCATCTGAATTCGCAAAGCAAGCAAAACCAGAATGTCGTAGAGTGCGTGCGCTATAACAACAATGGCAATATTGTTGGTAACTACAAAAACGGCACCAAAAACAAGCCCCAAACTCAACCAAATAAGAAGAGAACTGGTGCCCTGTACTCCTGTATGGGCAAAGCAAAACAGGATGGTTGAAACAATAACCGCAATAACTGCTGCAGCAATTGTGCCAATAAGTCCTGAAAGAAGTTGCAGAATAAGTCCTATTAGTACGTAGCGGAAAAGCAACTCTTCGCAAATGCCCGTGAAACTCATCATGATGAATAAGACCAAAATGGGCAACCGCGGTAGTTCCCCATGAAGGCCTTGGTGACTTTCGATAATGTTTTGGCGCATTTCTTCGTTTCTGGCAGCGCGCTTTTCGGATAAGTCTACAAGAAGGAATATAACAATACCCAGAACAACCCCTGCTATAAGCGTTTGATGCAAGGGTAAGGTTTGAATGGAAGCGGTAAGTGAAGCTATCCAGCCAAATTGCACTATGGCATAAAACCAATCGCTCGTGGAAAGTCCTTCAAGCACAAGTAATCCCACCAAAGCCAGGATTAGGAATACTGCTTGGGTCACGAACGAACTAAAAACCAGTACAAGGGCTTCTTCTCTGTCGAGAGGGGGTAGTTTCATAAGGTGACCTCGTAGTAGTGATCATTTGTATAGGATGTCGTTAAAAAGGATTCTATAAGAAGGACTCTTGCTAACAGAGAATCTTTTTATTGATGCCTCAATAACGGTGGTCTTGTTGCGATTGGGTTAGTTAGATTCTACTGCAAGAAGATGAAGTAATACTTTTTGGATATCGGCATTTATAAGGATGCTTTGACTTTCTAGAGTACGTGGGGAAAATGATTCTCCCAGATTAATGCTGGCATAGGTTGCTTGTGGATTATCAAGCGTCATTTGCCAGAACGGGTATTTGATGATAACAGGAGTATTTCCGCCGACTCCTAATTCTAAGAAAAGAATTCTTTTGTTTTTATTGCTTGAAACGAATGAGCGGTAACGGTTTTGCGCTTCATGCCAGCTTTTGTCTTCTACAAATGAATTATCAACGCGCAGGTTTGTGGTCAGGGGAGCACCGCAATGAGGACAATGAGGAATAAGTGCAGTGGGAATACGCATATTCGTTTGCTGTTCAACCATGCTACGGACAAGAGCTTCATTGTTGTAGGTTTCTTGTGTGCAAGGTTTACTGCACTGAAAGAGCCCATAATCTCCTTGCGTATAAAACAGACGGTTTTTATCAAATCCTGCTAACTGAAATTGATGATCGACATTGGTAGTCAAAACAAAATAATTACGGTCTTTGACTATTTGAAGAAGGTTGCGATACAGCGATGTTGGACCTGGTTCATAGCGATTGATCCAGATATGCCTACTCCACCATGCCCAGTAGGTTTCTAGATCGGGAAAAGAATAAAAGCCTCCCGAATACATATCCGTAATGTGGAAAGTATTTTTGAAATCCGCAAAGTTTTTTTCGAACCGTTTTCCAGAATATGTAAGTCCTGCTGCAGTGGATAGACCTGCACCAGCACCAATAAGAATAGCATCTGCTTCTTCGAGCTTATCTTTCAATTGCTTGAGTTCAAAAGAAAACTTGTCTGTTTGTGCGGTGCAGTAATTACCTGAAAAAAGAGTTCGAGAATAAAGGTCCATGATTGCTCCCTGAAAGGAATCGGAAAAATATAAAAATAGTCCCGAAGAAGTTGCTTTGAATACTTGAGTATGTTGATTTATCTGTTGAATAAAGTTGCTGAAACACTCGATAAAGCAGGATGCCAATATGTGTGACATCCTGCTTTATGGGAAATTATTGTAGTTGACTTCGATTTATTCTCCGAAGAAGAATCCAACCGTCATATCAAGATAGTTTTCGCCTGCATATTCTGGATATACCTTCTGAACAGCTTGCTTGAAGCTTGCGGCATCAGAGCAGGTGGTTGCAATGTTTTTCAAGTTTTCAAGGTAATCAATCTTTGTCTGAACGTCTTTGAGATCTTCAGGGGTGTAGTGGCTGGTAAGAATCAAATCGATACCTTGGGTTTTATAGCCTTCGAGCTGAGAAATAATAGCATCCGCATGTGCTGCGCCTGCAACAATGGAATGGCAATCGTGACCAAGCATGTGAGTATATACAACATTAAGTTCGGGAATTTCAATATCAAACGCATCTGCATTACGCACAATAGTTAACTCAATGCCAGCTAATTCAAGGGTGTCGCTTTCAATATAGCGAGTTACTTCAGGGATAGATGAATCGAAGGAATCTCCAAATGCTGCAGTGAAATTATCAATCAATGCCTTACCGCCACCGTTATGACCATAGTCATCTGCTTCTTTAGTGGCATAAACTGGTGTTCCTGCCAAGAAGGTTGCGCCCGCCATATGATAGGAAGCAAGAATGCCTTCGATGGTGATATTGTTGTCTGCGATATAAGATTCAAGCTCCTTAATGTTTGCAAAGAAGCAAGGATATTCAATTACGAAACCTTTGCCGTTCTTCTCAACAATAAATACTTCATCGTCAATAAGGTCGTTTGTTTTATAAGCATGTAATTTTGTGGAGCCAAAATCATATACGCTCATTGTGCCGACAGGTAAGGTGGTAGTGGTGCAGTTTTCCTTTTTCATAGTGATTTCCTTTCTGGTTTGCCTTGGGAATAAGAGTCTTGTTTGATGTCGAAAGCGATTGTGTCCCAGCGTTTTAAAGAGTTTGTTAGACAATTAATCTTTTAGGCTGGGTTGTTTGCCTTTCGACACAACAATTTGCGGCAGTGCATAGAATTGTCCCGGATTCATGCGTGAAGGAACAACAAAGTC
>URMQ01000034.1 GCA_900548955.1 uncultured Eggerthella sp. | reverse complement strand
AAGCCGCAGCAAAACCAACCGCACCCATAACATTTTGTGTGCCGCTTCGGTTTCCGCTTTCCTGTCCACCGCCCACAATTTGCGCCGTGAAAGGAGTACGTGCCTTCAGGAACAAAGCTCCCATTCCTTTAGGACCGCCGATTTTATGAGATGAAATTGAAAGAGCATCAACACCCCATTTTTTCACCGACAAAGGCACCTTGCCTAAAGCCTGGGTAGCATCCACATGAAAGAGAGCCCCAGCGTTGTGGGCAACCTTCGCCAAGGCAGGAATATCCATAACGCTACCTATTTCGTTGTTTACTGCCATGATGGATACCAGCATTACGCGATCCGTTATGACTTCCTGCAACGCTTCGGGAGTAATATGACCAGATGCATCAGGATTAACATAGGTAATCTGAGCACCCCAGCGCCCCAAAACTTCTACCGCTTCTAAAATGGCTTCGTGCTCTAAAGTGGAAACCACTACCTGGGGAACGCATTCATGATTTCCTGTTTGTTCTGCCTTCATCATGCAGGCATCTACTATGCCAAACAATGCCGCATTATCTGCCTCTGTAGCACCTGAAGTAAACACCAGCTCATCAGGGCGTGCCCCTATGCTGCGCGCAATAGTTTCCCTTGCCTGCTCAAGCGCACGAAACGCCACCCGCCCCATTTCGTAGAGCGAATTGGCATTACCAGTACCGAAGCGCAGTCCTTCAACACCCGCCTCTAAATAAGGCAGCATTGCCTCTCGTGCTTCTTTACACAAAGGTGCTGTTGCCGCCCAATCCAAATAAGTAATCTTCGTCTGATCTGAGGCTGCGTTTACCATCTATTCTCCCCTACTGTATCAGCGCGTTGCGCCCCGCCTACCAGCTTAGCGTAAAAGCCTCATCAGCTTTGCACGCTGTCCTACCAGCTTAGCGTTCTGCCTTATCAGCTTCACGTCCAATCCTACCAGCCTCGCGTAAAAATCCAATTGCTTCTTCTGGATTCGGCTGGGCAAACACGCCTGATCCTGCCACCAAAACATCAGCGCCCTGCGCACATACCAGTCCCGCTGTACGACCAGCACTAATACCACCATCTACCTCGATGAGCAAATCAGGATTTAGACGTTTTGCCATTGCAGCAACTTCGCCAACCCGCTCTTCGCTTCCTTCAATATAAGACTGGCCTGAAAAACCAGGAAACACGCTCATGACTAATACCATATCCAGATCAGCAATATAAGGCTCAAGGCTCTCTATTGGATAATCTGGCTTTAGTGTAAGAGCAGGATGAGCACCAGCTTTGCGAATTCGATCAATTACCTGACGAACCTCATCATCATCTCGCAAGGTCTCCATATGCACGGAAACCCAGTCAGCGCCTGCATCTAAATACCAATCTAGCTGCTCTAAGGGGTTAGAGATCATCAGGTGAATATCCAGCGGAATATCCGTTATTCGTTTCAATTGCTTTACGAAAGGGACACCCAACGTAAGATTAGGAACGAAATGACCGTCCATAACGTCTACGTGAATAAAATCAGTGCCGCCAGCCTCCAGCATATGAATATCACGTTCCATATTCATGAAATCAGCCGAAAGAATTGATGGTGCAATTTTAATCTCGCCGAACACCCTGTGCCCCTTTCTTTTTGCTTCTCCTAGCTAATGCATGCCCGACTCAAACGTGTGTCTCGCTCTAACATGTGTCTCACTTTAAATGTGTGTCTAACTCTAACGCATGCCTGACTCTAACGTGTGTCTAAGTTCGACATGTGTCTCATTCGTTTATCGGCCATAGTCCATATTTATAGGCTATAACTTATTCATTATTGCGCGCTTCCAAAGAAATTAAAAATTGTTTTACGGCAGGATTTGTAACGAACCCGCCCATATCACCATGCATTCCTATAACACGATGCGAGGGAATAAAAAACGGAAGCGGGTTATGACTACACGCCGAAGATACGGCATGCAAGCCTTTAGGAGTGCCTAGATCAGAAGCGGCTTGCGCATACGTTCGAGTTTGTCCATACGGAATAGCGAGAACGTATTCCCATACCTTTTTCTGAAAATCAGTTCCCCTTGGATTTAAAGGAAGCGAAAACG
This sequence comes from uncultured Eggerthella sp., assembly GCA_900548955.1. Lineage (GTDB taxonomy): Bacteria > Actinomycetota > Coriobacteriia > Coriobacteriales > Eggerthellaceae > Anaerotardibacter. The sequence continues at coordinate 10,582 of URMQ01000034.1, read as the reverse complement.
TTGTGCGCTTTTGCGCAAGATATTCCAAAATCTGACTTGAAGCCTCATTAGTAAGTGTGCATGCCCTGCATTCACCTTCGAATTCTGCAATCCCGAATGCTACATGAGTAAGCGCTGACCCATCGCATCCTATTGTGACTCTGCCCATAGGGGTACGGTACACATAATACGAATGATGAGCATTATTCGAATAAATACTCGGAGATGTTATTTTCGCCTTCACTGACGTGCCTCTGAGTCTTCCAAACCCCAGAATTCTGTAGTAAGTGGTCTACTAAACAACTCCAGCGCAATAGTATCAAGAGCACCATGCTCCCAAACAATAGAACGCACTGCAGTTGCTATAGGAAGTTCAACATTGTAGCGTTGCGCTAAAGGACAAATAGTCTTACAAGCAAGTGCACCTTCAACTACCATATGTGTACGCTCTTCGTATGCTTCAAGCGTGCCACCTTGAGCAAGTGCTTTACCGAAGGTTCTATTTCTTGAATGTTCCGAAGTGCACGTAGCAATTAAGTCGCCCGCACCCGCAAGACCCATCACTGTAAGGGCTTTTCCGCCGCAAGCCGTAACAAGACGGCTCATTTCTGCCATTCCGCGAGTCATAAGCATGGCGGCAGTATTATCGCCATAACCCATTCCATATGATGCACCTACCGCAATAGCGATGACGTTTTTAAACGCAGCGCACAATTCAACCCCGATATAGTCTTCTGAGGTATAACAACGAAACGTTGGTGTAGTAAACAAATCGCGGAAATAACAGGCAATTTCAGTATTTGGAGAAGCTATAACGGTGCCCGCAGGAACGCCAACAACTACCTCTTCAGCGTGATTAGGACCAGAAAGAGCAGCAAGCCTGTCAACATTGCCTAAAACTTCTTCAAAGACTTGCATAGGTACCATACCACTACCTTCTTCAACGCCTTTTGAACACAAAACAATAGGCGTATCAGAAGATATTAAAGGCTTGAGCTGCTCAGCAAATGATCGCGTTAGGCGAGAAGGAGTTACCATCACAATTGCTTCTGCACCATTGACGCACTGAGCCAGATCGTCGGTAGCGCATATGGATTCTGCCAGCATTATTCCTGATAAATAACGAGGATTTCGATGCGCTTGCGTAATACCTTGGGCAACTTGCGCCTTGCGCGCCCACATACAAACTTCGTTTCCGCCTAATGCCAATGTTTGTGCTAGAGCAGTTCCCCACGATCCAGCACCAACAACTGCAATCTTTGCCATGGCATGCCTCTTATTTCTGCTCGGTTCTGTTAACCTACTTGGCTTCTTTACTTTGAATAACTTCTTTGTCTTCTTTTATCTCAGAAATATTCTGATCAGCGTCTTTGCTTTCCTCTATCTCAGAAGCGCTTTGATCAGTTTCCGGTGTCCCTGATGTAACTTCATTGCTACAAGGCTCTTGATCTTGATCTTTATTATCAGACTCTATATCTTCTTGCTGTTTGTCTTCTGAATCTTCTTTATTTGCTTCTTCTTCGTTCTCTGCTTGAGCTTTACGTTTCTTATCGCCAATTTTGTTTTCGTTACCCGCAAGAAGACGTTTGATGTTTTCTCGATGCGCCCAAACAACAGTAAGCGCCGCAATAGTGCAAATTACAACAGAAATAGGATTGCCAGCAAGGAAATAAGCGGAAAGGAAAGGACAAGCAACTGCCGCAGCTATAGAGCCTACAGAAACATACTTGGTTGCAGCAACCAAAATAACAAAAATAGCCAACTCAATAAGAGTTCCTGTAAGACCGAAGGTAGAAACAAGACAACCTACCGCAACTGCAATACCCTTACCACCTTTAAATTTGAGCCAAGGGCTAAAAATATGTCCCCAGATACAACCCAAAAAAGCAACACTTACACAAATTTGGGTTATACGATAATGAACAAATACCTCTTCAGGATTCGGCCCTGTAAGACCAGCGGCAATACAAAGTTCTTGCACCGCAGAAATATCAGTAAACACTTGAGAAGCAAATATCGTTGCTATAACGCCTGATAACACGCCTTTGCCAAAATCAAGAACAAATACCGCAGAGCCGCCAACTTTACCAAGGGTTCTCATGGCGTTAGTGGTACCAATATTACCTGAACCATGTTCACGCACGTCGGTGTGATAAAAGATGCGCGAAATAATAACGCCCCAAGGAATAGATCCCAGCAAAAATGCAATTACAAATAGCAACCCCAGGTATCCAAGACATTCAAGCATTACACTAGTCCTTCTTCTTAAACTTCATACGAATAGGAGTTCCCTCAAAGCCAAAGGTTTGACGCAGGCGATTTTCTAAATAGCGCTCAAACGAAGGTTCAATTAAGTCGGGATGATTACAGAAAAAGGTAAAAAACGGAGGCTCGGTGCCTGTTTGCGTAACATACTTAAGCTTAAGAATGCGTTTGCCCTTTGAAATAGTATGGCCAAACTCACGAATATCCTGAAGCCAAACATTTAAACGGCTCGTAGAAATAACAGAAGAATACTGTTCATAAGCAGTATCGATAGCATCCCAAATTCGATGAACATTCTTGCCCGAAAGTGCCGAAATAGCAATAACCGGAGCATAGCCAACAAACGTTAGGCGGTCTTCGATACGCTCACGAATTTCCGCTTTTGCTTCAGGACCTTCAACCAGATCCCACTTATTAAGAAGAACTACCATTGCGCATCCACGCTCTGCTGCCATGCCCGCAACGCGCTGATCTTGGTCAGTAAGCCCAAGCGTTGCATCTATAACCAGCAGTACCACCTGCGCACGATCAATCGCACGCATAGCACGAACAAAACCATAGTACTCTACGTCTTCATGCACAACGCTCTTCTTGCGAAGACCTGCGGTATCAACAATGGTGTAATACTTACCCTCATGTTCTATTGTGGTATCAATGGCATCACGCGTAGTTCCTGCCACATCCGAAACAATAGAGCGATCGTTATTGGTAAGCTTATTGGTAAGAGAAGACTTTCCCGCATTAGGACGACCAATAATTGCTACATTGATGGAATCCAGCTCGTCTTCTTCTACCTTATCTTCCGGGAATAATGACACTATCTCATCAAGCAAATCGCCCGTACCAGTGCCATGCAAGGCAGAAACAGGACGGGGATCACCTAAACCAAGCTGATAAAATTCCCAAATTTCGCCTTCTTGCTTTATACTGTCAAGCTTATTAACTGCCAACAAAACAGGTTTTTTTGAACGACGCAAAATACGAGCGACTTCCTCGTCGTCAGCATTAATACCCGTTTGACCATCAACCAAAAAAACGATTACATCTGCCTCATCAGTAGCAGCAAGTGCCTGAGACGTAATAGAGCTTTGGAATGCATCGTCACTTCCCATTTCGATACCACCAGTATCAATAAGGGTAAAAGCACGACCGTTCCAATCGGCATTATGATACGAACGGTCACGCGTTACACCACGCATTTCGTGAACAATAGCTTCATTATTTTCCGCAAGGCGGTTTACCATTGTTGATTTACCTACATTAGGGCGACCAACAATAGCAACGATAGGCAATGACATATTCGCTCCTCATGTGCGGTTAATTACAAATATTACGTTTCTTAAGCTTTCAGGATACCACGCAAAGATGCTTAAAGTTGATTCAAAAAAGCAACTACGCTTTCAATTTGATTGTCCGGAGTTGAAGCACCAGCAGTTACCCCTACCGTTTTGGCATCACTAAACCATGTTGGGTCTATTTCTTCAGCGCCTTCAATATGGTAGGTGCTCGCACAGTACTGAGAGCATATTTCATATAATCGAGTGGTATTAGAAGAATTTCTGCCTCCTATAACCACCATGGCATCCACCTGCTGAGCAAGCGCGATAGCAGATTTCTGTCGCTGTGTTGTGGCAGAACAAATGGTGTTTTTCACCTCAACGTCCAAACCACGCCCCTCCAGTGCGGAAAGTACCTCGGAAAGCTTCGCTTCTGATTGCGTAGTTTGAACCACAATACCTATCCGGCAAGGTAAATCAATCGGAATATCTTCTGCAGCACCCACAATGGTACACTCTCCGCCCGCAACAAGAGCGTGAGCGGAAATGCCTTCAACTTCTGGGTGACCCGCTTCGCCCACCACCAAAACATGTCGTCCGTCGCTTGCTAATTTAGCAGCAGCGCGCTGAGCACGCATAACATGAGGACATGTTGCATCCACTACCGTAAAACCGCGATCTTTAATTTCGGTTATTACCTGCGGCACTACTCCATGAGAGCGAATAACCACCTCATCGGCATCAATAGCATCAACGGAATTAGCCACATGAATACCCTGGTCTTCAAGTTCTGCCACTACTCGAGGATTATGAATAAGAGGACCTAATGTGCAAACCGATCCGCTTTCCGCAGAAGCTTTCAGTGTCATATCAAGCGCTCGCTGAACGCCATAACAAGCACCAGCGTGTTCTGCGCGAATAACGCTTAACGTTGCCACTTATGCCTCCTTTTTGTAATCAGGTAAGGTACCAGGATCGAACGGTTCGATTGGATGCTGCTCAAATACTTTCGAATAGTCTTTAGACTCAGGGAATAGTTCTGTCATTTTTACCTCAGAAGCAGGGCAATTAAACGTCAGAGCATAAGCTTGGCGCATGGTATACCAAGCACAAGCATCCATACGTTCATCTTTAGGTAAAAAGTCAAACGAATCAAGAGAAATAGGCTGCCCGAAACGCACCGTTACTTTCGGAAAACGAATACGCTCTCCTTTACGCTTAATGTTTGCAACATTTTCCAGACCAAGAGGAACAATAGGCGCTTTGCCCATACGAGCAATAAGTACGGCACCTGCATGAAGCTCTGGCTTATTACTGCCCTTGCTTCGCCTTGTGCCTTCAGGAAAAATACCAACCCATTCGCCATTTTTAAGCATGCGTGCGGCACGTTTCATCGCAGTACGATCTGCCGTATTGCGCTTGATAGGAAATGCACCAGCACGAGAAATAATTTCCCCTAATAAATTATTTCCTGCAATAAACAAGGTATCGCGCGCCATTAAACGCAACCACGCGCGAGGACGCACTGAAAGAAATGCCACAATTACATCCAGATAAGAATAGTGGGGTGCAATAAGTACGGCACCTGTTGTCTTGCCCCTAAACTCATCTATCACTTCTTGGTTTTCAATTTTCATACGGAAAAATACTCTGAACACGAAGTTCAAAATTCCCGCAATTATATAAATCAAAAGCCGAGGAACATGATTGGTTTGATCATTACCCATACAAGGACGATCCCAAAATTCCTCATGAACATTGAATTGCATGAACTACATCCTTGCTTGTGCTTGCCCGCAAATCATTGCAATAATCTCTTCAATATACTTGCCCGTCGAATCAATAACCGTTGCATCTTCAGCTGGACGAAGTGGTGCAGTATCACGGCTTGAATCCAGCTTGTCGCGCCGAACAATATCGGCAAGTACCTCGTTGTAGTCTATAGAGCCAATTCCGCGATCGACGTTTTGACGAACACGCCTATGGGCACGCTCTTCCGCAGATGCAGTAAGGAATACTTTTACCTCTGCCTGAGGAAAAACCTCAGTTCCAATATCGCGACCTTCAACTACATAATTGCCTTCTGATCCAATACGACGTTGTTGTTCAACCAATGCTTGACGAACCGCCGGCACTGCAGAGACAGGAGATACGCTTCTATCTATTTCTGCTGTGCGAATTTTGTCGGTAATTTCTTCCCCGTCAATAAATACGCGACGAGGAACAGGATCTCCCTCAACATGACCAAAGCTTATTTCATGATTACGCGCTATATCACCAAGCGCCGCTTCGTCATCAAGAGCAATTCCATCATGAAGCGCCTCCCAGGCAACCGCACGATACATTGCCCCTGTATCAAGGCAGGAAAACCCAAGCTTTTTTGCTACTGCTTTGGCAACCGTAGACTTACCAGCACCTGAAGGACCATCTATTGCAACAATCATCGAGCAAGCCCCCTTAATGCATCCAAGAAACGAGGAAAGCTTACCGAAATACAATCAAAGTCAATGACATCAACGGCGCTGTGAGAACAAAGACCAGCCAAAGCCCACGTCATTGCAAGACGATGGTCTTTGCGGGAATTGAATACTAAGCCTTCAGGAACTTCTAAGTCGGGCTGCCCTTCAATATAAAGATTGTCATTTTCTGCCCAAGCATTCACGCCCATAAGCTCCAAACCTTCAATAATAGCTTCAAGGCGATTAGATTCCTTCTTGGTTAATTCGTTCACACCGCGGAATACCGTAATACCCGAAGCATGGGCTGCCACCAACGCAAGAACGGGAATCTCGTCAATTTCTGAGGCAATATGCTGGGAAGGAATTTCGCAACCGCGCAGACTAGGGGTATACGCTGCTTCAATAATTCCGATAGGTTCTTTACCTTCTGCAGTAAGATAACGAACCTCAATAGAAGCACCCATACGCTCAAGCGTACGAATAAACCCTACTCGACCAGGATTTAAGCTTACGTTTTCAATCTGAATAGAGCTTCCTGGTTTTAGAAGCGTTGCGCAAATTAAGAATGCCGCCGATGAAGGATCGCCCGGAACATCAATTTCGTTCGCCTGCAGGGTAACTGGACCTTCAACCCACGCGCGGCGGAAAGCCATACCGGCATTTACACCAAATTCAGGCAACATCAATTCGGTATGGTTGCGCGAAATTGCAGGCTCATTAATAACTGTTTCGCCCTTCGCTCCCAATCCTGCAAGCAAAACTGCAGTTTTAAGTTGGGCGGAAGCCATAGGAGAATCGTAGGTAATAGCTTTCAGATTCGGAGTACCCATGATGGTAACAGGAAGTGTTTCGCATGCTTCAGGTTCAAAGCGAACACCCATTTTCATCAAAGGAGCAATGATGCGACGCATAGGACGCGTTTTCAGCGAATCATCTCCGGTAATTTCTACGCGAATATTCCAAGGCGCTAAAATACCCATCAACAAACGAGCTGTAGTGCCAGAATTGCCACAATCAATAGGTTCATCGGGCTGGCTTGGACCATTTGATCCCCAACCAGTAATACCACCAGCAAGCGAACCGTCAATCTGACGCTCCAGTGCCACCTTTGCACCAAGAGCGGACATAGCAGCAATGGTAGAGCGCACATCAGCAGAATCCAACACACCCGTCAAACGAGAAGTGCCTTGCGCCATAGCGGCAAACATGATGGCACGATGAGAAATTGATTTATCCCCAGGAACCACTGCCACGCCATCTAGAGGACGTGCAAGGGGCTCAATGCGAGTTGCGTTTGGCGAATTCATGAGCTACTCCTTAAACAAAGGGTTGAACGAAACACTAAATCCAGCCTTAATCAGCTGAGTCGAAAGTTTACCAATATCTCCTTCATCAGTAAGAATAAGATCAAGTACCGCGCTTGACGAAGTAATATGATCTATATCTATAGACTGTACGTTACAACCTGCCTGTGACGCAATAGTTGTTATTTCCGCAATAATACCTGGACGATTAGCAAGAGGGATACGAACCTCAAGTAAATCTTCTGTTGCAGGCACCCATTTTGAAGGCAAAGCACGGCGGGCTTGTGCTGCGCGATCAAGTAGTGCTGTAAATTCAGGCTTATCACCTTCACGTAACGTATCCGCATATTCTTTCAAGATTGCCTGAATTTCATCAAGGCCTTCCATGATAGCGCTGCGATTATCGAAAGCGATACCCGTCCACAACACCGGTGAACCAGCTGCTATACGAGTGGAATCCTTGAAACCACCTGCAGCCAAACGGAACAATGCTTCCTGATCTCCTGCATGACGAACTGCCAGTTCTACTAAAGACGAAGCTACAAAATGAGGAACGTGGCTTACGATAGCCACCACTTCATCATGGGTATCACGAGGCAGTGATACCACCCGTGCGCCAATACCGGTAAGCATTTCATGAAGGTCTGCATAGTCTTCAGCAGATGTTTCTTCATCAGGGCACAAAACCCAATGAGCGCCCTGGAATAAGACATCGCTTGCCGCTTCAATTCCACTTTTTTCCGAACCGGCCATAGGATGACCCGGAATATAGTTTTCTGAGTGAACAAGAATTTCTTTTGCCTGCTGACTTACAAGTGCCTTTGTAGAACACGTATCAGTTACCACACCTTTAAAATCAGCATCAGTAATCAATTTGAAGTATTCATGGACTACCGGAACAGGTGTTGCAAGCATTACCAAATCGCACTTTGCTAATGCTTGAGTAAACACCTGTGTTTCACCATGAGGCGCCAAAATGCCTTCGTCAATCCAACCACGTTCTTTTGCTTGCTGAATAGTGTCTTCAGAAGAATCAACGCCAATAATATAAGAATCAGGATATGCCGCACGATACGCTATCACAAATGATGAACCAATCATTCCTAGACCAATAGTCATAATTGTTGTAAATCGCGTATTCATAATGTCGGCTTCCTTTTTCCTTTCCTAAAACCTACATTTCTCTCGCAGAATTTCCCAAAAAGAAACCATTTAACTGAGAAATTATTTTCTAGAAAAATTTTACCATTGCTTAGTTTTATTCCGAGATAGGATCTCTTGACCCTGTCAGAACAAGTGCGCATTATACAAGCACCACATCATTGCGGCAACGAATCCATCCTCGCAGCATTTCGCAAAGATACGATTTCCGCCTCTGTCAAAACACGATACTTACCTTCGGCAAGATCCCCTAAATCAAGTGATCCAAACTTAGCTCGATGAAGTTGAAGTACCGGATATCCTACGGTTTTGCACATGCGCTTTACTTGTCGTTTTTTTCCTTCATGGATAGTAATACTCAAAACCGTATTTGATCCAAGGCGTTTCACAATCGAAACATTCGCCGGAGCGGTTATGCCGTCTTCAAGCTTTACTCCTTGGCGAAGTTGTTTTAGGGCATAGTCTGTCGGTATCCCTTGAACCAGTGCGTGATATTCCTTATCCACATGAAACGATGGATGCAAAAGTGCATTTCCTAATTCGCCATCGGTGGTAAAGAGAAGCAGCCCTGTAGTATCAAAATCGAGTCTTCCAATAGGGAAAAGACCTGGATAATCCTGTGTAGGAACAAGCTCCGAAACACAATGCCTGCCACGATCGTCGCTCATGGCGGTCAGATATCCTTTAGGCTTATTCAGCATAAGTATTACAGTAGAATATTCAAGCAATACTAAGGAATCATCAACCGTCACACTGTCGATACCTGACTGCACTTTCGTGCCTAATTCTGTGATCACCTGCCCATTTACCGCAACGCGTCCGTCTAAAATAAGTTGCTCGCAAGCGCGTCTACTTGCTACTCCTGCCCGAGCAAGATATTTCTGCAAGCGCATAGGAGATTCAGAATTAGTCATCTTCATCAAAGACCAATTCATCAAAATTGATTTTCTCTACTGCGCCCACTCCCGCAGCAAGTGCATCCGAAAGCATTGACTGCATAGCTTCCTGCATAGACTCGGCACGTGCTAATTGTTCAACCTGCTTTTCGGTATCATCCTCCAAAGAATACGTTTCATCTCCTGGACGAACCACATTTAAGCGCTCAGCAATAAAAGCGCGCGTTTCTTCATCTGGCGCAAACGATTCTAATGGCGGCAAATCAGCAACCGAGCGCAAACCAAATTTCTCTAAGAACGTTCGTGTAGTGGCATAGAGAACAGGATTACCAGGAGCGTCCTGGGTGCCAGCTTCTCGTAATAACCCTTTTTCTACCAACGAATTAATCGAACTATCCGAACTTACACCACGAACCGAAGCAACCCCATTGCGCGTAATGGGCTGACAATAAGCAACAACTGCTAATGTTTCTAACGCAGCCTGAGAAAGCCTACGAGTATCCCATGACACCACATATTTTTCTATCAATTCGTGGTAGCGAGGATGAGAATATAAACGCCATCCACCTGCTACTTCACGCAACTGTATTCCTCGCTCATCTTTTTCAAGCGTTTTTTGCAATTCTTCCAACCCTGCTTGAACCTGAGCAGGAGGAACTTCTAACATATCGGCAAACGTAAGCACTGTTACTGGTTCATCAGTAACGAACAACATTGCCTCAAGAGCGCCTAAAAGCCAGGATTTTTCTGATTCTTGCATTATCTATCCTCTAACACCGAATCGAATTCATTGTCTTCATCTAAAATTTGACGATTTCCACCTTCAACATAGCTTATTTCTATATCACCAAAGAGTTCATCTTGACGCAGGGAAACCATGTTGCGTTTGAACAATTCCAACACCGCCAAAAACGTGACCACAACAAGATGAGGATCGTCGTTTTCAGAAACAAAATCAGAAAAACGCGCACCACCCTTTTCACACACACGGTCATAAACACTTCGCACCTGTGTTTCCACAGGAATAACTCGTGCTGCTATATGTTCTGATTCGAGTAAAAATACATCTCGTCGCGCTATACAAGCAGCACAAAGCTGCCCTAGCTGATCTATCTTTACGCCTTTTAGATAATCAGGTACTAATGTAAAAAAAGATCGATCTGGTCCAAAGGGTCGGGAATGCATACGCTCTTCGGCCTCATACCTTCCCTGCAAAGCGCTCGCGGCATTTTTGAATTTTT
>URMQ01000033.1 GCA_900548955.1 uncultured Eggerthella sp. | reverse complement strand
TCGACTGCGGCGCGAACGCCGACTGCACGCCGGAGTACTTCTGTCAGTTCCGTTGAAGAAGAAAAGGAGTGATTATGCGACAGCTGTACCATTTCGCCTTCTTCGACGAGGCATCTAAGCGCGAAATCCGTCGCGCTGTTTTAAAAGGCATCGCAATTCCTGGACATCAAATTCCCTTTGCATCTCGAGAAATGCCTATTGGGCGTGGTTGGGGTACTGGTGGCTTGCAGGTTACCCTGTCCCTTATTGGTCGCGAAGATGTATTAAAGGTAATTGACCAGGGCGCTGATGACAGTGTAAATGCAGTAAACATCAAAAAGCTTATTGCTGAAACTACTGATGTTGAAGTGGTTGAGGAAACTGAAGCGGCGACTATTATCCAGTCTCGTCATCGTATCCCTGAACAGCCTCTTAGTGCAGAACAGATTTTGGTTTTACAGGTTCCCATGCCTGAACCATTGCGTCATTTTGAGCCAAGCGAAGCAAAGACATTGGTGCTCCATGCAGAAGCCGACTATACCGGAGCATGGCTTGGGTTGTTTGACCAGATAATTCGCTATGGTCACACCACCACAAATGCCGATCATCCCTGCTTGGTAGAAGGGCGTTACGTTATGGCTCCTTCACCTATTCCCCGTTTTGACACGATGAAGTTGCACATGAGTGATAATTTGACGCTTCTGGGTGCTGGTCGTGAAAAGAAGATTTATGCGGTACCGCCTTATACCAACGTAGCTCCTCTTGATTTTGAGGATTATCCCTTCTCGGTGGAAAACTTCGAAGGAAAGCAGTGCCGCTTATGTGGCGCAACGGACGTATATCTGGACGAATTGGTTGACGAAGAAACGGGTGAGACCTACTACCAGTGCAACGACACAGCCTATTGCCATTCTCGTTGCGTTCATCAGGTAAATGTTGAAGCCAATAACGAGGAAGAGAAAGGTGGTAACTAATGAGCATTCCAGAAATGGAGCAAAGTCCTTGCTTGTCGGTTTCGCACGTGTCGAAACGATTTGGTCAGGGGTGTGAGTACTGCCTTTCCCCTGGAGCTGTGCTTGAACGTAATATCTGCCCCCATTGCCATACGGTACATGCAGTACGCGATGTGAGTATGGATTTATATCCTGGCGAAATCGTAGGCATTGTTGGTGAATCGGGCAGTGGTAAGTCAACCTTTATGCAGTGTTTGTATTTCGATCAAACCGCAACCGAAGGCGAAGTTCGCGCTATTCCTTATGATGGCGGCGAACAAAACTTACTTACGCTTTCATCGCAGCATAAGCGCAAAGTTCGCAATACTGTGCTTGGTATGGTGTACCAGAACCCTTACTTGGGTTTGCGTATGAACTTTTCTTCCATGTCTAATATTGCAGAGCAGATGATTGCCGCAGGTAATCGCAATGTTGAAACAATGCGTGCACGTGGTAATGAGCTACTTGAAAAGGTAAACATTCCGCTAAGTCGTGCAGGTGAGCCACCAAAACAGTTTTCTGGCGGCATGCAGCAGCGCGTGCAGATTGCAAAAGCCCTGTCCAACAATCCACCAATTCTGCTTCTTGACGAAGTGACTACTGGTCTTGACCTTTCTGTTCAGGCAAGCGTGTTGGATTTGATTTTGCAAATCAAGCGCGATTTTGGCGTAAGCATGCTGGTGGTTAGCCATGACCTGGGTGTTATTCGTATGTTGGCAGATCGAACCTTCGTAATGCTTAATGGCGAAGTTATCGAATCTGGTTTGACGGATCAGATTTTGGAAGACCCGCAGCACGCCTACACCCAGCAGCTGGTGTACTCACTGTTGTAGCCTTTTTCTCTCATCTCTGGGAGGTTGCCCGTTCGGTTGGTTGTCGCTCGTTGGGCTAGCGGGCAACCTCCATACGAGATGCTTGTATAGAACCTACGTAATGGATACAAAAACCTACGTATTGGAGATCAATATGGAAGCAAATTCTTTAGTAATTCGTGGCGGTAATGTGGTAACGGAAACTGAAATTTTACCCAATCACGATACTGTTATTAAGCAGGGCACCATTGTGGATATTAAACCAACGCTTGCTAATGCGCGTACGCGTGAGGCGGATGCGGTTGCTGATACTGGTAATCCTGGTTTAGTGGTAGATGCGGCTACGGGCTTGCCAGTGGTTGACGCTCGCGGTGCTTATGTAGTACCGGGTATGGTTGATATTCACTCTGACTACATTGAGTCAGTTGCTTCTCCTCGTCCAAGTGTTGTAATGGACTTACCAACGTCTTTGTATAAGGTCGACCGCGAACTGGTAACTCATGGGGTAACCACTATATATCATTCGCTTTCAACGTATGGTGGGCACATTTTTAACCATAAACCTATTCGTGATTTCGAAAATGTTCAGAAGTTATTAGATGCTATTGCAGCTATACGCGAAGGCGAAGAGCACGATCATCTTATTCGTCATCGTCTTCACTTGCGTGTCGAGCTTGATGCTGTTGACCGCGTAGAGGAAATTGAAGGTTATCTCAATCAAGGAAAAGTAGACCTAATTTCCTTTATGGATCACACGCCTGGCCAGGGTCAGTACAGCGACTACAAGATTTTTAGCGATATGCTCAAAGGCTATCGTGACGGTATTAGTGATGAAGAAGTAGATGCCATTATTAAAAATCAGCAGGAGGCAAAAAAGATTGATCCTGCAACCTTGAAGAAATTGGCAGACTTGGCTCACAGCAAAGGCATTTCGCTGGCATCTCATGACGATGATTGTGCAGAAAAATTGGACTTTATGGACTCGCTTGGTGCAGTTATTTCTGAATTTCCTATTGATATGGAAACCGCTCACGGAGCACAAGAGCGTGGTATGCATACTTTGGCGGGTGCTCCTAACGTTATGCTTGGTCACAGCCATTCGGGCAACCTTTCTGCTCGTGAGGGTGTTGCGGAAGGTGCGATTGATATGCTGTGCAGTGACTACTATCCTGCAGCGCTTATTGACGCAGTGTTTACGCTGCATCGCGAATGTCGCATGAGTTTGCCAGCTGCCTTTGCGCTTGTTACCGCAAATCCCGCTAAGGCTGTTGGTATTGATGATGAGGTTGGTTCTCTTAAAGTGGGCAAGCGTGCTGACATTCTGCTTGTTCGTGAAATTGGCTGCAATCCTGAAGGCACGGTAACCACTCCTGTTATTACCCGTGCTTTTGTTGGAGGCAATTCGGTATATCGTAGCCACTATCCTGATCAGCCACATGGCTATGATCGCTAGGAGGAAGTTGTGGAATCAGTAGTTGAAACACAAACACGTGCTGTTGCTACAGTGCAATCTTCAACAGAGCCTTTGCTGAGTATCGAAAACTTATCCAAGTCTTTTTATATGCATATGGCGGATCGACGTATTAATGGCTGTCAGAATATTACGCTGGCAATTCAGGAAGGTGAATTCGTAGGAATTACGGGTCGCTCCGGATCGGGCAAATCCACTATTCTCCGCTGCATTTACCGCACTAATTTGCCTGAATCAGGTTCTATTTGGTATCGCAGTGCAAGTTTTGGCAAGGTTGATTTGTGTACTGTAGGCGAGCGCGAAATGATTCATATTCGTGCATATGAAATGGGTTACGTGTCACAATTTTTGAATGCACTCCCTCGCCAAACTGCTTACGATATTGTGCTACAAAGCGCACTTGAAACTTTTGGTTCTGCAGATATGGATCGTGCCGAAGCAGAAACAGAACGTATGTTGCGTCATTTCGATATTAACGAATCATTGTGGCCATTGTACCCACGTACGTTTTCCGGCGGCGAAAAGCTTCGTTTAAATATTGCTGCAGCTATGATTAAGCAACCGCGTTTATTGTTGCTTGATGAACCAACAGCTTCCCTGGATGCGGCTTCAAAGTTGAAAGTACGTGAATTGATTGAACAGCTTAAAGCCCAGGGTACCACCATGCTTGGTATTTTCCACGACTTGGAATTCATGGAGGGCTTGTGCGATCATGAATTCAACATGCAGAAGGGCAGCATTGTTGCATAAATTCAGACTGCTAGTGCTAACGATACTAACGATGCTAATGCCCAATGTTTGATTAAAGGCTCTATCAGCGCGCAGTGCCTTTCGGGCTTGTGCGCTGATGTTTTTAGGGATACTGATATTTTGTAAGGATAAGTATGAAACCCGCTATTACATTACAAGAGCTTCTGGGATGGGATGGCGCATCTGCTTTGCGAGCTGATCTTCATTCCCATTCAACGCTTTCCGATGGATCCTTCACTGCGAAAGAATTACTGGCTCAAGCACAAACAGCAGGACTGACTCATCTTGCCATTACTAATCACGATACGACGGCTGGTTTTAACGAGATGCGTGTTGCTGCGCAGGAGCTATCCTCCAAAGCACCGGTGTCTATTTCTTATATTTCTGGCATTGAAATAAGTGCTTGGAATCCAAAAACAGGACGCAAAGTACACGTGCTCGGCTTTGGCTTAGAAGAAAACTCACCCGCAATCGCTGCCTTGTGTGAACCGCTATTGAAGGCACGCAGCGAAAATACATTGTGGCAGCAAGAGCAGCTTGAAAAAGCAGGATATGCTCTTGATCAGGAGCTCCTTGCTAAGTTGCGCACTGCTTCAACGGGGTTCTATAAGCAGCATCTTATGGCGGCGCTTACCACTGCGCCCTTTACCAGCCAAGAATATCAAACGCTCTATAAGAGTTTGTTTAAGGGCGAAGGTATTTGTAAGCGTGATATTGCTTATGCGCATATGTGCGATGCGGTGCGTGCCATTACCGAAGACGGCGGCGTTGCGGTACTGGCTCATCCTGGTCAGCTTGACAGCTACGATGCGGTGTCTGAATTAGTGGATGCGGGGTTGTGGGGTATTGAGCAATTCCATCCTGATCACACGGAGACTGACTGGTGTCGTTGTTCGGAGTTGGCTCAGCAGTTTGATTTGGTTTGTACTGGTGGTTCAGATTACCATGGCGCTTTTGGTGAAGTGGAACGTTTGGGTCAGTGCATGCTTTCTCTGGGTTAGCTTAGGTTGAAAAACAGTCCGGCAAACCTGCAATGATCTAGCGAACTTGCAATGATCTAGCGAACTTGCAATGATCTAGCGAACCTGCGAGAAATAATGCCTGCAATGATCCAGCAAACAAGAGAGAAATAATGCCTGCAAGTTGTTTGGCAAATAATTAGCGTTTGAAATTCCCTAGCTAGTCGCTATAATATTAGGGCTCTTGTGAATATTATTTAGAGCAGCTACGAATTTTTTGAAATACGTTGTTGTTAATCCTTGTGATGTGATACATTCACTCGAGTCAAAGCACTGGGCCATCGTCCAATGGTAGGACTCTGGTTTTTGGTACCAGCTATGTAGGTTCGAATCCTGCTGGCCCAGCCAATTTAATAATCAAAGCGAGTCCTTGTGGCTCGCTTTTTCATTGAAATTGGTTCGTTGTGATGAGTAGCGAACTTTACTTGCTTATGTGGGGCTCTTGGGTGCTGAAACAAAATCAAGAACTCCATGACGAAAGGATTCTTGATGGCGGAATACGTAGAGGGAAAACGTCCTGTACTTGAAGCATTAAAAGCAAATATTCCTGGCAAATGCTTGTACGTGGCTGACGGCATTAAAACCGATAAAACCATCAACGATATTGCTCGTCGCTGTCACAAAATGGGTGTTTCGGTTAAGCAGGTAAAACGTAGCGATCTTGATGCTCGCTCCGAACGTGGCTCACATCAAGGTGTTATGCTGGAAACTCACCCCTATTCATACGTGAGTGCCCAGGAAGTAATAGACGATGCACAACGCTATGCTGATGAACATAATGGTCATGCGCTCATTATTGTTCTTGATCATATTACCGATGCGGGCAACCTTGGAGCCATTGCGCGTTCTGCTGAAATTGTAGGTGCTTCAGGCATCATTATTCCTAATAAGCGTTCTGCACGTGTAACAGCTGCAACGTATAAAAGTTCAGCCGGTGCAATTTCTCACATTAAGGTTGCTCAAGTAGGTAATATTGCTCAGATTATCGATCGCCTGAAAAAGGAAAATTTTTGGGTAGCAGGAGCTTCCGAACAAGCAACTGAATGTATTTGGGATGCTCCTATGGCGGGACAGTTGGCTTTAGTTATGGGAAGCGAAGGCGAAGGCTTGTCACGCTTAACTAAAGAACATTGCGATTTCCTTGTGGCTCTTCCTCAGGCAGGGCAGGTTGGATCACTTAATGTTGCTCAGGCGGCAACGGCATGTATGTATGAGTGGATGCGTCAGTGTCGCGAACAAAACAAGAAAGAACAGTAGAAAGCGCGAGTCGGTGGCAAAAAAGCGTAACAAACTACTTATCGTTGATGGATATAACGTGCTGCGTAGCGGATCACGTTATATCCACATGCGCAACCAGGAAGACTATACCTACGAAAAGTTCAATATGGTACGTGAAGCTCTGATCAGCGATGTTGCGGCATACGCAGGTAGTGAATATCGTGCCATTATTGTTTTTGATGCTGCTGATAATCCAGAATCTGCAGGCAAAACGCAAACAATTGGTGGCGTAAAAGTCATGTTTTCGCCTTTCGGTTCTTCGGCGGATAAGGTTATAGAAAAATTATCCCACGATGCCCGTGAACGTCGTGTTGAAGTAATGGTGGTAACCAGTGATGCTTCCATTCAGGATGCAGTTTTCGGCGGTGGAGTGGATCGTATGAGTGCGAATGGTTTTAGCTTGGAAATGGACGATTTATCCGACGAGGCTGACCGTGATAGTCACTTGCAAGTTGCTCAGAAGAATACCGTAGCCGACCGACTCAATCCTGACGTATTAGCAAAACTAAAAGCTATGCGCGATGGACGTGCTTGAAAGGTGTGCGCAATAGGTACACGCGTTAGGCATGCGCAATAGGCTTGCTTGAAAGGCTTCGTAATAGGTGCGTGATTGTTATTAGCCGCAAAATTAAGTCATAAACATTTATTAAGAGCGCTATAAAAAAGCTAATTTAGAGATACCGTTTTTTAAAAGATAGATACCAGCAAAAACGTCTCGCAGATTAGCTTCTTTAAGCTTGTAGTTGAAGAATTCCAAAAGACGGAATAGGTCATTATTTCTTTTTATATAAAAAACAATATTCAGCATTTTTGTTATTTCTGATCACTTCTGATTCATTCCTTCTATACCTATAATTAAAGAAGATTATTTATTTGAGCTATAAGGTTTATTCGAAGCCGTAGCTCACTATTCTCAGGTGTGCGAGTAACGTGATTGCGTTAAAAGGGAAAACAGGCGCATGGTGCGCAAAAGTGTTTGCCTGAGGGGGAGGAGAATCACATGAAACCGCTCGAGGGAATTAAGGTTGTTGATTTAACTACTTACATGGCTACTCCTGCTACGGGTCGTGTTCTTGGAGAATGGGGCGCAGATGTAATTAAGGTAGAAGCTGCAAAGGGCGATCCGCTTCGCGTAACTCAGGCTGCGGTATTTAATATGCCTATGTCTGACGAGGAAAATCTTGCTTTTGATATGTGCAATTTGCACAAGCGTTTCATTTCCCTGAATCTGAAGAGTGAAGTAGGCGCTGAAGTAATGGATAAATTGCTTTCGCAGGCTGATGTATTTATTACCAACACGCGCACAAAGTCACTGCGCAAGATGGGTCTTGACTGGGAAACTTTGCACGCAAAATATCCTCGCTTGATCATGGGTCATGGCTTGGGCTATGGCAAAAAAGGCGCTGAAAAGGACGACCCTGGTTTTGATGTTACCTGCTATATGGCTCGTGGCGGTGTATTTGGTACTACGGTAAATCGTGGCGACTCTCCCATGATTCCAACCAATGGTTATGGCGATTTGCAGGCAGCAATGTTTTTAGCTGCAGGTATTTGTGCTGCAGTTATTGGTCGTGAAAAAACAGGTGAGGGTGACTATGTGACCTGTGCATTGCAGCATGCTGGCGTGTACGCGCTTATGACGGGCATGATTTCTGCTCAGTACGGCAATCCTTATCCTAAGAGTCGCTTAGAGGTTATTTGTCCTTTCAATAATGTATATATGACTGGCGATGGTAAATACCTAGCTATGTGCGACCCTGAGTACGATCGCGATTACAACAAGATTATGGGTCTTATTGGTCGTGAAGACTTGATTGACGAACCTCGCCTGGTTAACTGCAACAAGATGAATGAGGCGGGCTTAAATCCTGAAGTTGTTGGCATTTTGGATGAAGCGCTTGCTAAGATGACTGCAGCCGAAGCATTGAAGCTCTTCAAAGATGCAGGTATTCCTATCGAGCTGTGCCAGACTCCATTGGATGTGTATGAAGACCAGAATGTTTGGGATAACGACTACTTGGTAAAGATTCATTATCCAGAAGCTGATCGCAATATTCCTACCGTTCCTATTCAGTTTGAATCTGAGTCCGCTCCTGTGTTCACTCCAACTGATAAGTTGGGTAGCTCCACGGTAGCGGTTATGAAGGATCTCGGTTACACCGATGAACAGATTGAAGCCGCTATGGCAGATGGTTCGGTTTGTGGACCTAAGACCTTAGATGAATTAGTGGGATAGAGCGGAGTTTAGCGGATTGGGATGCATTTTTAGTTGATCGAGCACACTCTTCTGAATGCCATAAATGTTAAGTACTGCAAATCTTTGAATGACACTAACTCTAAACGCTGTAAATACTAAAAATCATAAAACTCAAACCCCTGTCGAATATCTTTCAGCAGGGGTTTTTACGATTTCAACAGGGATTTCTGACGGAGTTTGCTGGTGTCATGATCCGCTTTCGTTGTTTGTTATGCAATTGTATGATTCGCGGGAAATAGCTGAAATAGCTGAAATAGCTGAAATAGCCTTCATGATTGCTTTGAATTGACGGTTATGTACAGGATTTGACCAGGGAATTATGCAACATGTAAGCATCGAAGCAATATTTATTCTTACATTCTTATTTATTCTTACGTTCTTATTTATTCTTGCGCCCTTCTTTTCCACCACAGTTTTTCGCCTAAAGTTATTGCAACTAACACAACGATAGCGGGGTAGAGATAACAGAAAAAGGCATAGGGTAAATATTCAAGACAAGATACGCCTAGAATAGTAACCATATAAATCGAGCAGGTATTCCAGGGAATAAGTACTGAAGTGATACCCGCACTGGAATTGACAATATTGCTCCAGATCGATCCCGAAACATTACGTCTAGCAAAAGCCTCGCCATACATTTTGCACGATAGCGCGATAGCGGGGTACTGATCAGGCATAAGGACATTAAATAAAGCTCCTGTGCCAACCGTTGCCGCCGATAAAGAACCTAATCGGCGTAATCGTGAAGTTATAGGGGAGATAAGAGAAGCCATTAGTCCTGTATGTTGCAGAATGCCTACGTATGCCATGACTAATATGACAATGCAGATAGTTGGCAACATTTCTTCAATGCCGCCAGTAGAAAACAGGGTATCTAGAACTTCGTATCCCGTAGTGCTAATCACTCCAGTGTTTGCAGCTTCTAGGGCAATGCTAATATCGGCTCCTTGTAAAACAACAGCTTCAATAACGCCAAGGGCAACTCCAAGCAAAAAGGCTGGGATAGCAGGGACTTGAACAATTATGCACACGATCATGATCGCAAGAGGAATGAGCGTTACTGGTCCAATGTGATAGGAAGAGGAAAGTGCTGTAAGTAATTCATCAATGTTGGAAGAATCAGCATTGGAAAAATTTGCTCCCTGCATAATTCCTAGCGCGTAGTAGAGTGCAATGCTTATTGCGCAAACGATTAGCACGAGAGGTAAAAACTTTTTGCACAAATCGAAAACATTTACTTTAGCTATAGCGGCGCACAAAACAGGTCCATCGGTTAAGGGGGATGCTATTTCGCTTACATAGGCACCAGCAATAATGGCTCCAGCTGCCATACCTAAAGGAATGTTAAGGGCTGCTGCTATTCCGATAAATGCTATCCCGATAGTACCTGCAGCTCCCCATGATCCAAGAACGATTCCCACAAGAAGGGTGCCAAGAAAAGCGACAGGTAAAAATAATTCAGGACTTATAACGCATAGTCCGTAATAGATAAGAGTAGGAACAGTGCCAGAAAGGATCCAAGTTCCTATCATCATGCCAATACACATTAAGATAAGCACTGCTTCAAAGGCATCCAGAATACCTTTCAGCATACTTTGAAGAACCTCTTCCCAGGTAAAACGTAAGTAGAGCGCTATAGCTCCTGCAAGAGTGCATCCTATAACCATGGGAATTTGAGGTTCGATTCCCAGTACAACAACACAGCAAAACATAACAAGGGCAAGCAGAACGAAGGCCAACATGCCGTGTCTGAACTTTACGGGTCTTTTATTAGATGAATCAGATGGAATCAAAGTATTGTCCTTTATTTTTTCGACGGCGAGTTAAAACGTCAGGTATGTTTGGATAAACAAGAAGTAACTCGTTTCAGCCGACATGGTTTGCCGGTATTACTGAATCTGGTTACTGCTCGGGGTGATATTGTATGACTTTTGTAAGAATGTCTCATATGAATACATAAGTTCTTGCAAGGTACGTTCAGCTTGCTATACTACAAAGGCTGCAAATTTGTGGGAGTGTGTCCATTTGCCATAGGGCATTCTTCTTAAAGAAACGGCATACAGCAAGGGGCTGTGTGCGGGCGGCAGAAGTATTTCGCATGTGTGGCGGACCTGATTTCGCTAGTGATCATGAAAAATGCTTGAGGCAACACGTTTAATGTGTCCATAAAACGCTTCAACTGTGATGGTTGCGGCAAGAATGGCGCAGACGGCAACAGCGTTTGATTGATTGCGAATAAAGGAATGAACCCACGCAGAGGTTTAACGAATGGAGAAAACATGGCAAAAATTACTATCAAGTCCTTGCTTGATGCAGGCACCCACTTCGGTCATCAGACCCGTCGTTGGAATCCTAAGATGAAGCCCTATATTTTCGGTAATCGTGGCGACATCTACATCATCGACCTCAAGGAAACCCTCTATGGTTTGGACGCTGCTTACACCGCAGTATCTCGTTGCGCTGAAAAGGGCGGCACGGTTCTGTTCGTAGGCACCAAGAAGCAGGCTCAGGAATCCATCGCTAATGCTGCTAACCGTTGCGGTATGCCTTATGTAAACGCTCGCTGGCTTGGCGGTATGCTGACCAACTTCGTTACTATCCGCTCTCGTGTTCAGCGCATGGAAGAGCTGGAAGCAATGGAAACCGATGGTCGCATGGACGTTCTTCCTAAGAAGGAACAGATCTTGCTTCGCAAAGAACTCGCCAAGTTGCAGACCAACCTCAATGGTATCCGCAACATGAAGAAGGTTCCTGACATGGTATTCGTTATCGATACCAACCGTGAGCAAATCGCTATTCATGAATCTCATCGTCTGAACATTCCTATCGTTGGCACCCTTGACACCAACTGCGATCCAGATGACGTAGATTATGGCATTCCTGCAAACGACGACGCAATTCGCTCCGTACGTTTGCTGGCAGACTTCATCGCTGATGCTGTTATCGCTGGTACAGGCGCTCCTGTTACCGTTGAGGATATGACTGCTCAGGCAACGGAAGAAGCTCCTGCCGAGGCTGAAGCTGCAGCTGAAGAAGCAACCGAAGCTGCTGCAGAGTAGTTAAACTAAGTAATTCTTGTACCGACCGTATTATTCGGTTCCACGCATACGTGGGCTTTTAAAACAAGAAAGGAATTAACATGGCAGAAATCACCGCAGCTCTTGTTAAAGAACTTCGCGAGATGACCGGCGCTGGCATGATGGAATGCAAGAAGGCTCTTACCGAAGCTGAAGGCGACATCGAAGCAGCAGTTGACGTTCTTCGTACTCGTGGTCTTGCTGCTGTTGCAAAGAAGGCTGGCCGTGCAACCAACGAAGGTACCGTAATGGCTCTTGTTGCTGAAGATGGCAAGTCTGGTGCTTTGGTTGAACTTAACTGCGAAACCGACTTCGTAGGCATGAACGAAAAGTTCAAGGCTTATGCAGAAAAGATTGCAAACGCTGTTCTTGCTAACAAGCCAGCAGATTTGGATGCTCTGAAGGCTTCCGAAATTGAAGGTGAAACGGTAGAGGCTGTTGTAACTGATGCAATTCACACTCTTGGTGAAAACATTCAGCTTTCCCGTTTTGCTTATGCTGCTCAGGCTGATGGCGCTGTTGCTAGCTATATTCATGGTGGCGGCAAGATTGGTGTTCTGGTTGAGTTCAAGTTGGGCGATACCGCTTTTGCTACCAACGACGACTTTAAGAAGTATGGTCGTGACATTGCAATGCAGGTAGCAGCTGCAAGCCCTGTTGCTGCAACGCGCGACTCCGTTGATCCTGCTGTTGTAGAGCATGAGATGAACATCTACAAGGCGCAGGCTGCAGAATCTGGTAAGCCAGAGAACATTCAGGAAAAGATTGCAACTGGTCGTATGGAGAAGTTCTACAAGGAAAACTGCTTGACCGAGCAGGCTTATGTAAAGGATCCAGATCAGTCCGTAAACCAGTACACTGCTGCTGTGGCTAAGCAGTTGGGTACTACTATTGAAATCGTTGACTTCACCCGCTTCATGCTGGGCGAATAACATTCAAAGGTTTCATTAGTTATCGAAACGCAAAGGGCTTATTGAGCTCAAACTATACTTAGCTTGGTAAAGGGATTGCACGTAGTGCAGTCCCTTTTGCGTTGTAAAAGAAATTCAATTTGATCTGCAGAAATATGCCCCCCTGCAATATAGAAAAAATTCTAAATTTGCTACAAATAAATATGTAGCCTGTATAGGTGTTCGTCTGAAGTGCTTTGTACTTATTTATAATGGTGGGGTTCGAAACTTATTCGAAAGGATAAGGTATGGCTGAAGAAGTAATTATTGCGCGCGAAACAAAGAACGTATCAGGTACTGTTCAGATTTGCGGCGCAAAAAATTCTGCATTAAAGCTTATTGCTGCTTCCATTTTGGGGCAGGGAAAAAGCATTATTCATAACGTTCCTCACATTTCTGACGCTGAAATAATGAGCGCAGTATTGCGTAGTCTTGGCGCGAGTGTCGAATGGGATGATAAGTCCTTAATCATTGATACTGCTAATGTTGAAGGCTATGAAACTCCTTATGAGCTTGTCTCCAAGATGCGTGCAAGTATTTCTGTTTTAGGTCCATTGCTTGGACGTTTTGGATGTGCGAAAGTTGCAATGCCTGGTGGTTGTAACTTGGGCGCGCGCAAGATAGATATTCATTTGAAGGTGCTTCAGGCTATGGGTGTTCATTTCAAGAATGAACACGGTTTTTTGTACGCATCCACACCAAATGGTCTTCATGCGGCAGATGTTCTTCTTGAATTTCCTAGTGTTGGTGCTACAGAAAACATGCTTATGGCGGCTGTTGCGGTTGAGGGCACTTCGGTGATTGATAACGCCGCTCGTGAACCAGAAATCGTTGATCTGGCGAACATGCTTAACTCTATGGGTGCTTGTGTTGAAGGAGCGGGTTCTCCTACCATTACAGTAAAAGGTGTACCCCTCTCAGAAATGCATCCTTGCGAACACACCACAGTAGGCGATCGCATTGAAGCAGGTACCTACCTAACAGCAGGTGCACTTCTTGGAGGACCGGTTACTGCCAAGGGGATAGATCCTTCGTTTCTGCGTATGGCAATTATGAAGCTTGAGCAGATGGGTTGCGAAATCACCACAACCGATGATTCTATTACGGTCTTTCGCGATAAGCCGCTTCAAGCAATTGATATTCAAACACTTCCACATCCAGGCTTCCCAACGGATCTTCAGGCGCAATTTATGTTGCTCACTGCGTTAGCGCAAGGCAACTCGGTTATATCAGAAAATATTTTTGAAAATCGCTTTATGTT
>URMQ01000032.1 GCA_900548955.1 uncultured Eggerthella sp. | reverse complement strand
GCAATAACAACCCTACAAAGGCAGAACCAGCGCTACAAAAGTGGCCCATACAATGGCAGGCGCAAAAGGAAACGTCCTTTGCTTTTTGATTACTTTCACGTAAAGCGCCATAACTCCCCCAATAAGCGCCGACAACAGCACCATGAGAAATACCTGCTCGACCGATAAGAACAAGCAGCAAGCCCCGTAGAGCCACACATCCCCAACACCAAGCGACTCTTCCTTTTCTCCATACTTGTTTGTGAGCCTATTAACCACATACGCAAGTGTTTGTAAAAGCGCTACCACGATAATTGCTACCGCCGCCGACATAACAAGCGAACGAATGCTCCATTGCTCTGCGTTCAGCCCAAGAACGGCATCACTTTCGAAAAATTCTGCACCTACCCAAGTTACAAGAAGCATGACAATACGGAGTAGCACCAAGGCAAACAGGTCATAACGAAATATAACTCTGGTTTTAACATCCTTATAAGTAATATGCGCAAAAATAAGCGCTAGAAGTATGAGAAGAATAATCATTTCTGCCACCTATATTTTCTTATGTCAGCCACTCCCCGTAACTGCCATATTAGAGATACTACTTACACCTATCGTTCATTGGTTGATATTCAATTTTGCAATGTCAGCCCCAATATCAAACAACACACCTATAAGCGTACCCGTTAAATCTCACACGCATTACACATACAAATAATATTTTGAAACCAAGCCGAAAAAATAATCCAAAAAGAACAGCGACTACAGGATTAACTTTTCCTGTAGTCGCCAATAAGCCATAAGTGCTGCCAACTTAAAGTGCAATCTAATTAATTAGACTTCTTTGGTAAAGCGGCAACAATTAATGCGGGAGTAAAAATAAGCCCAAAAAAGCCAATAAACCACAGCTTGCCAGATAGCTCTGGATATCCTTTATTGGCAGCAATCCTAGTGACAATCTGCATCGTAAGAATCCACGCCACGATATAACAAACAAGAAGAGCTACAGCCAGCATTGGAAAGAACGCCAGCATAGAAAATGGACCGACTCTCATAGCTTTCTCCTAAAATGCACTCCAAATCCGTTCATTAACGAACCAGAAAACACCATTGGTTTCGCCTTAAGACCTTTGATTATAAAAGTTCGCCTAAAGGATTTGTTGCGCAACATTTAGACATTGCCATAAATGAAAGGTAAGGTTCCGCAAGTCTTATCACAGCAAAAGAGCCCGACCGAAGTCGGGCTCTCAGATTTCAGGTATGTGTTGTAATCGCCAAAGGATGCGATTTCGCCGCAACCAAAGTCGCGTCTTAGCAACCGCCACGGGCTGTGGATTCGTCGAAACTAGAAGAGCGCTTTCAAGAACGCCGCGCGCTACGATTTCGCAACCAGCACGTGCCGCGATGCATAATCGCAATTACAGGGAGAATTCCTTTTCGCCACGGAATACTGCTTCAGCATCTTCAACGCTCCAGTCACCCAAGGTGATAGCAGAAATTGCATTGCACAAACGGATTGCTTCGTCTTCAGAGCGCATGTGAATGTTACGACCCGTTGCGTTACCGCAAGCACCACCAATGTGAATCTGGTTATGCAGCTCGGTCAAGAATACGTTTGCGTCAGCCTTAGAACCACCAGCACATACCAAACCAGTGCGGCCAGCAGCCATAGAAGCAATCTTCAAACCTTCAGCAGAAGACTTGCCGTCCTCTTCATGAGGCGGGTTAACCTTAACGAAGTCTGCACCAAGGCAAAGTGCAACACCAGCTGCGCCTGCAATCAGATCCGGATCCTTCTCGTCTGGAACAGCCTTACCGCGAGGATAAATCCAAAGAACAACAATCAAACCAGCTGCATGAGCCTCAGCGATAAGTTCGCCAGCTTCAGCCATCATGGTTGATTCGTATTCGGAACCAAGATAAATGGTGTAACCCAAGCCAACAATGTTTACACCAGCTTCACGCATAGCAAGAACAGCTTCCAAATCATAAAGCTGTGGGCTGTAAGGATCGTCTTGAGAGCCCTTTACCAAGTTAGTCTTGGAGTTCATCTTTACCAAATAGTTAATCTCTGGATAGTCAGCTGCATACTGAGCAATCAGACCACGCTGACCAGCCAAAACGCCAATGGTTCCCTGAGAGCCAATCTTAAACAAGTGCTCTGGCTCTGCATCAGAAATATCAATGCCCTCACCATAGAAGTCCTTGTTTAGGTGTTCAATCTTCTGGTCACAAGCAAAGAGCATCAAACGACCCGTACCACGGGTAGCCTTCATGTAGTTATCAATGTACGTTTCGCGCGCTTCAGGCATTACGTCCATTGGGACCTTTACCTGATCACGAGTAATGGTGGGCATAATCTTCCTCCTTATTGGCATATATATGCACGAACACAAGTCATTATAACGTAAGGGCCTCGTTTCGAGGCCCCTTGATACTAAAACCACTCTCTCTTGTTATAAACATAAATTCTTTCGAATTCACTTTGGCTCTTGGTCAGATAAATAATGCCTTCAATAATACCTATGATCCAGACAATGCCCAGAACTAATCCGAACGAGAACAAACCTCCGATAAGTCCAATTGCTAGCATGATAAAACCTTGCGTGTTGTAGCCAAGATAAAACTTATGAACACCAAGGAACCCTAGAAAGATTGCAAGCAAGCCTGCCGCAACATGATCACGCGAAGCAACAGGTGGCGCATAATGAGGCTGAACAGGTGGTTGTTGGGTTTGTTGATAAGTTGCTTGTTGATAGCCCGGTTGCTGCGAAGCGTGCTGATAACCGGTCTGCGCGTTTTGCTGGTAACCCGGTTGCTGTGAATACTGTTGCGAAGTTTGCTGATAGTTCGCCTGCTGATAATCTGCCTGAGCAGTTTGCTGATAGCCAGATTGCCCAGGTTGCGCCGATTGATAACCAGCCTGCTGATAGGTAGGCTGCTGAACAGACTGTTGAAAATCAGACTGGTAGAAATTCGATTGTTGTGCTTGCTGGAAACTTTGCGGTTGAGTTCCTTGCTGATACGAAGCCTGGTGATAAGCCTGCTGACTTTCTTGCTGTCCTACTTGTTGCTGGTAGGCATATTGTTGCGTTGCGCCTTGCTGATGAGCGGGTTGTTGAGGATCTCCTTGCGGAGGCGCATAGGTATCCTTGCCATAAGCAGCCTGCTGCGCTTCAGCAAGCTTTTTCTCCGCAGCTTCCAATGCTGCACGAGCAGCTTCTAAACCTTTTTCAGCAGCAGAAAGCGCCTCGTCGCGAACTGCATCTCCAATTTCTGCACGCTCGCGAGCATCAGTTTGCGACGAAGACTGCGCTGTTTGATCAGAAGATGCTGTCTGCTCAGATTCAACATGATCGGTTTTTGGAGTTTCCTTCTCTGCCACTTTTGATTCTTCCTGTTTATGTTTCTGAGGGTCGTTTTCTGTATGTGTCATAATTCAACGCCTCGCTTCAATATGTTGCTAATCTTGACATGGTAAGAATACCCTTTTGCCAGCCTAACCCGCAGTTTCGTTATGCTTCCGTAACGCAATCCAGCACGTGTCAACGGCCTGTTTTCTTGTATTTATATTGCTGTTAGATATAGAAACAATTACTTGATCTCATCGCGTTCTTTGTCGCACTTGCGAAATTCTTTTGCAGTACCCAACACGCGCATAATACGGTCGCGGAAAATCAGACAAAGCAGCGCAATAACAGCCGCCACGCCAAAAATAATTAAACTAGTGGTAATTTCACCCTGTGCTAATCCTGCGGCAGCATAGGTAGACACCAAAACGCCAGGAATGCGACCGATAGTAGCAAGAATCAAAAAGGTTCTCATACGCATGTTGGTTAGCGGCACCAGATACGTAAATACATCTTTCGGCATGGCAGGAATAAGGAACAAAATGAATACCACAATATTCAGCTTGCCTGAGCGTTCGAACGTATAGAACTTTTCCAGGTGCTCTTTGCTAACCATATCGTGAACAAACGGAGCGCCAAGTCTATGAACAAGTTGATAAATTATCGCACTCGAAATAACACAGCCAACCAAAATAAGAAGCGCGCCCAACCACGGCCCATACAGCATACCCGCAGCTACCTGCACTACTTCGCCAGGAATAAAGGCAACTACCACCTGCAAGAATTGCAGACCAAGTAGCATCAATACACCAAACGCACCTTGACTTTGAATACTCTCTATTACTCGTTCGGTGCCGTTAGGTTCAAATATCTGCGATAAACTAGGCCACAGCGCAGCAACGATGCCTGCCGTAATACCAATGAAAGCAAGAAGCCCTACTAATTTGAAAATATCTGCTGTACTTACCTTGTGTCCGAAAATAGAAATAAAGCTGGATTCTTCGGATTCTTCAGAGCTTTTAAGGTTTTCGGGGTTTTCAAGCTCTTTGAATCCTTCAGGGTTTTCAAGGTCTTCAGACTCTTCAGAATTATCAGGATATTTAGCATCTAGACTATTGCTCATTATTCCTCGTTATCTTCACCGTAGCGAGCACGCTTGTATTCTTCTTTAAAAGCAGAAAACATCCCTTTGGTTTTTGAAAGCTGTTTTCCAACTGCATAAGCTCCCTTATTTACCGCATCACCTGTTTTTTGAGCAACATCAGAAGCCACTGGTTTTGCTTTTTCAAATGCCTGCGATGCCTTATGGGTAACTACCGCGCTTGCCTTACCAGCACGCTCTGCCAAACCGCCCTGGGCCTGAATCGTCAGCGCCTCACTCGACAAAATAATAGCTCCATGCAAAAAGTCTTCTTCATTAGCGGCAGTAAGTTGATCACCCACTCCTAACTTGAAGCCCTTAATATACGCTGCAGGAATTTCGATAACACCGAGCAAAGCACCAGCCGAAGTACCCTTATCTACAAAGAGCGACTTCACCGCTCCGTCTTCGGTACTAAAACGCACATCACCAACCAAGCCACAGCGTTGTTCGTCTTCTGTCATCAGGGGAAGGCCTTGCCAGATTACGCATTCATTCCAATCAACACCTAAGCGCTTGCAGGCTGCCGATCCTGTGGTTCCCTTTGCTTCATCGATGACAATATTGCCATCCTCGACATCAAAACCGTCAAAGGAAACAAACAGATCAGGACGATGCATCATAAGCGCAATGTCAGGACGTTTTATCGTAAAACCAACAACCCGACGCCTATGCGGATGAAAAATGAACGAATGAACCTTACCGATACGCTTCAGTTTTTTGCCCATGGAGTATACAGGCATGTCGCGCAATTCGCTAATTAGGTATTCGCTCTTTTTCATGTATCGTTTTCCTGTCTCATTACGACAGGTGGCGACCAATAAGCCGCCACCTGAACGAGCCGAACTTACATTTATTCAACCATATCTATAAAGAATGATCACCAAATGTGTTCGTTTTGTTTCTTTTAAGTTATTCGATATTCAAAGAATGCCTTTTTAACAGTCGAAATGCCGTAAGCATATATCGCCTATTCGGAACCGCTATGACTCTTGCGAATCGGTGGTAATTCAAAGAACAACCACTGGTCTTATCTATTCGGCATCCTTTTCATCGCCAGAAGGGTTGATCTTTGCAGTAACCGTAGAGGCAGCTCCTGCAACTACATCCTTTGCACTAGCAGCAGCGCCTGCAACTGCTTGACCGGCGTTCTGTGCAGCACCAGAAACTACCTGTCCTGCATTCTGTGCAGCACCAGAAACAGCCTGAGCAGCACCCTGAGCAGCAACCTTAGCATTCTGAGCTGCACTCTGAGCAGCATCAATCGCTACAGGGATTTTGTCTACCGCTGCATCACGAGCAGCTTCAGCATTTTTTGCTACCTGAGTTGCAATGCGCTCACGAGCTGCGTCAATCTTCTGACGAAGTTCATCGCCATTATCGCTGAATGCCTGAACAGTAGGATTCTGGTTTACGCGAGAAACAACATTCTTATAAGCATCAGAGCCATTGTCTACTACCGTGTTGATAACCTTCTGAGAAGTAGAAGCAGCAGCATCAACAAACTGACCCGCTTTTTCCTGAACATTAGCAGGTACTTCGATTTTTACATTTTCATTTAATGCCTCAGAAATTTTGGCACGATTTTCAGCACCAGTGCGAGGAGAAAGCAGCATGCCTGCAGCAGCACCAATAATGCCACCGATTACAAACGGAAAAAATTTACCCATCTCGAACACCCTTCCGACATCATTTTTTCGACATCTAATGATCTTATTATACGTGCATGTCCTAGCGCTTATCTTGAGAAATGCGTGCGACTATGACTTGTTTCCAATCCGATACGAAACCGCTACAGCGAAACCAAGAAATCCAGTACACCCTCTATTGAAAGGCTTGCCGCCTTGCATGCTTGAGCAAAGACAGAACTTGCAGCCATACTAGGAGCTGTGTCCACTCCAGCAAACCGAACCTGCGCACCGTCCCAAACAACATGAACTATCGCAAAATCTCGCACACCCAAAGAAAGGCATGCCTCGAAAGCATATCGCTCAATTTCAGAACGAATTGATTGCGCCACCCGATCAGCCGCATGAAGCGATTTAAGACGAACTGGTGAAATAAGTTCAAGAGAGTCGCCCGCGGGGACTTCCTCGACAGGAGGCAAAACATGAGCATTCCATCCTGTTCCTAAAACTACAACTGAAAGACGCGCTCCTTCAACCCACTGAGCCACCTTGCATCCAGATGATTCGAATGCCGCAAGTGCTGCCAACAGTTCTTCTGAGCTGTTTACAAGGATAGTTTCTGCACTTGATGGCTGAGTTTTTCGGGGCTGAGCGTTGTTCGCCATTTCAGATGCCGCATTTTGAATGTTGCCCGATGATTGAATATCCTCATTTTGCGAATCACTCGACGATTGAAGGTTCTTGTTTCGTTCGCAAGCAAACCCCTTCAATGGCTTTACCTCGAAAGGATAACCACCTGGTATACGCTCTTCGCACAGGCGAACAAGGATTTCTTTTTCTGCCGTAAGCACATCAGACGAAAAGGTGAAACTAACCAGAGAATCGCCAATTACATCCACTTCCGAAGCTTCCGCATAACGCTGCATTGCAAACATACTGATCTGATCATCGGTGCACAACTTACAGGCTTCAGGTTGCGAACCTAAATAAGGAAGTTGAAGCAATTCGCACAATTCCTGCAGTGCGCCATTTGAACCCTTAGTTCCTGATGCAATACAACAAATATCAGGGCGAATTGTTTGAAGCGTTGCAACTAGTTGTTCGTCTACGTTAACCAATTCGGCCTGGTGTTCTGCCTTCTGCAATGCCTCTGCTATCTCTTTTGCTTCAAATTGCATCGTATTGTTGTCAGCAAGGATTGCTGCTTTCATACACTTGCCTTTCTTTTTTAACTGAGGATTTTTATTCACTTACCGCTTTACTGCCCATCTTTTAACTACGGACTATGTTGTTCATATGCAACTACAGGCTATGTTGTTCACATGCCGTCTTGGTTACATCTAGCAGGATATCGTTTAATGTTTTCACGCATTGATCCAAAACCCCAAGCGCCACCAAATCGTCTTCGTAGGAAAAAACCACCTGCGCCACTAGGCCATCTTCGCTAGTCCACTGCGTTGTTCCTGTAAAAACACGCGCTTCATCTTTAGCGCGATGCGTTTGCCCATCTATCACCATATGTTCTAGAAGATGCGGTGTTGACGTGTGATTCATTACATCAGAAAACAGTCGCCCTTTATGATTGCGACACGCATGCATCCCCAACGTAGGACAAATCTTCAAGACTCGCTTAATAAGCTGCTCATTGGTGCAAGCAAAACACTCATCACTTACACGAATAAGTGTTTCAATCCTATCGGGGCGAACGCGAATGTGCTCAACGGCAAGCGGAGCGGTCATTGTTTCACCAGTTTGGTCGATACTTTTTCCCCTGAATCTGCATCAGTTTCTGTGATTACCAACGTAGTTCGCTCAGGAGAAAAGGAATACGATCCAGACCCGTTATATTGTTTGAAAGAAAACGAGATGGTTTTTTGGAACGTATCAAGCGTGTAGGGATAGGAAACCTCTGACGTCATCACAATATCGGCATCGGTAAACGTAATGGTTTGGCTAGAACCCTCTATCACCCATGTGCCCTGTATATCAGCCTTGTCATCATAGCGGAACCACTGATTCCAAGCTAAAAGCCCCGTGCCAATAACCAGCAGTGCAATTACTATAAGTGATCCAACAAGAAAACGTCGTGAAATACCTTTGCGTTTGGAGGGCTTGCCTGCTTTATTAAAGGATTTACCCTTGTGAATTGTTTCCTTAAAAGATTCTTCTTCAACAGCTGATTCGCTATTTATAAACCCACTTTGAACAGGTGCTTCAAGCAAAGATCCTGAATCGTTTATAGCTGACTTATCGAAGATACTTTTCTCTTTGAAGCCCGAACTATCCAAAGCGCTCTTTTTCTGCTTGAGCGCATTGCGATCTAGCCTAGGTGTTCCTGTTTTAGAAGAAGCGGTGGTGGTGATGCGCGATCCTTGCGCCACCTTTTTTCCAGCAGCAGATGGGCGCTTCTTTTGAGAGCGCCCATCCATGGATTGTTTGTCTGTCTTTTTAGCTACCATTCAGGAGTAAATTTAGCGAATAACCTCAACGCCGCCCATGTAAGGAACCAAAACATCAGGAACCTTAACTGATCCGTCAGCCTGCTGATAGTTTTCCAAAACAGCAGCCATAGTACGACCAACCGCCAAACCAGAACCATTCAAGGTGTGAACAAGACGGCTACCCTTGAAGTTTTCAGGATCACGGTACTTAATATTTGCACGACGCGCCTGGAAATCTACGCAGTTAGAGCAAGAAGAAATTTCTTTGTAAGCATTGTAGGAAGGCAACCAAACTTCCAAGTCGTAGGTCTTAGCGGCAGAGAAGCCAATGTCACCTGTGCACAAAGAGATAACACGATAAGGCAAGCCCAACAGTTGCAGAATATTTTCTGCATCTGCAACCATAGCCTCTAAGTCATCATAGCTTTCTTCTGGCTTTGCATACTTCACCATTTCTACCTTGTCGAACTGATGAACACGAATAAGACCGCGGGTATCGCGACCAGCAGAACCTGCTTCTTCGCGGAAACATGGCGTAAATGCGCAATACTTCAATGGCAAATCAGAAACATCCAAAACTTCGCCAGAATGAATGTTGGTCAGCTGAACTTCAGCAGTAGGAATAAGGTACATGCCCTCACGTGTTTTGAACAGGTCGTCTTCAAACTTCGGAAGCTGACCAGTGCCAGTAAGTGTAGTAGCATTTGCCATCGCAGGACACCACCACTCTTTATAACCACGAGAAATATGAGTGTCTGCCATGAAGTTGATCAGTGCGCGCTCCAAACGAGCGCCAAGGCCACCGAGCAATACAAAGCGGCTACCAGCAAGCTTTACCGCACGCTCCGAATCGATGATGCCTAAATCTGCGCCCAAGTCCCAATGAGGCTTCATTTCAATACCCTCAGCCTCAAAATCACGCGGGGTGCCCCAACGACGAACTTCAGGATTGTCGTTTTCGTCTTTACCTACAGGCGTAGAGTCAGCAGGCATGTTAGGAGTGCCGAGTAATAAATCATTCAACTTTTCTTCAGCTTCAGCACGCTTTACGCTAAGTTCTGCAATGCGATCCTTCAATTCAGAAACCTGGGCCTTAACTGCCTCAGCTTCATCCTTTTTGCCTTCACTCATCAACTTACCAATAGACTTAGAAAGTACATTGCGCTGATTGAGTAGTTCTTCTTCTTGACCAATTAACGAGCGCCTTGATTCGTCCAACTCTTTGAAATATTCAGAGTCCCATGAATGGTTGCGGTTTTTCATTGCAGTGGCAACTTCATCAAGGTGTTCGCGGACGAACCGGATGTCTAGCATGACTGTCCTTTCGACGTACTTTACTACTTGGTAAATTTATTAAGATAATCAGTAGCGTTAGTATACTCTTATTCACTAATCTTCTGCGGTATCACTCAGAGGGTTAGCGTAATGAACAGAAAAATGTAAAAGAAATTCAGGAAGGATCAACGAAAATCATGGATTTTGCGGCGTTATATCATTTCCTGTTTGAAACGATGCCTGGTATCGGATGTTTAGTTCTTGTGTTTTTAATTGCGTCAACCCTGGTCGCTGCAATCCTCGAGCGCAGGACCCGCAAGACCTTCAAAGATCGTGGTAACGTAAAAGATGACGATTGGAAATTTGAAGAGGAAGAAGAAACAAAATGACGCAGACCGTTTTGTATGATCGGAAAGCCAATCCCGACTATATCCCCCGAGTAGCTGCAGTACACGACTTATGCGGATATGGCAAATGCTCATTGGGCATTGCTATTCCAGTAGTATCTGCAGGCGGATGCGATGTGTGCCCCGTTCCCACGGGATTATTTTCGTCCCACACCGCTTTTCCTGGCTGGTATATGCATGACACCACCGATATTTTGCCCGATTATTTAGCAGCTTGGCAAAACATCGGCGTGGAGATTGATGCGGTGTATTCAGGCTTTTTGGGAGCACCTGAACAAGTTGATATTATTCGCAGCCTATACGAACGCTACCCCAAAGCGCTGCGCGTGGTAGACCCCGTAATGGCAGACCACGGCAAGGTATACCCCACCTATACCCCAGAACTGTGCGCTGCAATGGCTGATTTAGCCTGCGATGCCGATATTTTGACTCCAAACTTAACTGAAGCCGCCATTATCCTTGGCGAAGAATGGCATGGTACCAATATTAGCGATGATGAAGCAAAACGCATAATTGATGCACTTATTGCTAAAGGCGCGAAAAATGTAGTGCTCAAAGGCATCCAACGCGACGACGGTTTGATTCGCAACTTTGCTGCTGGCGTAAATATCGATTTCTTTGAAGCATCTAACGAATACCTACCCTACATGCTTCATGGAACGGGTGATTTGTATTGCTCCTGCTTACTTGCCGCTATCATGGCTGGCAGAACCCTGCAGGATGCAGTTGCCTTTGCGGGCGACCTTACGCATGATGCCATGATTGTTTCCAGCAAGCAGCCAAACTTTAAAGACCGTGGTGTAAGCTTCGAACTTTTAATTGGCCGCATTGCGGATTTGCTGCAAAACAAATCTTTATAAGAGCTGCCTGCAAGATTACTAAATCCGGTAGCAAAATTGCTCAATCCCGGTAACAAAATTCCAAAACCTCGTAGTCAACTTGCGCAAGTATGACTCACTTTGTTTGCGTAGCACTTGCGCAAGTATGGCTCACTTAATTCTACTTAGCTTCTTTTGCTGGCATAGCTCGCAGGAAGAAAAAGCCAATCACAAACAACACAGCAATAGATAGAACACCAAAAGACGGATTGCCCGTTAACTGAGTAAAGACACTCACCAAAAACGTTCCCATTACTGCCGCATATTTGCCAAAGATATCGAAAAATCCGTAGTATTCGTTGGCCTTATCTTTAGGAATAAGCTTTCCGTATTCCGAGCGAGAAAGCGCCTGAATACCGCCTTGGAAAAGACCCACGCAAATTGCCAAAATCCAAAATTCCGTAGCGGTTTTCAAGAAGAAGGCTGCAAACATAACAATACAGAAATAAGCGAATACACCAACAAGCAGCATATTTCTGGTACCAAAACGCTTCGCTAAGTTGCCATAAGCAATAGCCGAAGGGAATGCTACAAACTGGGTAACTAACAAAGCCAGCACCAGCTGCGTAGAATCAATTCCTAAATCGGTACCATAGCTGGTAGACATTTTAATTACCGTATGAACACCGTCGATATAAAAGAAAAACGCAATGAGGAAGAATAGCAAGCGTTTATCATGTGCAATATCCTTCATGGTGCTTTTCAGACTATCGAAGGTAGTTTTAAAAACATGATCGGTGTGTTCGCGATAGTGGGTCTGCGTAACGTTTTTTACGATAGGAATTGTAAATGCTATCCACCACAGCGCAGTAATAACAAAGGCTATTTTCATGCCTGTACCCATATCGATGCCAATAGCAGAGCCACCAAGCACTACCGCCAAACAAGCAATAAACGGAATACACGATCCAATATAGCCCCAAGCATAGCCATGCGATGAAACCTTGTCATAGCGCTCTTCTGTAGTGGCATCAATCAAAAAGGCATCATAGAACACCATGGATCCATTAAGCATTACCGAAGAAACCACATAAACAACCAAGAAAGCTAACGCATGTTGCGGAACACCTAAAGCAGCACAGGCAACCGCGCCCGTTCCCGCAAAACCAATAAGGAATTTTTTCTTGTTGCCTGCCAAGTCTGCCAGACTACCCAAGAAGGGCATTAAAAGTGCCAGAATAAGCGAAGCAACAGTTTCGGCATAACCCCAAGCAACAACAATCGAAGATCCTTCTTCGGCAAGAGAGCTGAAGTACACCGGAATAAGAGCGGTCGAAAGCATAACGAACGCCGAATTGCCCACATCGTATAAAACCCAGCTAAATTCCTTTTTAGTTAAACCAAATGCCATCGCTGCCTATCCAGTCCTTTCCGAAATGCACCTTCGAAGGTATGCCAGAAACCATTTTGAAGCTATTTATTACAAAGCTCTTGCTTTTCTGTGGTAGATCTTGAACGAACTATAAAACAGTTTCATTATGATCGGAGAAAAGTATACGTATCCCCGCGCTACTAAGTTTAAAAATTCTGTTAAGAATGCGAGTTTACCTATGCCAGCAATAATCACACATCATCAATTTGCACGCGAAATGCTCAATCTACCTGCAACTTCGTTTATCAAAAGCGTCCAGGAACGAAATGCCTTTCTTTTAGGAAGCCAAGGACCCGACCCTCTGTTTTTCTGCGTAGTTTCTCCATCTTTGTCCGCATATCGTGCACTTGGTAGCCTTATGCACGACAAAAAACCAGGTAAACTCCTCCATGTTATTTCTGGCACTCCAGCTCTTGCGCCTTCCAATATGAAGAAAACGGTGCAAGCTTATTGTGCGGGATTTTTATGTCACTATTTGCTCGACCGCGCTGCTCATCCTTTTGTATACGCACAGCAATTTGCCCTCTGCAATGCGGGAATTGACGGGTTAGACGAACGCGATGGCCATGAAGTGCATGCCGTTATTGAAAGCGAACTAGATGAAATGATCCTCTACACTCATGAAGGACTAACCATTTCATCGTTTAAACCCTATAAAGAAATCTTAAAAGCAGACGAACAATCACTTGCGGCAATTTCTCATGCTGTATGCGCAACTCTTTGGGAAACTTACGAAAAGCTTTCGCCTGCACATCTTTTTTCTGCAAGCGTACACAACTATCGCCGCGTACAATTCGCGACGTATTCACCCCGCGGCATCAAGCGTACGCTCTATGGCGTGGTCGAACGAAGATTTAAAAGACATTCATTTGCTCAGGCATTTTGTCATCGCCCTCTTGCGCTTACCGAAAGCATCTTTGACAACCATGAGCATCGCGTGTGGATAGATCCGTTCACTAATGCAAAACACACCACCAGTTTTGAAGACATCTTCAATAACGCCCTTGAAGAAGCAAATTCTCTTATTCCTCGTTTTATTGGAGAAACTATTATTGAAAGTGCTTCTGAAACTAGTTTTAAGAGCGCTTCAAAGGATATCTCTCAGAATGCTTCTCGAAAGATTTCTGAAGCTGTTTGTGGAAATATTTCCGAGGGTATTTCTCTTAATGAAGCAGAAGCACTTGCCTGCAATTTAAACTTTTCTGGCAAACCTTATTCTTCGTAGTCGCTCATGGTACGCCCTGGAAGAGCAACACTGACCAAAATTACTGCCAGTACTGTTGATCCAATAACAGGTGCAAGAAGATACGGGTCGGTCAGAAATTCCCGCCCCATAGTATCAATAAGCGAACCACAAATTAGCCCCACAATCAAAAGTGCCCCTGCTAAAAGCATGCCTGTAATGCACCACACTCGCTTACCGAAGCCACATAAAAGCGAACTAGCCAAAGCAGCGAGCACTAAAGCAAGAATCATGATCCAGGTAGAAGGTACACTTACTACCCGAATAAGCACATCAGTAAAGCTAGAATCGATAGGCATGAAGACAAACGTAAGAGCATCCCATCCAATCAGCGATGCCGATCCCAAACCAGCTAACATCACCGCTAAGCAGAGGGCGTAGAGCGTAGAAATAATGGCATCACGCATGGATAAAAGGAATCCTGCGACAAAAGGAACCAGCGGCGCTAATCCTATGGCTCCAAAAAGTACCGCTGAAATGTTCCGTTGTTCCCATAATTCGTAAAGTTAGATGTTTATTTATTC
>URMQ01000031.1 GCA_900548955.1 uncultured Eggerthella sp. | reverse complement strand
ATCATATTTAGAGGCAACTTATAACAAAACAAGAAAAGCGATGTGAGAGTAGCACAATTAGTAACCCTATGTTCACAACGAGCCCTCGTTAACGCAGGCAAACCAGCCACGCAGATCAAGAATAATACTCTTAAGCAAGCGTCGTTTTAGGGTACTGTTCTTGCTAGCAAATATTACCCATTAGTCTTTTGCTCGTTAGTTTTTGCCGCCACCGATAGGAGTGGTGCAATAGGGGCATACCGACCAAGAAGGATCTAGAGCATGATGACAAGTCGGACATAGGTTCTTCAAACGCTGATGGCAGTTTGGGCACATAACGTAATCTTCCTCGACAGGATAGCCACAGTTAGCACAATCGCCATAACGCATCAATTCGCGTCGTTTTAAAGCAATTTCCAAATCCTGCTCTTCGCGGTCAGATTTCAGTAATGCAGGGCGGATCATGCAGTAAGCAACCAAGCCAACTACCGGAATTACAGACAGTAGACCCAGCGCCCAAGGAATATCACGCAACGACGCATCACGCACCGACCAGAAAATGGAAAGCACATACAGAATTACAAACAATACCGCAATTACAGTTAACACACCCATTACCTCTGGAGTTAATACTTGAGAAAGAAGATCACTCATCGTTTACCCTTCCTGCTTCATTTCCGCCAGTTCAGCATGCAAACGATCCATGCGATCGGTAATATCTGCCAACTTAGCGCGATCTTTTTCAATTATTTCCGGAGCAGCCTTGGCCAAGAAACCAGGATTAGAAAGCTTTTTATCAAACTTTACGCGATCCTTTTCAAGCTTGCCAAGTTCTTTTTCAAGACGAGCTTGCTCAGCGACAAAATCTACCAAACCACTCAAAATTACATATACCTCAACGTCATCAGCAAGACGCATAGTTGACTCTGCAGGCTTTTCAGCGGTTTCGGAAACTTCAAGCACTGTCACATTGCCCAAAGCCACAATTAAATCTTGCTGCTCATTGAACAAATCTGCCGCTACGGAACTTTGTGCCTTTACCACCATATCCAACTTGGTCTTAGGTGAAATACCATAGCGAGCACGAATAGAACGAATACCAGAAACACTTTGGGTAACAATAGCAAGAGCACGTTCCGCATCGGCATCGATATACTGCGAAAGTTCTTCAGCATCAGGCCATGCTGCCATCATCAAATAAGGAGAATCCTTTTCGCCTGGCATATCCTGGTAAATCTGCTCAGTAACAAAAGGCATTGCAGGATGAAGCAATCTTAGTGCGGTATCTAGAACGTATACCAAGTTGCGCTGACAGGCGGCACGATCCAATCCACCCGCAGCCAAACGAGGCTTAGAAAGCTCAATATACCAGTCACAGAATTCATTCCAGAAGAAGGCATACAATTCACGAGTCATATCACTAAATTCGAATTCTGTGTATGCTTCGTCAATTGACGCAACTAAACGCGCTAAACGCGAGAAAATCCAACGATCAGCTGGCGTGGTAGGTTCAGGTTTGCCTGGTGTGTAGTCATCTAAGTTCATCATGACAAAACGAGCAGCATTGCGAATCTTATTAGCAAAATTACGGCTGCTTACCAGCTTGTTTTCATTGAACTTCAAATCTTGAGCGCCCGTTACCTGCATAAGCAAGCCAAAACGCATACCGTCAGCACCGTAGTCTTCCATCAACTTTAAAGGATCTACGCCGTTGCCGCGGCTCTTAGACATAGGCTTACCATCGGCAGCCATTACAGTCGGATGAATGATGACATCCTTAAAAGGAATCTGATCGGTGAAGTACAACGATGACATCACCATACGCGCAACCCACAAGCCCATAATGTCACGAGCAGTGGAGAGCATCTGGGTAGGATAGGTTTTTTCTAATTCATTAGTGGATTCTGGCCAACCCTGAGTTGCAAAAGGCCACAGCTGAGAAGAGAACCACGTATCCAGTACGTCTTCATCTTGACGTACCTTAGCGCCACACTTAGGACATACTTCAATATCCTCCATACATGCGTCTTCCCAACCGCATTCATCACAGTAAAACATCGGAATACGGTGGCCCCACCACAACTGACGAGAAATACACCAGTCTTTCAGGTTTGCCAACCAGTCCAGGTACACCTGCTTCCAACGCGCTGGATGGAACTGTACATCCCCGTTTTCAACAACTTCAGCAGCACGTTCTTTCAGGCGATCAACCGCAA
This sequence comes from uncultured Eggerthella sp., assembly GCA_900548955.1. Taxonomy (GTDB): domain Bacteria; phylum Actinomycetota; class Coriobacteriia; order Coriobacteriales; family Eggerthellaceae; genus Anaerotardibacter. The sequence continues at coordinate 12,489 of URMQ01000031.1, read as the reverse complement.
CAAACCATTGCTCAGACAGCCAAGGTTCCAACTTGGTATGACAACGATAGCAGGTCATAACAGAATGGTCATGTTCTTCTACATGGTCAAGCAAGCCTAAAGCTTCGAATTCAGCAACAATAGCTTCACGTGCTTCGTCACGCGTCATACCGCTAAACTTGCCATAGCCTTCCACTACTACCGCATGTTCATCAAAGACATTAATCTGCTCTAAGTTATTGCGCTGACCCATTGCATAGTCATTAGGATCATGAGCGGGCGTGGTCTTTACTGCACCAGTACCAAACTCAGAATCAACATAATAGTCAGCAAAAATAGGAATCTTGCGACCAACAATAGGAAGATCGATAGTCTTACCAACCAAATTCTTGTAGCGCTCATCCTTAGGAGAAACGGCAACACCAGTATCACCCAGCATGGTTTCTGGACGGGTAGTAGCAACTACCAAATATTCAATACCATCCACAGGTTCAGAGAGCGGATAGCGCAAATACCATAGATGACCTTTTTCATCTACGTATTCAGCTTCATCATCTGCAATAGCAGTGGTGCAAGAAGGGCACCAGTTAACAATACGACGACCACGATAAATCAATCCATCGTGATACCAATCGCAAAACACCTTACGAACTGCATTGGCATATTCAGGTGACATAGTGAACTTTTCATCGGAATAGTCACATGAACAACCCATACCAGCAATTTGCTTCACGATGGTATTGCCGTATTCTTCGCGCCAATCCCAGCACGCATCCAAAAATTTCTCACGCCCAATTTCAAGACGAGAAATACCTTGTTCTGCAAGTTTTTTATCTACCTTGGTCTGGGTAGCAATACCTGCATGGTCGGTACCTAAAATCCAACGAGTTTGATAACCCTGCATGCGCGCATGGCGCACACAGGTGTCTTGAATAGTGTCATTAAGAGCATGACCCATATGAAGCATACCCGTAACATTAGGAGGAGGAATTACCACGGTGTAGGTATCTGCTCCATTTTTGCCAAATCCTGGCGTACGAGAAAAATACCCCTGCTCTTTCCAAGCGTCGAAAAGCGGCTTTTCCCAGTCACCATAAGCCGGCATTTCGCTTTTTTTGTCTGACGACATGGAATCCTTCCTTCCTGTATTTTTACATATGCAGCTACTTACCCGTACGCATTCTACCGAAATCATGCCTAGCCGTAAGCTTTAGCTGGTTTATTACATAAAAACGAGCGCTCCGCCGTATCTACCATACGACAGGCGCTCGAATAATTCACAATGTTTTATTCTTTTGTACGCTTTTGCGTGCGTGCGGTATCAATCTGCTCTATTTCTGGCTTCGTTGAGCCTTCAATATCACTTCGACGGATTACCACGCGCTTCGTGCCTTCATGATCAGGCAAGTCATACATAACATCTTGCAGGGCGCGTTCGCAGATACTACGCAAGCCACGAGCACCAGTTTGATGCTCGATTGCCTGTTCTGCCATAGCCTCCAGAGCTTCATCTTCAAAGAGCAGTTCGGCATCTTCATAGGCAAACATTGCCTTGTATTGTTTTACCAAGGCATTCTTAGGTTCAGTTAAAACACGTACCAAGTCTTCTTTGGAAAGCTCTTTCAAAGAAGTAATAACAGGAATACGACCAATAAATTCCGGAATCATTCCGTACTTATGCAAGTCTTCAGGAAGTACCTGGTTGAGCAATTCTGCATCTGCAGCACGTTTAGATTCTGGCATTTCTGAACCAAAACCAATACTTGTTTTGCCCACGCGTTCAGCAATAATATCGGGCAAACCAACAAACGCACCACCCAAAATAAACAAGATATTGGTGGTATCAATATGAATGAGTTCCTGCTGAGGGTGCTTTCGTCCTCCTTGAGGAGGAACACTCGCCTCGCATCCTTCTACAATTTTGAGCAATGCCTGCTGAACACCTTCACCAGACACATCGCGCGTAATAGAAAGGTTTTCCGCCTTTCGGGCAACCTTGTCAATTTCGTCAATATAAATGATGCCAATTTCAGCTCGTGGAATATCAAAGTCCGCCGCTGTAATTAACTTCAATAAAATATTTTCAACATCTTCACCTACATAGCCAGCTTCAGTAAGTGTTGTGGCATCGGCAATAGCGAAAGGAACCTTCAAGGTGCGAGCAAGGGTTTGCGCAAGCAAGGTTTTACCGGAACCCGTAGGGCCAAGCAACATAATGTTGCTCTTAGCAACCTCAACATCGCCTTCGTGAGCATGCTCACCTAAACTAATACGCTTGTAGTGGTTATATACCGCAACCGAAAGTGCTTTTTTCGCTTCATCCTGGCCCACCACATGTTCAGAAAGCTGTTCGAACAACTGACGAGGCGTAGGTAATTCGGTCAGAGCAAATTCCTCTTTTGCTTCCTCTTCCTCATCTACGCTTGCAGTAACCTGCAGCACTTGATTTAGTGCGTCAGATTCTAACCCACGCAAATTCAAATCAGTCATCATAGCTTCAGCAGAAAGAGAAATGCATTCGTCACAAATATAAATACCATTAGGACCAGAAATCATTGCATTAACCTGGTCAGGTGTTTTACCGCAAAATGCGCAACGAATTTCACTACGCGCTGGAGGAATGTTGCCAGACTGGTCTGTCATACTACTCAGCTTTCTCGTTAGATGCGAAGCGGGAAGCTACAACTTTATCTACCAAGCCGTAAGCACAAGCTTCTTCAGCGGTCATCCAGTTATCGCGCTCAGAGTCAGCATGCACACGCTCTACTGTTTGGCCAGTGTGCTTAGCAATAATGCCTTCCAAACGATCACGTGTCTTCTTCATTTCTGTTGCAAGAATTTCAAAGTCGGTCTGCTGGGTGCGCTCCCCTGAACCACCCATAGGCTGATGGATCATAACCTGAGCATTTGGCAAAATGATGCGCTTACCTGGAGCACCTGCGCACAAAAGAACTGAACTCATGGACGCAGCCATACCCATGCAGATGGTAGAAACATCACACTTGATGTATTGCATCGTGTCATAAATTGCCAAACCTGCCGATACCGATCCTCCAGGAGAATTGATATACAAAGAAATATCTTTATCAGGATCAGCGGATTCAAGATGCAAAAGCTGAGCTACAACCGTATTTGCAACCGCATCATCAATTGCTTCGCCCAAAAATACAATACGTTCATTGAGCAAACGAGAATAAATGTCGTAGCTGCGTTCTCCACGAGGAGACTGTTCAATAACATAGGGGATGAGTGCTGCTTGTGTAGAATTTTGATACATGCGTATGCCTCATTTCACTTGTTGAAAAAAGGCAACCATCGCGTATTTGCGATGATTGCCCCCTATTACCTCTACAAATACCAGGCTTACACTATAAAACGTTTATAAGCTGGCTTCATAGCACAACGTAGAATGTGTCGTTGTTGTTACTCTTCAACCTTTGCTTCTACAACTTCAGAAACCTGAGCCTTCGCTACTACATCGCGCAGGGCATTTGCACGAACGATGCTTTCGCGAATCATAGGCAGGCGGCCTTCCTTGCGCCATTCTGCCTCAATAGCATCAGGATCATCAAGATCAGCTGAAGTAAATTCAGCGTGAACTTCTTCTTCCGTTGCAACAATTTCAAAGTGACGTGCCCAAGCATCCAAAGCAAGATCCTGACGAACCATATCAGCAGCCTGCTTCTTGTTGTCTTCCTTGAACTGATCAGCGGTCATTTCCATGGTCTTAAGATACTGATCGAAGGTAAGACCCATGCGGCTTAACTGACCGTAGAAGTCAGACAGAAGACGAGTTTCCTGGGTTTCGCACATAATTTCTGGCAATTCGCCTTCAACGCGCTTTGCCAAAGCCATCAGGCATTCGTTTTCCTTACGACGAGGAGCGTTTGCCATCTTCTGACCCTTGATGCTGTCACCAATCTTGGTGCGCATATCTTCAAGACCCTCAAAACCAAAGGTGTCTTTAGCCCATTCCTCGGTTACCTCAGGAACAACTTTGTTCTTAATTACGTCAACCTTAACCTCGAAGTGGAACATGCCCTTTTCTTCAAGATTAGAAGTAATCAAAGAATCATCATCGGTCAAATCAAGGTCGAAGCTCTTTTCCTGGCCCTTCTTAAGACCAATAAGTTCTGCATCGAAAGAAGCAGGGTAAACACCCTTGCCCAATTCATAGAGACGATGCTCAGCGGAAAGCGCAGATACTTCTTCGCCAGCTTCGTTGGTTACCGTCATGGTAAGCTCAACAAATTCACCAGGCTTTACCTTGGTGTTTGCATTTGCGTCTTTGAAGTCATGATAGTAATTGCGAAGCTCTTCAATCTGAGCGTCAATTTCTTCATCAGTTGCTTCGGTTGAAGGAATTTCAACCTCTACTGGTTCATAGCTTGAAAGTTCAAGTTCTGGCTTTACCACAATAGTAGCGGTAAAGTTGAAAGGCTTGTGGTCTTCTACCAGGTCAAGCTCGTACTCATAGTTGGGGCGCTGCAGAGGCACAAGATTGTTCTCTTCGAGAGCCTGGGGATAAACTTCATTAACCAAATCCTCAGTTACCGTAGTGCGTACAGAATCGGCACCCATGATGTTGTCGATAACAGGACGAGGAGCTTTACCAGGACGGAAGCCAGGGAAGCTGTAGCGCTTTGCAACGCGGCGATACGTACGCTTAATACGTGCGTCGACATCAGCAGCATCTACCTCGAAGATGAGTTTTACTTGATTATTCTCGAGGGCCTCTACATTGATGTTCACGAATTAACTCCTTCTTGGGTACTACAAATGGTTCGCAATGGTGCGGGTGAAAGGACTTGAACCTTCACGGGGGTTACCCACCAGAACCTAAACCTGGCGCGTCTGCCAATTCCGCCACACCCGCACATCCATGCGACACTACCGTCTTCTATGACGGCAACTTCGATATAATAGCAAAACCCAGCCGTCCTTGCTTAAATTAATTTCACATATTAAAAGAAAAATGGAGAAATCATAGAGAGACGGTATCGTATGCCGCAATGGTCTGATAAAGAAATCATAGAGAGACGGCATCGCGTGCCGTAATAGTGCGAGACGGTGAAACTAAGATAGTACCTACTTGACCCTGCAATGCCGCATCGTCATAAAAGATGCCATCTGCGAATACACCATACGGAGCAAATCCTTCATCTTGAGCAGATACTACAATATCGGCTCCTTCGTAGGTATCTAGAAGAAAGACATCACTTACCACACAAACTATAATATCAACCCCAAGTTCATCATATTCTGCAATGCGCTTCTGAAAATAATGGGGTTGAGCGGTTATTTCATCTATCGACATTAGGCCAAAGGTATATTTTCCTGCTCGAATTACGGTGCGGGTGTTGTAGTCCGTAAGACGCTGTACCTCAAGCGTGAATACCCGTGCTCCTTTTTCAACATAGGAGCGCTCTAATGCAAATACTGATACGGGTTTTGTTTCTTCACCCTCTTCGGTTTGCGAAGCGCTATCTGCCGCATCACTAGCACTCACTTCACCGCTACCTTCTTCTGTGTTTTGCTGCGTGGAACGTTTATTTAAACCTCTTAAAGAAAGACTATCTTCAACGCTTGAAGTATTCACCACCGTTTCACGATGTTCGGTAGCGGTGCCTTCAAAAAGAATTGCCGTGTAGTCATCAAGATTTCCCGTAGCATCATCAATATTGCTTGCAGCAACGTTTAAAGAGTGACCCACAGTAACAATGTAGGCAATAAGCGCCGCTAGACCCGTAAGAGCCAATAAGGCAAAAACACCCAGTGCTGCTTTTTCACGCGAGATCTTCTTCATACCTACGTATCCTACGGCAAGTTAGTCTGAGCACCATCTAAAAACAAGTGTACACACATAATAACTTTTTGAAATCACGCTTGTTTTATACATACCTTTCATCTGCTTTTGTACGCTTGTTTTACTTTATATGCTTGATTTTAGATGCGTACTTTAACTTCTAAGAATACGTTTATTTATTTTACTTATTTAGTATGCGTGCCAAGAACCTTCCCGTATGACTTTCCGGAACTACAGCAATTTCTTCAGGAGTACCCGAAGCAACCACCGTACCACCACGATCTCCACCTTCGGGACCTAAATCTATAACGTAGTCCGCCGCCTTAATGATGTCTAAGTTATGTTCGATAACCAATACCGTGTTGCCAACATCAACCAAACGCTGTAGCACTTCCAAAAGCTGACGAACATCATCAAAGTGCAAACCTGTTGTAGGTTCGTCCAGGATATAAAAGGTCTTTCCAGTTTGGCGACGTTGAAGTTCGCTTGCTAGCTTTACACGCTGAGCTTCACCGCCCGAAAGCGTAGTAGCAGGTTGACCAAGGCGAATATAGCCCAAACCAACATCGTGGAGCGTATCAAGTTTTCTTACGATGCCAGGAATTTTCGAGAAGAAATCGCGCGCTTCGTCAACGGTCATTTCTAAAACGTCATACACATTTTTGCCGCGATACGTTACCTGTAGCGTTTCGCGGTTGTAGCGTTTTCCTTCACATACTTCACAGGCAACATACACATCGGGCAAGAAGTGCATTTCAATCTTCTTTTGACCATCGCCCTTACACGCCTCGCAACGTCCACCTGCTACGTTAAAAGAAAAACGCCCTGGTGCATAACCGCGCGCTTTTGCTTCTGGCGTAGAAGCAAACAAAGCGCGGATGTCATCCCATAGGCCAATATAAGTAGCAGGATTTGAGCGAGGAGTTCTTCCGATAGGGCTCTGATCGATGTTGATTACCTTGTCAATACGCTCGGTCCCCAACAGACGACGATAGTCACCCGCTTTGCGATGAGCATGATTAACGCGATTTGCTAACGCTGGAGCCAAGGTATCAGTAATCAAAGAGCTTTTGCCTGAACCAGAAACCCCTGTAACAAGAGTAAGCGTGCCTAAAGGAATAGAAATATCAACCTTCTTTAAGTTGTTTTCACTAGCGCCTTTAAGTTGAATAGATCCTTTTCTGGGGTTTCTTCGAACCTCTGGAATGGGGATTACTTTCCTACCACTGAGGTATTGCGCGGTTAGCGATTTTGAAACCTGCATTATTTCTTCTGGTGTACCGGAAGCTACCACTTCACCGCCCAGTTCACCTGCACCTGGTCCCATATCAATAACGTAATCCGCGCTACGAATGGTATCTTCGTCGTGTTCAACTACCACTACCGTATTGCCTAGATCGCGCAGATGTTCAAGTGTCGTAATGAGTCGTTCATTGTCACGCTGATGCAAGCCAATAGAAGGTTCATCCAAAATATACAGAACACCCATCAATCCAGCGCCAATTTGTGTTGCAAGACGAATACGCTGAGCTTCACCACCAGAAAGTGTTGCCGTAGCGCGTTCAAGTGTTAGGTAATCAAGCCCCACATCTACAAGGAATTGAAGGCGCGTTTTTATTTCTTTTACGATAGGAAGCGCAATGGCCTCTTGAGAATGATCAAACGTAAGCGAATCAAAAAACGCAAGCGAATCCAGCGCGCACATTTCGCATACTTCATGAATATTTTTTCCGCCAACGGTTACCGCCAAAATAAGAGGATTAAGGCGCTTTCCGCCACACGTTGCACACGGAATGATGGAAAAATACTGCTCATATTTTTGTCGTTGACGATCGGAGGATGCTTCCTTGTAGCGATGCATTACCGCTTCGCAAATACCTTCCCATTCAATAAACCAGTAGGTTTCACGACCATCAACCGTTAGGTAGTCAACACGAATTTTTTCATTCGGAACGCCGTACAACAGCGCTTTTTGAACCTTGTTAGGAATGTCTTCCCAAGGTGTTGCAGGATCAACATCGAAATGATTTAGCACCGCACGCATAACCTGGGGATAATAATTCCCTGTCCTAAAAGGAGCAACAGCACCTTCTTCAAGCGACAAGGTTTTATCAGGAATAACTAAACTTGGGTCTACCTCTTCACGGCTACCAATACCCAAGCAATCAGGGCAAGCACCATAAGGAGCGTTAAACGAAAAATCGCGTGGTTGCAATTCGTTCATAGAATAGCCGTGCTCAGGACAAGCAAGTGCTAAAGAGAAAATATGCTCTCCTTCGGCAAGACCGCCCTTAGCCCCTGATGAGGTTGTTACATTTACTTCCTCATTACCTTTTTCCATGACTTTTACCAACACGCGACCATCCGCAAGGTTGCACGCCATTTCGACTGCCTGAGAAATACGACCCGTTGCGCTTTCTTTTAGCACTACGCGGTCTACAACCACTTCAATGAAATGTTTAATTTTCTTATTGAGGACAATGGGTTCTCCACCAAGCTTTTGCACTTCGCCATCAATACGAACGCGAGAAAAGCCTTCCTTTTGCAGGTCCTGAAACAACTTAGTGAATTCGCCTTTTTTGCCCGTTACCACAGGAGCCATAATTAAAGCGCGTTTACCTTCGCCAAGCGCCAACACATCGTCGGTCACCTGATCAGTTGTTTGAGCTTTAATTTCTCTACCGCATTCAGGGCAGTGCGGCACACCCGTGCGCGCGAACAGAAGACGCAGATAATCATAAATTTCTGTTACCGTTCCGACCGTAGAACGAGGATTTTTACTAGTAGTTTTCTGATCAATAGAAACAGCAGGCGAAAGACCGTCGATCGAATCAAGATCAGGTTTACTCATCTGTCCCAAAAATTGACGTGCGTAGCTGGAAAGACTTTCAACATAGCGACGCTGACCTTCAGCATATATGGTGTCAAACGCAAGAGAACTTTTGCCTGAACCTGAAAGCCCCGTAATAACAACTAATTTATCACGAGGGATTTCAACATCAACGTTTTTTAAATTGTGCTCACGAGCACCTTTTATGACAATGGAGCTTTGTCCCATGAATAATTCTCCTCATGTAAGAAAAGATTACGAAAAACTATTCTACTCCAGGTTGTGGCAAATGAGAACATCCGTTCGCGGTTGCTTTTATCCACGAGGATGGCTTGTTTGATGCACTTCTTTCAAGTGTTCTGACGTTAAATGGGTATAAATTTGCGTGGTAGACAAACTTGCATGACCAAGCATTTCCTGCACGCTGCGCAAATCTGCGCCACCAGAAAGCAAATCGGTAGCAAAAGAGTGGCGCATCGCATGAGGAGAAAGCGATTCATCCAAGCCTGCTTCGTGAAGCTTTTCTTTAAACACCAATCGAATAGTGTTTGTGGAAAGTTGGTTTCCTCGAGAAGAAAGAAATACAAAGGGTCGGAGAGTATCTTTGCCTTTTGCTGCAAGGACTGGTCTTGCCTGGCAAAGGTATTTCTCTATCATATCGCACGCTTTTTTATGAAGAGGTACTATGCGCTCTTTAGATCCTTTGCCCATCACACGAACAATTCCCTGCTTTAGATCAAGCCCCTCAAGCGTTAAGGACGATGCTTCAGAAACACGCAAACCTGCCGCATACAGCAATTCCAGCAATGTTTGATTTCGCAATTCAAGTGCTGTAGATAATTCAGAAGACTTAGGCGTTTTTTCTGAAGCAAATACTCCATTGGCAGAGAGTCCTTCATTAGATGGCTCTTCAAGCAGCTGATCCATTTCATAGGCACCAATAACACGAGGAAGCGTTTTTGGCTGTTTGGGACCTTGAAGAATTTCAGCAGGACTAGAATCGCAGTGACCCTCTACCACCAACCAGCGATAAAAGCTCTTTATAGAACTTAAATGGCGGTTGATAGTTTTACGGGAATACTGAGTCTGATCAAGATATGCCAAGTATCGACGAACTTGCTGATGACGCATATGAAGCGGATCTAAATCTGATCGTTTACACCACCGCAAGTAAGCAAACACATCTATACGATAGTTACGCAGCGTATGGACCGAACGATTGCGTTGTGCCACAAGCGCATTACAGAAATCCTCAACAAGGAAATCCCACGGGGTTGATAGAGATGCATCCTGTTCAGAATTCTTATCAGTCACGCATTTACTCCAACACTTGCAATTCTTTTTCGCAATACACTTTCATAGCTTTGGTACCACGTTCGGCATATGCAGCATAACGCTGACGTTTATTTCGAATATGAGGAACAAGAGGCTCCATAATGCCAAAATTTACATGCATAGGCTGATAATCAACCGTTTCGCTGTTGGTTGCATATGCCAACAATGCCCCAAACGCAGTTTCTTTAGGTAGTGCTGGCAGCGCATATCCACGAAGATGCGCTAACACATTTAGTGCCGCCCAAAGTCCAGAAGCAATAGCCTCACAATATCCTTCAGTTCCACCAAATTGACCAGCAATATATATAGGAACAGGAATAGCTTTTGCGCGTTTGCTTTGCAGACGCAACGATGCATCCAGCAAAAGTGGCGCATTAATAAACGTATTACGATGCATAACCCCATAACGCGCAAATTCCGCTTGCTCCAAGCCAGGAATCATACGAAAAACGCGCTTTTGCTCAGGGAAGGTAAGGTTGGTTTGAAATCCTACCAAATTAAAGCTTTGGCGATGTGCATCCTCTGCGCGAAGCTGAACAACCGCCCAGGGACGACGTCCTGTTGCAGGATCGGTTAACCCTACGGGCTTCAGAGGTCCAAAGCGAGGGGCATCAAAACCTCGCCGTGCAATTTCTTCTATAGGTTGACAGGCCTGAAACAAATCGGCAGTTTCAAAGTCGCGCTTAATTACTCTATCTGCGCCAAGCAGTTCTTCAATGAAATATTCGTAAGATTCCTTATCGAAGGGTGCATTCAGATAATCGCCTTCACCTTCGCCTTCATATCGGCTTTGGCTGAACACTTTCGTTCTATCAAGAGAATCCGCCATGACTACTGGTGCCGCTGCGTCATAGAAGGCAAGTTGATCTTGTCCAGTAAGCTCCTGCATAAATGCAGCAAACCTATCGGAAGTTAAAGGACCAGAGGCAACAAGTATGGCATCGGCAGGATCAAACGATTGCTCAGATTCACAGGCAACCACAGGCGCCCCCTCTGAAGTAATGCCTATCACTTCAGCATTAATTCGAACAATAGTAGGGCACTCATCTATTACACGAGTTACTTCTTGAGCAAATGCTTCCCTATCAACAGCAAGAGCACCACCTGCTGCCACACGATTGTTGTAGGCGCACTCCAACAGAAAAGAACCAAGCTCATTTAATTCCTGCTTTAACATTCCAGCAGCACTATCTGGCTTAGTTGACTTTAAGGAATTAGAGCAAACCAATTCAGCACAGTATGCCGTTTTATGAACAGCAGTTTCGACAACAGGGCGCATTTCAAACAGACGCACCTTATAGCCGCGTTTTGCAAGTTGAAGCGCCGCTTCGCTACCCGCAAGACCCGCACCTATAACATCAATTACTTTGTTGTTTGTTTTGTTCGATTTCAAATTATCCATAACGACTACTACTATACCCGAGCGGGCCCGTAGCGCCCATCGGGAAACCGCGCAATTAAACCATCTCTTTCATATTGGGCTAACTTAACCATTACCTGAGTAAGAACATCTTCTGCACAAGTATCTTTTACATAGTTATCTTCTGTGAGACTATCCCCTACAAGATTATTGTTTGTAGAACTGCCGTCTTTGTCGTCAAAAAGTGAAAGCATCTGTTCTATTCGCAGCGGATTTGCCAACAAAGCCCTCAGCAAGGGATCATCAGAAGGAATATGCGGGCCATCCCCTATCCAAGAGCGCTGATTAGAAGGGCGCGCATCTTGAAGACGAAGAACTCCATATATTCCTACTAAAATATCTTCGAAACTTTCCGTATCGATAATGGGTGTCGCTCCTTGGTAAATTAACCTATTCGAGCCTAGTGAGGTGGCAGAAGTTATAGGTCCTGGAATAGCAAGTACTTCTTTACCTGCCGTCAATGCATCATCGGCAGTAGAAAATGTTCCCGACGGCAAGCCTGCCTCAACAATAAGCGTTGCCCGTGAAAGCCCCGCTATGATTCTATTGCGCGCCCTGAAGGTATAGGGCAAGGGCGGAAAATCCCAATGCCGCTCAGAAATTACCGCACCTCCTGCATCTATCACCTGCTGAAACAATGCCGCATTCGACTGAGGGTAAATCTGATCACATCCCCCACCTAGCACCACTACAGTTTCTCCCTGAACTTCCAGTGCACCTTTATGCGCTTCAGAATCACACCCAAGCGCCCCACCTGAAACTATAGGAATTCCACGCTGCGCTGCCAATTTGGCAAATTGGCGTGCTGCTGACTTTCCATAGGGCGTTGCTTTGCGCGCCCCAATGATAGATAGTCCATCCCTTAGCGCATGAATATTCCCTATGCCATAGAGCTTATCTGGCGGATCAGAAAGAACCAACAACGATTCAGGGTATCCTTCTTGCCCCGCCGACACACACCAGCGTTTTCCTGTAAGTTTTTCTGATGCAAGAGGCGCATATCGTTTTGAGTGAAGCTTTTTAGCCTCTTCTAAGCTTGGCTCTTTTACCATGACAAGCCTCCCCCAAATCGCAAAGTAAACGCTTCGGCTATATGAACTTGCGTCACCTGTTTAGACT
>URMQ01000030.1 GCA_900548955.1 uncultured Eggerthella sp. | reverse complement strand
AATAAGAATGGTTCCTTCTGGGATCTTGAACTCTTTGGAGTCTGCCGTAACAAGTGTCTTAACATCCATTTCAGCATCGCCACCACGAGCATTAAATACGTGCAAACCGAATTCGGTTGGATCCTGGCCAATAATCCCCGCCAGATATTCAACCTGCCTACGGTCAACATCGGTAGCAGTAGGCGACTTCAAAATAACTGTATCGGTCAAAATAGCAGAAAGAAGCGTTGCAGCAATACCTTCAGGAATTTCAATATCAGCATCGCGAAGCTTGCAGGTGATGATAGTTGCCGAAGAACCTACCGGCATATTCGTAAAGCGAATAGGCTGATTAGTGCATACATCACCAATACGATGATGGTCTACGATCTCCACGATTTCCGCTTCGCTCATACCATCGGCTGCCTGAGAGAATTCATTGTGGTCAACCAGAGCAACCTTACGACGAGGCTTAACCGCCACATCGGAGCGGGTAACAATACCTACTGCAACACCAGTTTCGTCAAGAACAACCGCTTCACGAAGTTCGTTTGCCATAAGGTCTTCAAATACATCGTTATAAAGATCATCGGGCGCAACAATCATGGGACGATTGTCGACCAAACTCATAATGTCTTGAGTGAGAGATGCCTGCAAATCTGCTGCGATAGTACTCGCAGAGTGTTCCGTTGCCTCTTTAGCTTCTTTGCAAACGGTAGAAATATACCGCTCTGCAATTTTACGAGAAGAAACAACGCCTGCGTATTTACCTTCTTCGTCGGTAACAACAATCGAACGAATGTCATGCACTGCAAGTAGTTGAGATGCTTGAAGAAGCGTTGCGCTTCCTGGCAAACTAATTACCGGAGAGCTCATAACATCGCTTACGCGTGCGAAAACATGAGGAATAAGCTGTGGTGCCTCAATGCCGTATTCAGAAAGAATAGCCTCAGATTCTTCTGGAAGGGGACCTAAGCGACAAGGAATGTATTCAAATTCTTCCGCGTCAGGATTTTGCGCAAGAGTGCGCTTCATCATTTCATTCTTATAGTAGGCAAATCCCACCGCACCAGCGATGGAGTCGTTGTCGGGGTTTTTGTGACCGACGATAAGAACGGGCGTAGCCATTCGACCTCCTCTGAGCGCGTCAAGCGCGCATCTATGCGTTATGTACCTATAGGTAAATCGTCTTTCATTGTAAGCGCTTCTGGCTAAAAGCTTGCCAAAGACTTCAGAAAAATGTGCATTCTTATACACAAGTGATACGCGGACAGTGTCCGCACGATACACAAATAGTGCTCACGTACTGCACAGGCAATGTTCGGGGCGCTACACAAATATCAAGCAACGTGACATACAGACGTCACTCTCGACGCTACACAAATACCAAACAAAGCGATACATAAACGAAGCGTATGCTATGCACGTGCCTTTTCGTAAGCAGCATCTATGCGAAGATTGCGCGCATATATTGCCCAATTTGCCATCAGTGCAGCTAAGTTCAAGAAGTACACGATAAGAACCCAGTTCAAATTACCACTCACAAATTTAGCAGCAATACCCGCAACATAACCAAGCGTAATAAGCCCTAAAAATTGCCAACTGGTACCAGCAGCTGTTCTCGCCTTAAAAGATTTCCAGGCATTCATTGGCCAAGACAAGCCAAAACAAATCAGCATTACCGCTTCTAATAGTTCTGCCATAAGTACCCCTACTATCTTTTACTAACCCAAAGCTCTTATGTATTCAGACATACGCCACGAAAGTTATTTATTTCCATGTATGCGCCGCACAAGTCTTGTATCTTCATGCATACCTCATGCGAGCGCACACGCAAACCCTCACGTATGTATATTTCTTAGGCGCAAAAAGAGCACCCGAAGGTGCTCTTTAAAAAGCCTTGTCTGTAATACTACAGCGAAGTTTACAATTGTGTTTCACTAGCCGATTTTCACAATAGGCGCATAATCCTTCAGGAGTTTTTTAGTTTGACCCGTGCGTGCGAAACGTACATGCAAGGTATCGCCATCAACTTTCATAATCGTGCCACGGCCAAACACTTTGTGATCTACGGTATCACCCTTTGCAAAAGACATACTTGCTGCAGCCTTCTTGCCTGCCCGAGGATTCACACCTGCACTTGGACGTTGGCGTTGACGAGAACCCGACGCGCTCGACTGGCCGAATACGCGTCCGCCCCCTGCTTCCACGCCAGAACCAGCAATTCCACGACGGCTACCACGTTTCTCCCAACCAGAACCAGAAAAGCCAGCCGATCCCATGCCAATGTTATGACGTAATTCGGCAGGAATTTCTGAAATAAAGCGCGAAGGAGGGTTGGCACTTGATTGACCAAAAATCTGACGCGTAAAAGCATTTGTCAAGTAAAGGCGCTTACGTGCGCGCGTAATTGCAACGTAACAAAGACGACGTTCCTCTTCTAAGCCCTGCGCATCTTGAGACGAATTACCGTGAGGAAACAGTGATTCTTCCATACCTGCCACAAACACGCAATCAAATTCCAAACCTTTCGCAGAATGGATAGTCATAAGCGTAATAGCGGCACCATCGTCGCTCATGGTATCCATATCAGTACGCAACGTTACCCACTCCGTGAAATCCGCCAGCGAATTTGCCTGAAACGTCCGTACAGGTGGTTCTGTCTGCGATGTTTGATCTGCACTACCCGACTCCTCATCTTCGGCAATCAAATCATCAACCGAAGGGGGTTCAAAAAGCGCATCAGCATCATCGTGGGTTTGCGCATATTCATCAACTACGCCAAACAATTCTTGGATGTTTTCTATGCGCCCTTCCGCTTCGTCAGATCCTACCGCACGATACGCCTCAATAAGACCCGCCTTATCGACGATCATTTCCACCACCTTGCGCAAATCACCTTCATAGGTTTGCGCCTCGTGAATAAGAGCCACGAATTCACCAATAGCACGACGCGTATTAGGTCGAATAGCTTCATCGGCTACACACAGTTCAGCAGCCTGCAAAAACGTGCATTCTGTTTCACGGGCTACATAGTCAATGTGCTCAATGGTAGTAGATCCAATACCACGCTTGGGGGTATTAATGACACGACGAGCCGCCATGTCATTTGCAGGATTTACTACCAAACTTAAATACGCCATAACATCGCGAATCTCCGCGCGATCAAAAAAGCGCGTGCCTCCCACCAAGCGATATGGCACTCCTGCTCGAAGCAACATATCTTCGAGCATACGACTTTGGGCGTTAGTACGATAAAAGACCGCGATCTGGTTATAGGGAGTGCCTGATCCGTGCTGCTTTTCAATTTCAGAAGCAATCCAGCGACCTTCATCGCGCTCATCCGTTGCCATGTATACCGAAATTTTTTCTCCCGCTGGTTGCGAAGTGAAAAGTTTTTTTGGTTTACGGGTTATATTGTTAGCAATAACCGCATTAGCAGCATCCAGAATATTACCCATAGAACGATAGTTTTCTTCCAACTTCACCACATGAGCGTTAGGGTAATCCTTTTCAAAATCCAAAATATTGCGCAAATCCGCACCACGCCAGGAATAAATTGACTGGTCATCGTCGCCCACAACCATAATGTTTTGATTTGCCGCTGCCAAAAGCTGCGTCAAAGCGTACTGAGCGTGATTAGTATCTTGGTATTCGTCTACCAGGATATACAGAAAACGTTGCTGATAGGCTTTCAATACATCAGAATGGTTTTTCAAAAGAAGCCAGGTATAAAGCAACAAGTCATCAAAGTCGAAGGCGTTAAGCTGACGCAAGCGTTCCTGAAGGCGGGCATAAACGCGAGCAGCAACTTTAGCCACAGGGTCACTTCCCTTGTCAGCTTCTTCGGCATATACCTCTGCCACCTGTAAATCATTTTTTGCCTTCGAAATTCGATTGCGAATTGCTGCTACCGGATAACGTTTTTCATCCAGGTTAAGTTCGGCGTAGATATGCTTTACCAAGCGCTTCGAATCATCATCGTCATAAATAGTAAAGCCCTGCGCAAAACCCAGACGCTCACAATCTGCGCGCAAGATGCGAACACACATACTATGAAACGTTGATACCCACATACCGCGTGAATAAGGGCCAATAAGTCCTCCTAATCGTTCACGCATTTCGGCGGCAGCCTTATTGGTAAAGGTGATAGCCATAATTTGCCAAGGAGCCACACCCAGATCTTCCACCAAATGAGCAATACGATGCGTCAACACACGCGTTTTACCACTACCAGCGCCCGCCAACACAAGAAGCGGTCCTTCCGTGCAAAGGACCGCTTCTTTTTGAGGGCCGTTTAAACTCGTTAGATCGATGGGCATATAGGAATTCCTTCCACCTACACTGCAAGATATCTGTATTGCAAAATATCTTTAGTAATTATCTTTACTGCGAATCAAACAATACGCGTACGAAAAATCACGAAACTGTATTGTAGCGCTTTACCCACACGAACTTATAAGGTTTAAACAATCTTCTTGCCGAATACCGCAGCGATTTCACGCAACTGCCCTACTAATTCAGTAAACTGCGCAGGAGTTAGCTGCTGAGGGCCGTCAGAAAGTGCCTTGGTTGGATCAGGATGCACCTCGATCATCAAGCTATCGCAACCAGCCGCAATTGCCGCATATGCAAGCGAGGGCACCAAGTCGCGCACGCCGGCTGGATGCGAAACGTCCACGCAAATTGGGAAAATAGACTGCTTATGTATTACAGGAACCGCTGAAATATCTAAGGTAAAGCGAGTTGCTGTTTCAAAGGTACGCAAACCGCGCTCACACAACACAATGTTATTGTTGCCGTTCATAGTGAGATATTCGGTTGCAGAAAGCCATTCAGAGATACTTCCCGCTAAACCACGCTTAAGCAAAACCATCTTATGAGATTCAGCCGTAACCGCACCTACATTTTTTAACAAGCTAAAATTCTGCATGTTACGAGCGCCAATTTGCATGCCATCAACATACGAATGAACCATTTCACAATGAGCCGAATCCATAACCTCGGTCAATGTTTTTAGGCCATACTTTTCACCGCCAGCCTTCATAATCTTAAGGCCTTCTTCGCCAAGCCCTTGGAAGGAATGTGGATTGGTACGTGGTTTAAATGCGCCGCCACGAATCCACGTTAAACCAAGGCTGGCAATACATTCAGCAACTTCATTAAATTGTTCTTCGGACTCAACAGAACAAGGACCTGCATAAATCGTGATCTCATCAGTTCTAGCACCATAGTCTGGCAGGGAGGAAAGTTTATTGATCACGCGAAGGTACCTCTTTCATAACTTTAAGAATTCCACGATAAATTTCTACGAGGTTTTCGTTATACAAAGGACCCTCGTTATAAGTGCATAAACGCTCAAAAATTTCCTCTTCGCGCTTTGGATCATACAAACCCATATGAGCATCAGGCTTCAACGCGCGAATATCAAGCGAATAACCAGCACGCTCATTCAAAAGAGCAACAAGTTTCTGATCAAGTTCGTCAATTTTGGCACGATACTGTTCAATCTGTTTGAATGCTTCATTTTGCTCGGGCATTCTTCATTCCTTTCGTAGAATCGTTCACGGAATCCATCAATTTGGTCACTTTATCATAGCAAAGTGGCCGTCCCGCTAAAGAAAAGACAGATTACTGGTTGTTAATTGTTTTGTATGGAATATTCAGCGCGCCTAAGGCTTTGTCACATTCAAAACATTCGGGTTGTCTAAATTATTTTGTACGAAATTTAATCGTTCTTTGCGCCAAAATTGGAACTATCAGAACCATTAGAGTTCCCGCGATCATCAGAATTCACCTTATCGCAATCATCGGAATCTGCCTTATCAGGGTCACTCCGATCGGGATCATTGATTACCGAAATAGCAAGCAATGCTATAGATATCATAATGCCGCATTGCGAATAGAAACCATCGGCTTCGCCCAAAATAAACGCAGCAAACGTAATGAGAATAATAATCAGAGCGGCAAAACCACAGTAACGGGAAATAAAAGAATTTGTCTTTTTGCGCAGCCTTCTTTTTTCCTCTTCAGGAATTTCAGAAGGTTTGTTCTTTTCGCGTTTGGTAGTCATAGAGATAGAATACCATCGCTTTATCTTATTCAGCAGAACTAGAAAAAATGTTTACACGAACGTCTAACATCAGATATAGCCCAACGCTTTTGAACCAAAGTAACCCAGCACAATAAGACCGATAATAATGCGGTACACACCAAAGACAGTAAAGTCATTTTGTTTGATGTAACCCATCAAGAAACGGATAGCGATAACACCCATAATAAAGGCGGAAAGAATGCCTACTACCAAAACCACAATTTCGATTTGAGTCATGGCAATTCCGTCCAAGAAAAATTTTATTGCTTTTACCAAGCCCCAACCGAACATGACAGGAATTGCCAAGAAGAAGGTAAACTCTGCTGCTGCCGTACGTGAACAGCCGCATAACATACCACCAATAATGGTTGCACCAGAACGACTCGTACCAGGAATAATTGCAAGCACTTCGAAAAATCCAATTTTGATGGCAGTTTTCCAATCCATTTCATAGGGATCGGTGATCTTAAAAAGCGCCTTATCTATAGCTTCAGTATCATTTGGATCAATCGCTTCCACGCGACCATGTTTACCAATGGGTTCTTCTGTTTGACCAAGAATGCGAAGTCTACGACGACGATTAAAACGTTCAATAACAATAAAGATAATGCCGTAAAGAATCAGCATTGCTGCAACGGTGTAGGCGCTATAAAAATTGTCATGTGCCCAATCATCTAACAACAAGCCAAGCACTGCAGCAGGAATGCTTCCAATTACTACCATGCCCCACATACGCCAGGTTTTATGGCGTTCGACTTCATCTTTTGTGCGAGAAAGAGGATTTAGTTTATGACGAAACGAAATAATAACCGCCATGATAGAGCCAATTTGGATTACCACCAAAAACAACTCAATAAATGAGGAAATGGTTGAATATTCTTCTGATAATAATGGGAGCTGCACAAATTCATCAACCAAAATCATGTGACCTGTTGAAGAAATAGGCAACCATTCGGTAATACCCTCAACAATACCCAGCAATAAAGCTTTAAGCGCCTCAATTAGCACATCTGGCGACATTTCGTATCCTCCACAAAAAAGCCCACGCAGGGTGGACTATAGATTTGCATAGTTATCTACAAAACGAACAAATAGCGCACCCTATCCTACGAGAAGCTAAAGGCAAACGCAGTATTTTCATAAAAAGTCCATCTCTATGGAGCAAACCCACTGAAGTTTGACACAAAATGAACAACTTTTTCTCAAATTAATCTTGACGAAACAGCGTAAGGCAACTAATATATCTACTCGCGCTTGATCTAATAGCGCTTTCTCAATTGCATAGTTATTGGGGTGTCGTCTAATGGTAGGACAGCGGTTTCTGGTACCGTATGTGAGGGTTTGACTCCTTCCACCCCAGCCACTAAGCAACTTATGGCCTCGTCGTCTAGCGGTTTAGGACGCCGCCCTCTCAAGGCGGAGATCGCCGGTTCGAATCCGGTCGAGGCTACCAGAATTTCCAGCCTGCACAATCTGCAGGCTTTTTTTATTCCGCAATACGTAGTGCTATTTCGCGACGTACTTGCGCATAACGCTGTTTGGGAATAGGCAGCACATCTCCATTAGTATTTGACCATCTCCCGCATCAGAAATATGAAGATGAAAGATTTGCCACTTATCTTCATTGTTTCTCTGGAAGCAGGCAGTAGCGCGACGAGCTGCAGAAAAATTAACTGTTCGTTTGAGACTGTGTAGAGTCGGTAAGAGCCAGCTACTATCATGATAGCTTCTGATTCCTGCTCCATTACGCCTTCGGTAGTAAACGACTGTTCTTCTAAACGCAAAAAGGGTCGAGAAGGCAAGCGTTCCAGCATTAAGCTTACAGCATTGCGTCCGCGTACAAGTTCACCATTAGGAGCTATAAATAAACATGCAGACGCTAATCGGTTTACGAGTGGAGCAATATCATGAGCATATAACGCAGCAAGAGAATCACTTAAGATATGCGCGGGGTCTTCTTTGGATAAAGCAACTGATTCAGGCAAATGAACTGACAGGTTGTCAGCTGTGCTGTTTTATGTTTGCTGCCTTTCACGCAAATGCTACGACACCCCATTCGGCTAGTCGTGCTATACGCTTTTCTAGCGATCGCCGCTACAGGCACCATATTTATTACGGTAAGCCTAGTGGTGTTCGACACCTTTATTGATGCATGCATCACTCTTTCGAACCTATTGTTTCTGCTTCTTGTATGTGTATTACTTTGGCTCTTTTGGAACGAAGTTAAATCCAATAGCGCTTGTAAGACGTTTGTGTTTCTAGTATCCGTAGCATACGGATCCATTATCACCATCGCAGTATCTGCCCTTGCTACACCCCTAGGATTTCCTGACATTACCGATCTACGTCTTTATTCTCCTGAGAAACTAGGAGTACTTGCTATTCTTGAATTAATCACACTTCCAATAGGTTGCTGGCTCATGTTGCATGTTGTACGCCCGCTGGTTGCTGAAAAATTCGATACAAAAGTATGGGTTCGATTCAATGTACTTCCTATTGGCATCTTTCTTCTTTTGGTTTTAATTTATTGGATACCCTCACGTTCTATCGATTCTGCCAGCGCACAAATTGCCTTACTTGCTGGGGTCTTAGTGGTAGGCATAGTGGCTATTTTTGCTTGGGCTTTTGTGATATTCCGCGATTTAAAACAAGCGCGAGAGAAATATGACGGTATGGCAAAACGAGTTGTCGTACTTGAGCGTGAACAGCAAGAACAGCGCGAACAGCAAGGCCAACGAACGCGAAGGCAAAAAGAAGAAAATCTCAACCAAAATAACAATCTATCTAAAGTAATTTTCGAAACACCCTCACGAGTGCTAGCGCTAGAGCTATCTGCTATTCAATACCTTGAAGTGTTTGGCCATACCCTTGTAGTTCATGTAACTGGCGGTCATACCGAACAGCTAAATTTAAGCCTTACGCAAGCACGCGCTCTTGTACCCGAAAAGGGCTTTATCCAGTGTCATAGGTCCTATGTAGTGAATAAGAACGCTATACATTCACTGCGCCGCTACGAGTTAACTCTTACAGACGGAAACTCTGTCCCTGTAAGCAAGCAGCGCTACCAAGAAGTGACAGCGCTGCTTGCGTTGTGAATTTCTAACAGCTGAGCGTTTACAGCTAAGCCCTTTCTTGTTGCTAGCTTCTGCGATGAGCAGAGCGACGTTTAGCAATAAGGGCGATGATTGCTGAAAGCGCAGCAAGGAGTTCTTCCTCACTGCGCTTCTAACACCAAATAACCATTAACCACTACTGCATAACTAGCAGTTAACAGAAACAATGACTTTTAGTATCAGCTAGTCACTGACCGCTACTTAGCGGCTTTTTCTTCTTCCTTTTCAATTTCGCCAGATTCAATCTTGTTTTCCAAATCTGCTTTCGCAACCGAATCGTCTCCTGCAGAACGAGCGAGAATGTTTGCGTAAATTGCACCAGAAATGTTATGCCACACGCTAAATACCGCACCTGGCACTGCCGCCAAAGGCATCGTAGCAAAATGTACAGTTGCCAAAGAAGTAGCAAGACCAGAATTCTGCATACCTACTTCGATAGACAAGGTGCGACGCTGAGCTTTGCTCAAACCGAGCAAACGACCCGCCAAATAGCCCAAGGCGTATCCGCACACATTATGAAGCATAACTACCACAATAATAAGCAAACCAACAGTCATTAAGCTTGCTGCATTAGCTGCAACAACCGCCATGATGATAAGAGAAATACCAATTACGGAAATCAACGGAAGCACGCGAGAGAATTCTTTTGCGAACTTTTCAAAAATCCTATTGATAATAAAACCGACAGCAATAGGAACTAAAACTACCTGAACAATAGAAATAAACATCTCCAAAACCGCAACATCAACGGTTTGACCCGCAATAAGCAATACCAAAAGCGGCGTTACAACAGGAGCCATAATCGTAGTGCATGCAGTCATGCCTACCGAAAGCGCTACATCACCTTTAGCCAAATACGTCATAACGTTGGAGCTGGTACCACCTGGGCAGCAACCTACCAAAATAACACCTATTGCTAACTCGGGAGGAAGCTGGAAAATCGTAACTAAAATAAAAGCAAGACCAGGCATGATAATAAACTGTGCAAAAATACCCGTTATTACCGCCTTTGGCTTCGTGAATACAACTTTGAAGTCGGTCAAGGTCAAAGTCATACCCATACCAAACATAACGATACCCAGAAGAATATTTACATAACTCGTCTTAATTACCGACGAAACAGGACCAGGAAAGACCAAGGCAATAATTGCGACAAGTAGAGCAATGATTGCCATGTACTTTCCGGCGTAGTCGCTGATTTTTTCTAATACCTTCATGAATCATCCTTTCAAATCTCAGAGCCAATATTTAAACAAGAACTAAGTAACTGTTAAAAAGCAACGTAATTCTTGAATTGTGCAAAGATATTCCTCTTGTCTGTTCACTACAAGTTTTATTGCTCTCTTTTTTGGAACCGTAGCAAATTCAACGGTTTGTGGTTTATTCATTCTGCTTTGTTTTAATGAAGAATTTGCTAGAGTAGTTAACAATTTTTTAAACATTGTTTGTTTGCAGCGTTTGATCACGTACCTTGTTTTAGGTTGCGCGAATTTCAAATGCGACTGCGTGACTTATGGGCATATTGGTAACACGCACGAAAAACCGCTAAAGGACTACTACTGCTTATGAAATCTTCTTTGCTTCCCCGATTAAAAGAACTCATCATAAAACGAAAGCGAATTCTTATTATTTCTGCTTGCGTTATTTTGTTCATTGAACTATTAGACGATGTTCTAGAAGGCGACTTCATGACCCTTGACCGATTAGCACGTGCCTTCTTTGTTGAAAACCTTCGCGCCGACTGGCTTACTCCGATTATGGAGAGTATTTCAGCGCTAGCTGCGCCCATTTCTTTACTGGTATTGTTGCTAGTTATTGCTGCCTTTGCTCCCGGAAGACGTCCCGGTATGTTCTGCGCCGTCAACTTGGTATTAGTTGTTGCTCTAAATTTAATTCTAAAGGAATTAGTTCAGCGTCCTCGCCCAGAGGATATTAGTCTTATTGTAGAGACAGGATTCAGTTTCCCTTCTGGTCATTCCATGGTTGCCATGGCATTCTTTGGACTTTTGGTATGGCTGGTGTGGACCTACGAAAAAGACCGAACTATGCGCTATGCGTGCTGTGCTGGGTTTTCGCTTTTAATTCTTTTAATTGGCATAAGCCGTATTTACCTTGGCGTTCATTATGCATCTGACGTTCTTGCAGGCTTTTGCATATCACTTGCATGGTTGGCAATGTATACCAGCGTGGCAGCTCCTCTGCTTTTACGAGCACCAGAACCTCCTGAAGTACCTTAAAAACCGTAGCACTAAAAGCCTACTGTCTCACCAAAAAGCGTGATCCAGCGCCTAATTACTGACGATCAGAATAGTCATCATCAACCGAAGCAATTATTTCGGAATAACCATCCTTCTTAGCTCGTTCGCTCCTAGAAGCGTTTCGCGCTAATTTGTCATCGGATATTTTCGGCAAGTTATTCAATTTTGATCGGTTATTGTACCTAGAAGACCCGCTTCTTCCTTGTTCTGTTGAAGTGTGCCTTGCTTGAGATTCACTTTGCTGACTCTGGGGATTTCTATGCACTCCATCATAAGCCCTTCGCACTCGTCGCACACGCGCCTCATCACGAGCTTCACGCGCCGCCCGCTCTTCGCGCGCACGCAAACGTGCCTCGCTTGGCTGAGACGCTGTTCGAGCAGAAGAAGTTCTTGATGTTCGCGAAGACACTCCTTCACTATCAGAAACACGAGAATGACTACGATCGAGGTTTGCGTGACGGCCTCTGCCTGCTTCACGAACTTTGCCTGCTTCACGAGCTCGAACACCTGCAATGCTTTCTCCATACGCACGCGCAGCAGCCTCTTCTCCCGCAAGTGTTTCTTCTACACGTTCAGGATGACGATGAAGCTCAAGGCGAATGCTTGCATATTCCCAGACTAGCAATACAAGCAAAATTGTCATAACAATCAGATAGCCAATAACAGCACCAGGCAAACCAGTAAAATCAATCAGCAAAATCGGAATAAAGAGCGAGAATCCGAACGTAATCACGTACAACTTCATTACCGATTTCTGGCGACGAAGCACCGTAATTACCTGGTAAATAAAGTCAATTATCGCGGTAACACCACCAGCGGCAATCATGATGTAGCTCAATCCACGGAATTGCTCGAAGTCAATGCCGTACATGAAGCTCATAACGGGAATACCGATGGTTGCCATTACAAAAATGACCGCCAAAGTGATAACAATTACTACCGCAACAATTGCCAGAATAACCAAGTCGAAACGACGACGCTTTTCTGCATCCGCCCACATTTGCGCCATACGAACGAGCAGGGGTTTATAAATTGAACCCACCGTAAGCAAGATAGCCTGAGCTGGGAAATATAACGCATTGAAATACAACTGATTATCGTAGGAGAGCACGCCTTCCATTACAAACTTCGGCATGTTGTCGATAAGGGCGTACATGAATAATGCAATAAATACAGGAAAACACTGTTTGAAAAGTGCCGCTATTCTTGCATGGCTTCTTCCCCGCGATCGAGGCGTTTCCAAGTGAGCAAGAGGAAACGTAAGCACCACAAACGTAAGAGCTGCAGCAACCGCCATGGCGATACTTGCTACAACAAGATTTCGCGTAATGAGAAGCGCCAAAGAGAAAACGATAAACACAACAATGGAGCGGAACGCCTGGGATATACCAGCAAGATAGAGCTTATCCATCTGCTGTAAGCGACCTTCATACACATCCGCTAGACCATCGATCATTTTGTACGTACAAACCGCCATACAGATACTGAACATATTTGCATCGTATCCACGGAAAGAACAGTACACGTAAGCCACTAACATCATAATGATGCAGGTAATCCAACGATTTATCTGATAATCAAAAAACGAATGCTTTTCGCCAATATCGGAAACTTGATAAGTACGAACACCATAGTTACCCACAATCATCAGCAAGGTGCCGATGATAAATGCCATGGAAAACATACCTGCTTGCTCGGTACCGCTAAGCTGAGTAACCACAATAGTAAGGAATGGGAATACCATTCCCCATGCGCTTGTGCCAATAGTGTTACAGATATAGTCACGAGAAGTTCTGTGTGAGGCAAATTCTTCTTCTTGGTCGAACGAGCCTTCCGTCACAACGCCAAGCAAGCGATTGCACCAACGATTAACGACGCGTGCTATATAATTCTGCTTATGAGGGCGGCTCTGTCGTTGCTTTCTACTTTTACTCGTAGTTCTTTTATCTTCTGTTTGAGCACCGCCATTAAAGCCACCCGGGATAGAAGATGCTGCTTTATGCACTACATTACGAGCTTTATCCGCAAAAGAGCCCGAAGGCTCTGATTGTTTTCGATGTTTTCCTTGCATACGCGCTGGAATCTTGTCCTCTCTGCACGCGCCATCAGGCACTTTCAGTTCGGTACTTGCATTTCTTATTTATAGCTTTGACAAATTATAGTGGGTTGAAAGGCTACCACTTTAGATTTGACTAAAACTTCACTCATATCGCGTTAAGGACTTCACTCAAGCCTCTAAGCTCTCGCTTAATCCTTACCGCGCTTCCCTGTCGCACTATTTCCACAAAACAATAGCTGCCGCGAGAAATCCCACGACAGCTATTGCAAATTAATACAAGTCTCTATATTTACCTAGATTTCTGAAATTTGACTTCTCGCTTCTACGGAAACTTTCATATAAAACAGCTCTGCGAAGACTTTCATCTACCTAGTAGATACCGAACATGAAGCCCAATTCATCTTCCCAAGCCCCTTCGTCTACTGCCCAAGTTCCGTCAGATTGCTTCACGAAATCGATTGCGGTGTAATAGCTGGTCATATCAGAAGTTTCATCCATTGCCTGGTTATAGAGTTCGCCCAAACGTGCAGCTGCTTCTTCAGCAGTCATAGATTCTGCTTCACCAGAGCTAACAAAATCGTCCGCCAATTCATAGAAGTTGTTCATGAATGCAAACGAATCGCGCATTTCAAGATCAGCATACATGGTTGCTGTTCCGCTTTCTTCATCTACATACACACCGTCAAATTCATAGTTGAAATCAGTAAGCATCCAAGTAGCAACTGCCTCAGCGCTCGATCCCATTTCCTCATGAGAAATACCCATGGAATCAGCAAAACCCTGATCCAAATTCGTAGCAATGTAATCTACCAATGCAGGATCTTGATTTTTTAGCTGATCGAGCTTAGCGATACCCAAGTCATAGCATGCCTGTTCATCTACGGTTAGATCTTCTGGTGCTTCAGCGGTAATGCTGTCGGAGGTCGAATACGACGTGCTTGAAGCATCATCAATTGTCTGCCCAATAATGGCAACCGAAAATACTATGCCAATAATAAAGGAAATAATGGCGCAAACGATACCGATAATACCGCAGATCAAACCACCAGTCGTCTTACCGTTCTTGCCCGTTGATTTAACCGCTTTACGAGAAAGCACAATAGCAACAATTGCCAGAACAATAGCAACCAGCGGGCTAAGCCAAGCAACAGGAATTGCTAAAATACCGCAAACCAAAGCTGCTGTTCCTTTAGGCTTTACTCCTGCTCCAGCCCCTGGGGTATAAGGTGGCTGCAGCGGTGGAACAGTACCATTACCTACTCCTGGCTGCTGCGGTTGAGGAGCGGGCTGCTGTCCTGGCTGCATTGGCTGAGTGGGCTGAGCTGGAGCAGCTGCCGGTTG
>URMQ01000029.1 GCA_900548955.1 uncultured Eggerthella sp. | reverse complement strand
GCATCCGTTCGATGTCGCTTTGCAGCATCAGCACTTGGATTTTCGCCTCTTTTCAGCACGTTCTTCTGCCTGATCTTTCAATGCTGCAAGCAAGGAGCGTACACGAATACGAGCAGCGCCCAAGTTCGATACTTCGTCGATCTTCAAAACGGTATAAATCTTGCCTGATCCTTCAAGAATTTCCTGAACCTGATCTGTGGTAATAGCGTCCAAACCACAACCAAAGGAATTAAGCTGAATTAAGTCGAGGTCATCACGCTGCGTAACTACCTTAGCGGCGCGATACAAACGAGTGTGATACATCCACTGATCCACTGCACGCAAAGGACGTTCAACTTGACCCATATGAGCAACAGAGTCTTCAGTAAATACTGCCAAACCAAAGCTTGTTAGAAGTTCAGGAATGGCATGGTTAATTTCAGGATCGCCATGATAAGGTCGACCAGCAAGGACAATACCGTGAACACCATGTTCTTCAATCCACTTTAAAGTTTCCATACCCTTTTGGTGAATATCTTCATGCACTTGCTCATCTTCTGCCCAAGCAGCATCTACCGCAGCATTAATTTCATCCTGTGTTGGAAGAGGACCGTTACCCATTAACTCAGGATGCTTTTCGACCAATTCAACATACAGGCGTTCTTTCAGTTTGTCCTTTAAATGATAAGGAACGAAAGGATTCAAGAATTGGATATCCGTTTCGTTAAGTGCATCAACGTTGAGCTTTAACGCCTCGGAATAGCTCATAACGATCGGGCAATTAAAATGATTACCAGCAGTTTCATCTTCTTGACGTTCATATTTGGCGCAAGGCATCCAAATAAAGTCAATGTCCTTATCAAGCAGGTTCATGATGTGACCATGAGAAAGCTTTGCAGGATAACACACACTTTCAGATGGCATTGATTCAATACCTGCCTCATAGGTTTTCTTAGTTGAAGGGTCAGAAAGAACCACACGGAAACCAAGTTTGGTAAAGAAAGTAAACCAGAATGGATAGTTCTCATACATATTCAGAGCACGAGGAATACCAACGGTTGCACGCGTTGCTTCTTCAGCAGTAAGCGGCGTGTAGTGGTTAAACATGCGCTCGGTCTTGTAATCAAACAGATTGGGAACCTTTGCAGCTTCCTGCGCAAGTCCAGCACCCTTTTCGCAACGATTACCCGTTATGAAACGACGATGTTTACCTGTCTTTTCGTCAATACCGAAATCATTAATGGTTAATAGACAATGATTCGAACACGCCTTACAGCGAATGTTGCGATGGGTCGGCTCAAGTGCCTCTAAACCTGCAAGATCAAGCATAGAAGTCTGCGCGGGCTTACCACTACGTGCTTCAGCGTCATGAGCACGATCACGTGCCAAAAGTGCTGCGCCATAAGCACCCATATTACCTGCAATATCAGGACGTACCGCATTAGTTTCAGCCAACTGTTCAAAAGAGCGCAACACAGCATCGTTTAAGAAGGTGCCGCCCTGAACGATGACCTTTGAACCAACCTCACGGGGGTCACGAATTTTAATTACCTTAAACAGAGCATTCTTAATAACAGAAAGCGCCAGACCTGCAGCAATGTCTCCTACCGTAGCACCTTCTTTTTGCGCCTGCTTTACGCGGCTATTCATAAATACCGTGCAACGGCTACCCAAATCAACAGGATTACGAGCTTGAATAGCGCTTTGAGCAAACTCAGAAACACTGAGATTAAGACCAGAAGCAAAGCTTTCGATAAAGGAACCGCAGCCAGAAGAGCATGCCTCATTAAGCATAATATGCTCAATTACGCCGTCTTTAACGCGAAGGCACTTCATATCCTGGCCACCAATATCCAAAATGAACTCAACACCAGGAAGCATTTCTTCGGAACCACGCAAATGAGCAACGGTTTCAATTTCACCAGAGTCAACACGCAAAGCCTCAAGAAGAAGTGCTTCGCCATATCCTGTTACCGTAACATGGCCAATGCGAACATTCGATTTACCCGTAGCAGGATCTATAGGCAACTTGCCATACAGCTCCGCTACAGCGCGTTTTGCGCAACCCAAAACGTCGCCCTTGTTATTCATATAGCTGCTCCACAACAAAGCGCCATCTTCTGAAATCAAAGCTGCTTTAAACGTGGTAGAACCAGCATCGATACCTAAATAGGCAGCACCCTTATAGGTATCAAGATTTTCACGACGAACTTTTTCTTTGTCGTGACGTTCTTTGAACTCTTGATAGTCCGCCTCGTCCTTAAACAAAGGAGGAAGTCGAACTACTTCGCTGCCCTGAATATCACCAAGGTTTTCGAGATGCTCAACAACATCAGCTAAAAGCTCAGGTTTGCCTTTAGCACTTGCAAGTGCGCAACCACCCGCAACAAAAAGATGCGCATTGTCTGGAACAATGATGTGTTCTTCATCCAATTCGAGCGTTTCGTAAAAACGCTTACGCAACTCAGGCAAATACTGCAGCGGACCACCAAGGAAGGCTACATATCCGCGAATAGGTCTACCACAAGCAAGACCAGAAATAGTCTGTGTTACTACCGATTGGAAAATAGAGGCAGCAATATCTTCTTTTTTTGCACCTTCATTCAAAAGAGGCTGCACATCAGTCTTAGCAAAAACACCACAACGGCTCGCTATGGGATAAAGCACCGTATGATTTTTTGCTAGCTCGTTAAGACCGCTTGCATCGGTATCGAGCAATGAAGCCATCTGGTCGATAAAGGCACCCGTACCACCAGCGCACGTACCATTCATACGCTGCTCAATGCCGTTATCAAAATAAATAATTTTTGCGTCTTCCCCACCTAGTTCAATAGCTACATCGGTTTTAGGAATAAAAGTTTCAACCGCAGTCTTTGAAGCAATAACTTCCTGCACAAACTCCAGATTTAACCATTGAGAAAGTAACAAACCACCAGAACCAGTAATAGCAATAGTAGTAGGCTGGTCAGGAAATTGCTGAACAGCTTCGCGCAAAACTTCAAGCACCGTAGCACGTACGTCTGCATGGTGACGACGATATACCGAATATACAATCTGCTGGTTATTGTCTAATACAGCAACTTTTACCGTAGT
This sequence comes from uncultured Eggerthella sp., assembly GCA_900548955.1. Taxonomy (GTDB): domain Bacteria; phylum Actinomycetota; class Coriobacteriia; order Coriobacteriales; family Eggerthellaceae; genus Anaerotardibacter. Next base: position 12,198 of record URMQ01000029.1, on the reverse strand, counting down.
AGAACCAACATCAATACCTAAATGAAGCCTTGTTGAATTAGTCTGTTCGGCTGTCATGTGTTTCTCCTTACAATCTAATAGGCTCGCCAGGTTTAATAAAAAGTAAACGCATAGCAATAAGCGCCATAGTTTCCGAATCTTCTTTCATGCCAGTATCAATCCAGTGGGTAATTACCCCAAGGTAAGCAGAAGCATAGAAAGAAATATAATACCCAACAAAGGGGTCAGGATCATTGCGATACTTTTCATGTAAGACCCCCTGTATAAGATTCGTACACACACTATTCCGTAAGCGAGAACCAAACCGAGGATCCCCACCAGGACCTAGAACAGCATGCAAAAAATCTCCCTCTTCGCGAAAATAATCAAACAAAGAAACTAGAAATGGTAAAGGTTTTTTAGAAACGCAATACGCCATTACATCTTTTACTGAAAGTAAACTCATTTCAGAATGAATACGAGCAACGGTGTTCATAACTTCATCTTCTAAAAAAACTAAAAGGTTTTCTTTGTCAGAAAAGTGGTTATAAAACGTTCCACGATTAAGGTCTGCTGCGCTACACAAATCGTTTACGGTAATAGCTTCAAAGCCCTTTGACTCCATCAATGAAATTAGAGCAGCTCTTAACGCCTTCTTTGAACGAACGATTCGCCGGTCTTCTGTTTGAGTACGCATAGGGGTTTGAGTACTCATTGCAGACTGAGTACGCATTGTGGGTTTTTCGCTATAGTTAACGGAATTTGTCACGTTTATCTACTTCCATAATAAAACTCTGCTCGATCTATTATATTTCAACAACTCGCCGAATAATAGACACAGTGTTCAAAATTAACCAATAGATAAGATACTGCAGAGATCAGAAATTTAAGCGGGGAAACGCTCCGAAAGACAGCTTATTTTTGGTAAGCTTTCAAATGAGTTTTATAGATCGCGGAAAGGCATTGCATTTATGCAAATTACTCCAGAAGAAATTGCTGAAACCCTAGCAATGGTAAGCCAGCAACACTTAGATATTCGAACCATTACTTTAGGCTTAAACCTTCGAGCCTGCACTCATGAAGACGTTAGCGTTATGGCTCGTAAAGTATATGATCGTATGACTACCGCTGCAGAAAAGCTTGTTCCTACCGCTGAACAGCTTGAACGCGAATACGGGATTCCAATTGTAAACAAGCGCATCTCTGTTACCCCTATCGCAGAAATTTGTGCTGCTACTAAGGAAACTGACTTGTCCCCTATTGCACAAGCCATGGATAAAGCAGGCAAAGAAGTTGGGGTAGATTTTGTTGGCGGTTTTTCCGCACTCGTGCACAAAGGTGCAACTCAAGCAGACATTAACCTGATGGAATCAATCCCTGAAGCTCTTGCTACAACCGATAATGTTTGCGCTTCTGTGAATATTGGTTCCACTCGTGCAGGCATCAATATGGATGCAGCATTGCGCATGGCTCATATTGTAAAGAAATCAGCGGAACTAACTGCAGATCGCCAGTGTATCGGAGCAGGTAAGCTCGTAGTTTTCTGCAACGCTGTTGAAGACAACCCCTTCATGGCAGGTGCTTTCCATGGCTCTGGCGAAGCTGACGAAGTAGTAAACGTTGGCGTTTCTGGTCCTGGTGTTGTAAATGCTGTCCTTCGCAACATGCCTAAAGATGCCGACATGACCAGCATTGCCGAAGCCATTAAGGCGACCGCATTTAAGATTACACGTGCAGGCGAACTTATGAGTCGCGAAGCAAGCAAACGTCTTGGTGTTCAAAAAGGTATTCTAGACTTGTCTCTTGCCCCTACTCCTGCAGAAGGCGACTCGGTAGCAGAAATTTTAGAAGCCATCGGAGTTGGAACCTGCGGAGGTCCTGGTACTACAGCTGCTCTTGCAATGCTCAACGATGCTGTTAAAAAAGGTGGCGTAATGGCAAGTTCAAGTGTTGGTGGCTTATCAGGAGCATTTATTCCTGTTTCAGAAGATGCTGGTATGATTCGTGCTGCAGAAGCGGGAGCTTTAAGCCTAGAGAAACTTGAAGCAATGACCTGTGTATGTTCGGTCGGTTTAGACATGATTGCGGTTCCAGGTGATACTTCCGTAGAAACTATTTTTGGCATTATTGCTGATGAATGCGCTATTGGTATGATCAACAACAAGACTACAGCGGTTCGCTTAATCCCTGCTATCGGCAAAAAGGTTGGTGAAAAGCTAGATTTCGGTGGACTTCTAGGATATGCACCTGTAATGCCAGTAAATCAAAATGCTGGTACGGTGTTTGCTCACCGTGGTGGACGTATGCCTGCACCATTGAATTCGCTAAAGAATTAATCTATTAACTTACAGAAAATAGCATGAACGTATTAAGCAATTAATAGCTGTAACGCGCCGGCAACAAACTACACCATATTTTATGGTTTAAAACTCATAAGCCCGTTGAGTAATAAATACCTCAGCGGGCTTTTATAGTTACATAACTGTAAGAAATTACGCAGTTATTACTCATATAATGAAACTATGTTCAAAGACTATCTTTAGAACATTTTTGTAAGTTGGCACGAGAAGGAAAATGCCATGTTTAACATTAGTAACTTTACCGAAAACGACGATGTTGAATTGCTCGACGCTTTAGGAGCTTTTCAGGTAATCGAATGGAAGCGCGACTTAAGTGTTACCCCCGAGTCATCCATGATTGCTTATTTCTCTAGCGAGATGAATGTACGTCGTCGACAAGTAATTTGTGATTTAAGCCAAGCACCTGTTACCGTTCAAGCAGGAGCTATGCAATGGATGGTAGGAGATGTTGAATCAACCACTGGTGTTACTGGTGTAGGCGATTTCTTTGGTAAAGCCGTACGTGGCGCAGTCACTAAAGAAACTGCTATCAAGCCTGAATACCAAGGTACCGGTAAACTTATTCTAGAACCTACCTTTAAATACATTTTGTTGATTGATGTAGCAAACTGGGGCAACAGTATTGTTCTTGATGACGGCATTTTCCTTGCTTGCTATTCAAGCTTACAGCATCAAGCAGTAATGCGTAGCAATATTTCTTCTGCTGTTGCAGGCAATGAAGGCTTGTTTAACTTAAGCATCAATGGCTATGGTGCACTTTGTCTTGAATCCCCCTGCCCCAAGGAAGAACTTATTGAAGTAACACTTGATAACGATGTTCTAAAAATTGATGGCAATATGGCCTTGTGCTGGAGCGGCAGTTTGAACTTTAGCGTTGAACGCTCAGGTAAATCACTTCTTGGATCTGCAGCATCTGGTGAAGGCTTAGTAAACGTATATCGCGGAACTGGTAAAGTATTACTTGCTCCTACCACGTATTAATCATTTGTAACTAATGCATACAAATACAAAAACTTTGATGCCCCTTATTGTTTTGAGGTAAGGGGCATTTATATTTTCCAATGACGAATTCCCTTTACTGTAATGTCTTTCAATCCCAAAAAATTACGAAGACCAAAAGTGATTTCATCGTCATAATCAAGACCACGAACCATAACAAAAAGCTCACCAAAAGGAGCATCCAGCTGTCGAATCGCTTGATCGCGAAGCTTATCGGCACCTTTTTCATTGACAAAACGCAACAGCAGCTCAGAAGTATCCGCACAACATCCAATAGGGTCAATTTGCTCGACCACAATAGCAGAATACCTTTTCTTAACCATGTAATCTATTAACGGTTGCTCGTAGAAAACATTCACGATATTGCCAATCTGTACTTCGGTTTATAGCCTTAGCAGGTAAAAAACCTAGCAAGGAGCATGGTATCAATTTATCCAGAGAAGATCGCACGAACAATATATTCGATATTGCCTTCTGGGCCTTTAATAGAAGATTGCACTACCCCATCCACCGTAAAACCAACCCGTTCAAGTGCCTGCGTTACTTCAGAAATCACACGTTGACGAACCGCTTCATCAACTACAACGCCACGTTCTGTTTCATCATGATGGCTTTCAAATTGGGGTTTAATTAATCCAAGAAATACACTACCCGAACAACAAAGAGATGCAAAAACATCGGCTAATTGAGCGATTCCAATAAAGCTTAAATCACACACTACAATATCAAAGGGGGCTCCCAAATCAGCAGGATTAGCAAGACGAATGTTAGTGCGCTCAAAAACACTGACACGGTCATCTTGCCGCAATTGCCAGGCAAGTTGACCATAATTCACATCAACACACGCTACACTTTCAGCACCTGCCTGAAGCAAACAGTCGGTAAATCCGCCAGTCGAAGATCCAACATCAATGCAACGCTTTCCTTGAATATCCTCATGGAAATAATCGAGCGCACCTTGAAGTTTGTGACCGCCCCGAGAAACAAAACGCTTAGTATTTTTCACGAAAATATCCGCATCAGGTTTAACTTTAACTGCTGCACTCGTTACATACACGTCGTCTACGCGAACTTCTTTGGCGATTACCGCACGTAGTACCGCATCTTTATTGGGAAAATACCCCTGCTCTATAAGCAAATCATCTAGCCGAACTTTACTCATAGTGGTTTTAACGTCCTTTATATCACTCGTTGACTAGGCAAAAAGACCCGTATCATTACTACGTTCGCCAGCAGAAGGCACAAGACCTGTTTCTATCAACTGCAAAAAGTCTTGCTCGGTCAAAATAGGAACTCCCAAGCTTTCAGCCTTAGTTCGTTTCGAACCCGCAGCTTCACCACAAATTACATAGCTCGTCTTCTTGGAAACACTTGAAGAAACTTTAGCACCATACGCTTTAAGTTTTTCTCCCGCTTCGTCACGAGTAAGCCCAGATTCAACCAAGGTACCCGTCAAAACAAATGTCATACCCTCAAGCGTTTGAGGAAGAGAAGGTTTTTCGATTTCTTGAGTCATAGGAAGACCAGCACTAGCCAAACGAGCAATAACCTCAAGGTTCTTCTCATTCTTCAGAAAATCATGAATGCTCTGCGCAATAATAACCCCAACGCCTTCAATATTGGCAAGATCATCAACCTTGGCATTTCGAAGAGCATCCATCGAAGGATAAACGCGCGTAATAGTTTCTGCCATGGTTTTACCAACATGGCGAATACCCAAACCAAACACCACATTAGCCAAAGTGCGTGATTTGCTCTCTTCAATAGCTGCTATAAGCTTTTTTGCCATAACGGGACCAAGTACAATGGGTTCGCCTTTCGTAGTTAGACGACCCATATCTAACTGTTCAAGCTGCTCAAAGGTCAACTGATAAAAATCTGCAACATCATGCAAGAGATCAGCATCAATGAGCTTTCCGATAAGCTCTTCTCCCATACCCTCAATATCAAGCGCACCACGACTAGCCCAATGCATCAATCGTTCTTGAGCTTGAGCAGGACACTCCAAAGAAACACAGCGATACGCTGCTTCGCCTTCTTCGCGCACTAAAGGAGATCCGCAACTAGGACACATATCAGGCATAGTCCATACTTTTGCATCCGCTGGACGAAGCGAAAGAATAGGCCGCAAAACTTCAGGAATAACATCACCCGCTTTGCGCACAATTACCGTATCTCCAATACGAACATCTTTGCGCTGTACCTCATCTTCGTTATGAAGCGTCGCGCGCGCAACGGTAGAACCCGCAACCAAAACAGGATGAAGTTCTGCAACTGGCGTACAGGCACCCGTACGACCCACCTGAACAGTGATGTCACGAAGCACGGTAGTTTTTTCTTCTGGAGGGAATTTATAGGCAATAGCCCAACGAGGAGCACGAGCGGTATAGCCTAATTCCTCTTGTAAAGCAAAAGAGTCTACCTTAACAACTACCCCGTCAATTTCATAAGGAAGATCCGCGCGCTTTTCCAAACATTCACGACAAAACTCGTGAACTTCTTTGGCGTTAGTACATAAGCGCACATCAGGATTTACATGGAGACCACACTCACGAAGCCAAGACAAAAGCTCCCACTGGCTTGTTGCTACAATTGAAGCTTCACGCGCTATAGCATACATAAAGGTGGACAAATCTCGTTCAGCTGTAACAGAAGGATCCTTCTGACGCAAAGATCCAGCAGCAGCATTGCGAGGGTTTGCAAAGGTTTTGCTTCCCAGTGCTTCTGCCTGTTCATTAAGCGCTTCAAAGCTTGATTTTGGCATGTAAATTTCGCCGCGGAGCTCGATAGAAGGAATGCCAGGATATATTCCCTTGTAGCCTGAATCCATCAAGCGTAAAGGCACATCGTGCACCGTACGAACATTTACCGTAACATCTTCACCAGTAGTTCCATCACCACGCGTAGCGGCTCGAACCAATTTTCCCTGTTCATAGGTAAGCGCTAAAGAAGAACCATCAATTTTCAATTCGCAAACAAGAGGAACAAAGGAACCCAAAGCGGATTCAGTGCGCTCCATCCAGGCATCCAATTCCTCAAAATTCATGGCATTATCAAGAGAATACATGCGCTGCTCGTGAACCACTGGCTCAAATTGGTTACCTACCGCACCGCCAACTCGTTGAGTTGGTGAAGAAGGATCCTGAAGTTCAGGGTGTGCTTCTTCCAAGTCACGTAATTCACGCATGAGTGAATCGAATGCTGCGTCAGATATTTCTGGATCATCTAAGACATAATAACGATGCGTGTGATATTCAATTTCTCGACGTAGACGCACTACCCTGTCCGCTAAGGTTTCTTCAGTTTCATGAGCTGAATCTTGCATGACTCCCTCGCTTTTAAACTACGCTATAAGCCTAACTATAATTGCTGCTATTTCTTAAAAAGATCTACAAATTTGCTACTTATGTCGAAAAGCTAGTTTTCTTGATACGACAGAAAAGCTCCTGGAATATTCTCTAATACCTCTTCGGCACTTGCACTTACCATGCCGTACTTATCTTGCGCTAACAGGCCTGCTTTGGCATGAACCGAAACGCCCAAAATACAAGCTTCATAGGGATCCATATCTTGCGCTAACAGTCCACCAATAGTACCTGCTAAAACGTCTCCCGTTCCCGCCTTAGATAAAACTGCACTGCCAAATGTTATAACTTCATGTTTATCATGCTGAGCAACAACAGTATCTGCCCCTTTTAACACAACGGTAGCGTTGTAATACATTGCAAGTTGCTTAGCTGCTTCTTCTTGAGACATAGAAGCCACATCAATATTAAAGGGCTCACCAAGTTTTACCGCTTCACCATAGTGAGGAGTCAAAATCAAAGAACCCGAAAGAAGCGTAAGGGTATTTGACCAGGTAGAGTCTTCACGCAAGGCAGGTAAATATGAAAGGGCTCCCCCATCTATAAGAACAGGGCGTGCTGCATAATTAAGCACCGATTCTATAAGAGACAAAATATGAAGATCGTCAGCTTCAAAGCCAGGACCCATAACAAAAGCACCTTTACTACCTGGTTTAAGCGCCTGTAATGGGAAGAATTCCTCAAAGGAATTCACCACTAAAGAAGGTCTATACAAACGAAGCGTTAATTTGTTTTCAAATGCGGTAAACACTTGCGTATACCCTGCTCCTGCATACTGCGATGCACGAGCCGCAAGGCAAGCAGCCCCTGGATACGGGGCACATCCAGCAAGTAGAACGCATTTACCACGAGAATACTTATGGGCATCATCGGCTGGATAAGGAATTATTGAAGCAAGTTCTTTCTGTTCCATTTCTTTTACCGACTTTCTTTTGTATCGATATCGTCTAGAAGCGAGCGTACTTCTTTAAATTGTCGAGTAAGAGCTTCGGTTGGGCTAATTTTTCGCTCCGTTGCCTTGCGGACATCGCCCGTTAAAGCCATTGCGCAAGCTACTGCTTCTTTATGGGTATAAGAAAGAGAAAGAGGAAGCTCTTCAATATTCTTCTCTTCAAAGATTTCCTTCGCTCTACCATGCAACACTACACGTGGCTTGCCCTTACTATCAAGCGACACTTCGATATCTTTAATCCCAATTCCCGAAGAAAACCCCGTACCAAGTGCTTTTACCACGGCTTCTTTTGCGGCAAACCTTGTTGCATAGTGAAATTCAGGAGCGGCAGTTGCATTACAATATGCCTGTTCCTCTTCAGAAAAAGCACGTCGAGCAAACGCAGGAGATCGCTTTAGGATAGCCCTCATACGTTCAATTTCTACAATATCCACTCCAAGGGAAACCGAATCAGGTAAAACAGCAGATGAAGCGCCCTGAAGCGCCTCATCTTGCGATAGTTTCTCTGTATCTTTCAAAGCTAATTACTCTTTTCGAATCCTTCAAGACAAACTTGAATAAGAATTAATGCTTTTATTCTACGGTAACAGACTTTGCCAAGTTACGTGGCTGGTCTACATCACAACCACGAGCAACCGCAACCGCACGTGCCAACAACTGTAAAGGAACACTTGCAGTAATAGGCATAAACGAATCACGAACTTTTGGAATATAGATTACATGGTCCGCAACCTTTCTAACGTTTTCGTCGCCTTCGGTAGCTATTGCAATAATCTTGGCGCCACGAGATTTGGACTCTTCCAAATTGGAAAGGGTTTTATCGTAGGTTGCACTCTGCGTAACAACAGCAACAATAGGGAAACCATCATCCAACAATGCAATAGGACCATGCTTCATTTCGCCTGCAGCATAAGCTTCCGCATGAATATAACTAATTTCTTTAAGCTTTAATGCGCCTTCGTAACATACTGCTTCACCCAATCCACGACCAATGTAGAGAGTTGAATCTCGGCCATCAAAGAAATGAGCAGCTTCTTCAATTGCCGAAGTATCATCAAGAATTGCCTCAATTTGATCAGCAGTATCTGCAAGCTCAGTAAAGAGCATACGGGTCATGTTCAGCGTTAACTTACCCTTCACACGGCCAAGCAACATTGCTAACAAAGTCAAACTTACAACCTGACCAATAAATGACTTAGTTGAAGCAACTGCAATTTCTTTATTAGCCTTTGTATAAATAACACCATCAGATTCTCGCGCAACAGGAGAACCAATAACGTTAGTAATACCAAAAACTTTAGCGCCCTTAATACGTGCATCACGAATTGCGGCAAGCGTATCTGCCGTTTCACCCGACTGAGAAACAGCAACAACCAAAGTAGTAGGCGTAATAATAGGATTGCGGTAGCGGAATTCACTTGCCACTTCTACCTCAGTAGGAATTCGAGCCCATGCCTCGATCAAATTCTTAGCGATAAGACCCGCATGATACGACGTACCGCATCCGATAATATAGACACGATCAATATAGTTAAGCTCTTGGCGAGTAAGAGTAAGCTCATCGATCTTGATTTCTCGACCAGACATACGGCCTGCCAAGGTATCACGAACTACGCGAGGCTGTTCGTGAATTTCCTTTAACATAAAGTCGGGATAACCGCTTTTTTCTGCAACATCAATGTCCCAGTCAACATGGGTAATTTCTGGATGAATTTCTTTACCATCCTGATCAAAATACGTAATGCCTTCGGGCTTCATAACAGCAAATTGATTGTCTTCCATAATGACAACGTCACGTGTTGCTTCAATAACAGCAATAATGTCAGATGCAACATAACTACCATTTTCTGCTGCGCCAAGCACAATGGGAGAATCTTTACGCGTTACTACAATTGTACCTGGTTCTTGTTCGCAGGTAACAGCAAGACCATATGCGCCAACAAGCCTTGAAGCAGCACTACGTACCGCTTCTAACAGATCACCGTTATAAGCTTCCTCAACAAGATGAGCAGCTACTTCTGTATCGGTATCAGATTCAAAGGTATGACCTCTCGCAATAAGTTCTTCGCGGAGTTCAGTAAAGTTTTCAATAATACCGTTATGAACAACCGCAATATCGGATGCGCAGCTCGTATGCGGATGCGCATTGCGCTCAGATGGAGCACCATGGGTTGCCCAACGAGTATGACCAATACCACACGTACCAACACAGGTTTGAGGATCAAGGGCATCAACCAATTCGGAAACTTTACCCAAGCGTTTTACGATATTTAATTTATCGCCATCAAATACTGCAATACCCGCAGAATCATAACCGCGATATTCCAAACGCTTCAAACCTTCAAGCAAAACTTCTTTTGCCTGAAGTGAACCGGTATAGCCAACAATTCCACACATACAATTAACTCCTATCACATTGGGAGGAAACTATAAAAGTTATAACCTTTGTATTTTATCGTAGAGTTGTTACAGAAAGCCAACAGATACCTCATCACTGATACAATCAGCACATGACATCGTATCGAAACAAGAAACATTCGTCACAAACCTCTAGTAGATCAACTAAAAGGACTACGGCTAAACATCGCACAGGCTCGCATGCTCAGCGCTCCCATACTCCCCGTGTCTATAATTCTTATTCGCGTAAGAGCTATTCATCGCCGCAAACGAGAACTAGCTCACGCCCCTATAGCGCTACCTACTCTACCAAATCACAACCATTTCCAACAAAATTAGTAGCATTCGTTATTGGAATCCTTGCCCTCATTATTCTTCTTACTATTGGAATTCAAAGCTGTAGCCATTCGCGCGATTATAATTGGAATAACTTAACGCAAGAAAATGGACGCATAGTATACCAACAAGCTGGGCAAATAACCTCAAAAACGGGCATTGATGTATCAAGTCATCAGGGCACTATTGATTGGAGTGCGGTAGCAAATGACGGCATTGATTTCGCAATGATTCGTTGTGGGAGCCGCGGTTACACCCAAGGCAATCTATTTGCGGATGAAACGTTTTACTCAAATGCTGACGGCGCTCAAGCAGCAGGAGTTCCCTTCGGTGTGTATTTCTTTTCTCAGGCGGTTACTGAAGATGAAGCAATAGAAGAAGCTGAATACGTATTGCAGCTAATCGAAGGAATGGGTGTTACCTGCCCTATTGCTTATGACCTTGAAGACATGCCGAACCACAATGCACGAGCCAATGATTTAAGTGCGGAACAGTGCACTAAGAATGCAGAAGCTTTTTGCAATCGTATTAAACAAGCAGGATATTCAACATTAGTGTATGGAAATAAGCACGATTTAGCGCGCTACGATCTAGGCAGCCTTAAAGAAGACATTTGGTATGCCGAATACAACGACACAGCGCCCACAACATCAACTCCAATTGTTATGTGGCAATACACCTCAACAGGAAGCGTTTCAGGTATTCAGACAAATGTTGATTTAAATGTACTCTTCGACCCTTCTTTAATTTCTTAACAAAGAAGAATTAAGCAAACAAGCTTTATCAGGCGGAATTGCGCAATCGAAATAAACGAGCGTTACCTAAAACAACCCAGGTCTGTTATCAAAGGACAACAAACCTGGGTCTGCGAAAAATAAACTACGAAAGTCTCGTTACCGCTCAGAAAAACTTAGCTTCACCAATCTACTTGCGAGATGCCTGATATTTCTCAACTAACTTTTGCTGAACATCAAAAGGCGCAGGCTCATATCCATTAATCTCGAGCGAATAAGTGCCAGAACCACGCGTCATAGCACGCAGGTCTTTTGTATAAGATACTACCTCTGCATAAGGGACACGAACTACGATGATGGTATCGCCCGCATCGTCAGAGTCAGTACCAACAATACGGCCCTCGTATGGATCAGATACAGATCGGTTCTGAAGTGCGTCCGATGACGGAGCAGGACAGAAAAAATATCGAAGAACAAAATCAGGCATTTTCAAGACAGGGACTCCGTGTTCTTGCTTTTGCATATAAAACAGTGTCAGACGAGTTGGAATTGACTTTGGAAGACGAATATAATCTTACGTTTATCGGCTTGATCGCAATGATGGATCCTCCGCGTGAAGAATCCAAAGCTGCTGTAGCGGAATGTAAGAAGGCGGGTATTCGTCCGATTATGATCACGGGAGATCATAAAGTGACGGCTACGGCTATTGCCCGTCAGATCGGTATATTTGAGGATGGAGACCTGGCAGTAACAGGCGCTCAGCTGGACGCTATGCCGGAAGAAGAACTGGATGAAAAACTGCCATCCAAGGTTAAACATCAGTTAGCTCAGAAACACGTTAAGTTCTACATCATCAACGCAGAAGATGTTGATAAAGAACTTAAGTTAAATGGTAAGACAAATGCCGTTCTTCAGGCTGCATTCTTCAAACTGGCTAACATCATTCCTATCGATACAGCTGTTAAGTATATGAAGGAAATGATCGTTAAGTCCTATGGTAAGAAGGGTGAAGATGTTGTTAACAAGAACTTCGCAGCTGTAGATGCTGGTCTTGATAAGATCGTAGAAGTTCCTGT
>URMQ01000028.1 GCA_900548955.1 uncultured Eggerthella sp. | reverse complement strand
GATTACGGTACGATCCGCCAGGAACTCGCCAACTATCCGGCGGTAGACTTGATTATTCACCATTCGTATCGAGTATTTCTTTACCGAAGGCCTTCACTAACTCTGCCTTCATTTCTGGATTATGCAGGTTTTCGTGGCCCACTTCATCGGCGAGAACAATACCTGCACCTTTTTCTTTAAGAAATTCCATCAACGTGGATTTTCCTGAACCAATTCCACCCGTAACAAAAATGCTTAACACCGCAATCCCCTCTCACTAGCTTTGCAGCGCACTCGAGCAAGGTTATTATGCTCGCATGGGTATGTTTTTAATTATCACATGCAAGTCAACCTAGAATTCGCGCTCTATTGCATTGTTATTTGAGCGCCACATGCACAAGACGGTGATTGCGCAGCACAAAGAACGCCGCTACTGCAAAAATCAGCAAATACGCAAATTGACCCGTTATCGCAACAGTAATAACACTCGACAACAAAGGAATTCCAACAGCAACAATTACGCTCGCCCAATACCAAGGCTTGACACTGGAAGGAAATTGTTCTGCATAAGATTCACAAACTGCCCCATGAAAAGCAAGCGACAGGCAAAGCAACCACAAGAGAATGAACAGCGCCCCTACTTGATCAAAGAATTGTGCATTATTTAGACATCCAACTACGAACAGAACAACACAAAGAACAAACGCTCCAACGAAATATCGTCTCTGCCGTGCCGCTCGATAATGCAGCTCTCCACCCTTGTATAACTCCATCTTGAAGGCCATTTCGGTTACCTCCTTTAATGAAAGAGTAAAAGATTTGTTCTTACTTTAAAAGACTAATGTCACCACTAATGAAGCTGATAAAAAACGCTACACCTTCATTCATGGCAAATAAATGCTACGCCTGCATTCATAACGAAATTACCAATGCTCCCTCGTTAAAATCTGCCCTCCAGACGTATGGATTCAAAGGGTGATTAAGACTTCAAGCGCTCCTTCTATTTACTTCCTTACGATATACTAACCAGTATCGTACCCATCCTGAAAGGAGCTACAATGGCTACCTATCTTGATGACCTGAAATATCTGTCAAACAACACTCAGATTTGGGAACAGGCGTGCAAAGGTGCTTTGTCAAAGCCCCTTTTACCTTTCGGGAAAGCAAAAGACACTTTCAACATAGCTCAAAAATGTAAAGCTATTCAAGAGAAATATGGGTTACCCAACTACCAGGAAAGCGAACCTTGGTTTTACAAGAAAATCCTTACCGAATTCGACGCCAAAAACCCTTACGTAAACGATCTAAAAGGTTGCGATACTCATATTATGAGTGCCAAACAGGTGCTTGAAGAAAACATTTTTAGGGAAGACTACCTTTATCGCAAAGCAAGCAGCTTAGGATCGGACTGGAAGTTCAACATTTATCTTGAAGACGTTGAAAGGTTTGGCAAGATCTTAATTTCGGAAAACACCGATCAAAACACCCCGGAAATTCCCCCTATGAACGTAGGCGAAACCGCCATGTATTTTGCCTACGAAGCAGAAGTTCTCAAAGGCATCCCTAGGCCCAGATTCAATCTAGCGCTTATCGAGGCTCTCCAAAAGAACATTGATCGGATTCTGGATGGAAAAGATGCTGAAGGACTTTCTTCGAACTTTCTACAAAATACTCCGCCGCTACCTAACTTCGCTGCCGCCTTTAGTATTGCTCTGCCTACTGAAATCCATGAACGCATAAAATCTTGTGAGCATGAATACTGGAATGCCTTTGGAACGTTTTCGCGGAACTTAAGACGCGCCTATGGGCAAGTTGGCGGATGGTCGAAGCTATATTACGGCAGAAAACCTGAAGATAAGCTTCCTATTAAAAAAGACTGGGGGAAAGAGCTTATTCATCGCAAAATTGAATTAGCGCTTCTCACGAATAAATGCTTCGATGATGTTGAGTTACTGATTAACACGCTTAGAGTTTATGGGAGAATGTGCGGCAATTTTGGAAATGCTTCACTTTACTTTAAACCTCACTTAACTAGGCTTAACCCCTTAACAAAACAAGAACGCGCGAGGCGTGACCGTGCAGAAAAAGAACGCCATAAAAAAGCAATGGAGAGAATTCGAAAACAAGAAGAATGGGAAGCCGAACAGCGACGCAGAGGAGCCTATGGAGGTTATAGTGGCGTCGACGAATTCGACGAAGCGAACGGGTCATACGAGTTTGGCAATTCATATTCGTATGCTTGGTATACCGATCGCGATAGCTACAACGACGTCACAAGATAGCAATTTGTCTCTGCCACTTGTAGAAGCTATTTAGTTGCAAAACGTAAGCGGGACGATTAAGTATCGTCCCGCTAAGCATCACTTATTAAAGCGGGCATATAGGACAAATTAAAAACAAACAAAAAAGCGAGACCACCAAAGTGATCTCGCTTTTATAAATGCTTAGGCGCGTGCTATTCTGAGTACTACTCAGCGTCAGCAGCAGCTTCTTCCTTGTTTTCAGGTTCAGCTACTTCAATTTCAATGCCCAGCTCTTCAGCAGCTGCCTTCATAGACAAGGAAATGCGACGGCGCTCTACGTTTACGTCCATAACCTTTACCTTAACAGCATCGCCTACATGAACAACCTGAGCAGGTGAATCGATGTGCTTCATGGCCATCTCAGAGATGTGTACAAGGCCTTCAACATTTGCACCAAGTTCGATGAATGCACCGAATGGAACAATCTTGGTAACCTTGCCGTCTACAACCGTTCCTACAGGATAGGTTTCAACGAGCTTGGTCCAAGGATCCTCGGTGGTCTGCTTGAGACCCAAGGAGATGCGCTCGCGCTGAAGATCAACGTCGAGAACTTCAACCTCAACTTCTTCGCCAACCTTAACAACCTCGGAAGGATGATTTACATGGCTCCAAGAAAGCTCGGAGATGTGAATCAAACCGTCGATACCACCAAGGTCAACAAATGCGCCGAAGTCAACGATGGAGGAAACAGTGCCCTTCAGGCGCATGCCCTTAGACAGCTTCTCCAGAATTTCAGCACGTTCGTTCTTGCGGCCTTCTTCGAGAAGAACACGACGAGAAAGAACAACGTTGTTGCGGTTGCGATCCATCTCAATAACACGAGCTTCGATTTCGGTGCCAAGATATGCAGAAAGATCTTTAACACGACGAAGGTCAACCAAAGATGCAGGCAAGAAGCCACGCAGACCGATGTCCAGGATCAGACCGCCCTTAACAACTTCGATAACTTCACCAGTAACAACTTCGCCAGCCTTGAATTTATCCTCAACCTGAATCCAAGCACGCTCGTACTCTGCGCGCTTCTTAGAAAGGATGAGGCGGCCGTCCTTGTCCTCCTTCTGGAGAACCAGTGCCTCAAGCTTGTCACCCAGGCTTACAACCTCTGAAGGATCTGCGTCCTTGCGGATGGAAAGCTCGCGAGCAGGAATAACGCCCTCGCTCTTGAATCCGATGTCAACGAGAACTTCGTCATGCTCAATCTTTACAACGGTACCGTCGATAAGATCGCCCTCGTCGAAGTCGGTCAAGGTGCCATCGATCATCTGATTCATTTCCTCATCAGAAATGTCCTCAAAATCAATGACGGAGGTGTTCTTGATTTCGGTCAAAACGGACCCCTTTCAAAATGTAATCAGGGACCCTTCGTACGTGTTTGCGGTTTCAAACATTAACCATGCATGCTACGCGTAGATCTATGCGCCAACAGCAAACATGTCTCGGGGGCCTATAGTTTCAATGCCTGCCTCTTGACAGACCAGGAAAGTATAGCATATGGGCGAAGCGGAAAGAGGCCTTCTTCTACATTTTTGTTGTAATTTACACGGGTTTACATTTTTACAGAGCAGGTGTTTACATTTTGATATTTTGTTACCTTCGTTATTCCTGTACTACACGTATAGAACAGCACATCCTGATACCCTTATAATTCAAGGCATAAAAACACCTTCAAAAGTCTTATGGGGGCTTTGTTTGAAATCCCGCTATTGTAAGGACTATTGCAGGGGCTACTAGTTTGTCACTAAAGCTCAAATGCGGTTAAGGAGCTGTTCATGAACATTCTTGATTACCTAGAAAACGAATTTAGCTCCTTTGAAAACCTACCGTTTAACGTAATAGATTCCGCTGTACTTTCACAATTTTGCATGGTACGCTGTGAAGGATTAGTACCCCCACTTAATCCCGATGAGTCAGCAGCACAACAGCAACGAAAGACTGGTTTTACTAGCAAAGCAAGTCTTACCAAGCTACTGAACACTCTCACAAAAAATTCAAAACAAAGCAAAACCAAGCAGCCTGCAGCGCGATTTGTAAATCTTCTTCGCGCAGAGCGTTATTCAGAAATGTTTACTGGTTTAGTGCCTGAAAGGATTAAATCCATTCTTGTAGCACTTGCCGCAAGCCCACGATTTAGATTTCTATCTTTACAGGATTATTTGAGTATTTTCGACAAGAAAACAAGCAATCAATTTGCTGCCATAACTTTTGTCTACAACAGCAAGAATGCTCAAAACGAATTCGCCTATATTGGCTTTCGTGGAACCGATACTTCCATTACGGGATGGCGCGAAAACTTTAATATGGCATACACTTCCCCTGTTCCCGCGCAAGCGCAGGCACTTCGCTATTTAGAAACTGTCGCACCACATCTTCCACAACGCCTCTACGTTGGTGGACATTCCAAAGGCGGAAACTTGGCTTTGTATGCAGCGCTAAAAGCAAGTTCAGACGTCCAACAACGAATTGACACTGTTTTCGTTCACGATGCTCCTGGCTTTAAAAGGGGTGCTATTTCATCAGAAGAATGGGCTCGCTTAAACGGTCGCATAGATCGCACTATCCCTGAAGAGTCTATCGTAGGCATGCTTATGGACTGCCCTGCTCCAGCCCGCATCGTCAAAGCTCAAGAGCACGGATTTGACCAGCACAGCATTTTTAATTGGGATCTCAATGCTCAAATGAATGATTTCAGCTACACAGAAAAGATCGCCGATAGTGCAGATTTTTTTGATGAAGTGTTCTCTGAATGGCTCGCCCAATATTCCGACGATGAAGCCGCTGAAATAGTCGATGCTCTTTTCAAAGCTATTGAAGTTTCGGGTATCACCAATGCTACAGAATTATTCTTTGGAGGAATTAAAATAATCCCCCTTATCTCAAAAGCTGCCCAAAATTTAGACAACGAATCGGGCACTGTTTTGCGTAATGCACTCGGATCTCTGGCTGTTATCGCCGCCAACCAAGCTGGACGCAATATTGGACAGAACGTACAAGACGCAAGCAAGAGCGTTCAGGAATACTTATCTACAAAGTTTTCCAAGGATTAAGAGCGCTTCAAAGTAAAGGCGGTCCCCCTTCTTTAAAGAGCGACCGCCTTTTGGTTAAGCGCCTTTTGTAATTGATGCGACTTTAATTCAACTTCGTAAGTTTATATTCACGCTTTTAGCGCTTTACGAATGAGCCTTTTCGAATTCCTTCATGTAGTCAACCAAGGCTTGCACACCCTCAATAGGCATAGCGTTATAAATACTTGCACGCATGCCACCTACGGTACGATGTCCTTTGATATTTTCAATTCCAACCTTCTTTGCACCTGCTACGAATTCGGCATCCAAATCAGCATCGCCCGTAACAAAGGGGACATTCATGATAGAACGATCTTCCTTGCGTGCGGTTGCGGTATAGAAGTCGGTTGAATCAAGGTAGTCATACAAAATAGCAGCCTTTTCTTCATTGCGCTTCTTCATGGCTTCAAGACCACCCTGTGCCTTTAACCACTTGAACACCTTGCCGCAAATATAAATGCCATAGCAAGGAGGCGTATTAGACATGCTATCTGCATCTACCTGAGTTTTATAGCGCATGATAGTTGGTGTATTGGGAAGCCATTCTTCCTTTACCAGGTCATCACGAACAATAACAATTACTACACCAGCTGGACCAATGTTCTTCTGAACACCGCCATAGATCAAACCATACTTTGAAACATCAATAGGCTCAGACAAGAAGCAAGAAGAAACGTCGCTTACTAAAGGCACATCACCCGTATCAGGCAACTTGTGATAATGCGTGCCGTAGATAGTTTCATTTTCACAAATATAGACGTAATCTGCTTCTGGATCGAATTCCAACTCGTCAACATTAGGAATGTAAGAGAAGTTTTCGTCTTCGCTAGAAGCAACTAGGCGAGCATCGCCAAAAATCTTTGCTTCCTTGTAAGCCTTCTTAGACCAAGAACCCGATACGATATAGTCTGCTTTGCCCGTAAGCATAAGATTCATTGGAATTGCTGCGAACTGCTGCGTTGCACCACCCTGCAAAAACAGTACATGATAGTTATCGGGAATATTCATAAGCTCACGCAGATCTGCTTCAGCTTCTTCAATAATGCCCTTAAACGCTGCTGATCGATGGCTCATTTCCATAACTGACATGCCAGTGCCTTTGTAATCGAGCATTTCATCAGCGGCTTCACGCAATACCTCTTCAGGAAGTACCGCTGGGCCTGCAGAAAAGTTATACACCCTTCCCATTTAGCCAAGTCCTTTCTCTGCGTTGTCTAAGTTTGAACAAAACACCCAAGTTGGCTTTCATGCTAGTCTCCGCTTTTCTATGCTAGTCTCCGCTTTCCGCGAAAGTTTCTACTTTTCACGCTAGTCTCCGCTTTTCGCGAAAGTTTCCGCTTTTCGCACAGGTTTCCAATTGCAGCACAAGACTCTATCAACTTGGTAGTGCTGGTCACTTTACCACGATAGAGAGACATTTATTTGTTAAACCTTTATGTATTACGTGGACGAGCATACATATTGGGTCAATAGCATAATTGCTTTCAAGGATATATTTGGCAACTTCTAAGACAGCCCTTACGACACCACCCAAGCGATTCATCATAAAGATGCATTGATTCGAACAATAACCGTATGTTTTTTCATGCAACATTTACCCTGTAGACATCTACAATAAAAGGCAAATAAGCTTCCCTATTTCCTAATCAACAAACTATTTAGGGGGATTGTATGAAAGAGGTAATTCGCTGGGGCATCATCGGATGCGGAGATGTCGTCGAAACCAAAAACGGACCAGCGTTCTATTTAGCAGAAGACTCTGAACTGGCAGGCATCTGGAATCGCACCAAAAGCAAAGCAGTAGATTGGTGTAAGCGTCATGGACACGGACATGCCTACGACACTTTGGATGAATTACTTGCCGATCCTGAGGTGGATATTATCTATGTTGCCACTCCGCCCAATGTTCATAAGCAGTATGCAATTCAGATAGCACAAGCACACAAGCACTGCTATCTGGAAAAGCCCATCGCGCTTTCTTGGGAAGAAGCAGAAGAAATACATGCCGCTTTTGAAGAATCGGGTACTCGCTGCTTTACTGCGCATTACCGCCGCGGCATGCCTCGTTATCGCGAATTAAAGAAGTTGCTTGATGCGGGCACTATTGGCAAGATTCGTGGTGTACAAGTAATTCGTACCCAACGCCAAACCGCAGAAGAAATGCTTCCCAAAGATCAAAAACCCTGGCGTGTGCGCCCCGAGATTTCAGGCGGCAGCCATTTCTACGAGGGCGACGCTCACATGCTGGACTTGATTGACTTTTTGACTGGTCCTTTGGTTGATTTCAAATTGGAAGTTACCAATGAAACTGGATTCTATCCTGGCGAAGATGCCGTATCTCTTTCCGGTATTACCAAAAACCGCGTAATGGTTTCTGGTACCTGGTGCTATGCAACCTATAAAGCAATCGATCGCTTCTTGATTTACGGAGACAAAGGCAGTGTTGAATTTTCTTACTACGACAATGCCGCCCCCCTTCATTTCGAAGCACTTGCCGACGAAAACGCGGTAGCTCACGAAGGAGTTATGGGCGGCGTACGCAAAGAAGCCGAACTAAAAACCTGGGAGGTAACACCTGAAGTTCAATCCTACCCCGGTCTTGGTCAAGCGCAGGATATCGTGAACGAATTACGCGGTGTTCCTGGAGCAAAATGCTACAGTACCCTTGATTCTGCCATGCGAACGCTTCGTATTACCTGCACCGCTCGCGAGCAAATGAAGGCTCTGCGCGAAAGTCGTAAGTAACGTTACGGATACTTTCTTGCCATAGATGATCTTAGGCGAGGGTAAAGCGCTTTTATCTGCATCCATCAAAACAGTTTCAATAAAACGCTTATATTCGCACCATCCGAAAGCGTAATTGTTGTATACCAGCAATTACGCTTTCTATTATGGCTTACTTTATTCGTTAAAAAATGTACGAAATCTCCCGTTATGTACGTGATCTGCCCAGTAATTAAAGATCAACAGAATAACTACTATGCTTGGTTACCATTTTTTTGCTGTTGATTACTGCGAATTCTCAATTGGTGAAGCAACTGCGTACATAACGGGATATTTCATGCAAAAGCTGTATGGAAGAAGCTATTTTGTTTGAGCTGCCTATAGGGCACTAGGTCAACGGTGATTTAATATAGAGTTGAGTTTAAAGAACAGAAGGCCGCCACAGGGACGACCTTCTGCCAAATTTAAGATGTCTAAATTACTTGGCGCCTATATGCCTATATTGCCTGACGCCTGTAATACTCGACATCTGTACTACTTAGAGCCTGCACTGCTTGACGCCTATACTATTTGACGCCTGTTAATGCTTGACGCCTGTATTGCTTGATGCCCGTAATACTTGATGCTTAAGCCTTGATCCAAGAGAACATGGAGCGAATCTTTTCACCCGTCTTTTCAATTTCATGAGTGTTGATTGCCTCACGCTGCTCAAGCAACCACTTATGACCATTGTTGCAGTCAGCAACGAATTCCTTAGCAAATTCGCCATTCTGAATACGCTTCAAGATTTCCTTCATAGCTTCACGAGACTGCTCGTTGATAACCTTAGGACCAGCATAGTACTCGCCGTATTCAGCGGTATTAGAGATGGAGTAATTCATGAAGTGGATACCAGATTCGTACATCAAGTCTACGATCATCTTCATCTCGTGATAGCACTCGAAGTATGCAAGCTCTGGAGGATAACCAGCATCTACCAAAGTCTCGAAGCCAGCCTTTACCAACTCTACTAAGCCACCGCAAAGAACTGCCTGCTCACCAAAGAGGTCTTCTTCAGTTTCCTCGGCGAAGGTTGCCTTAATAATACCGGAACGAGCACCGCCAACACCCCAGCAGTAAGAAAGGGCAATATCCCATGCGTTGCCGGTTGCATCCTGTGCAACACAAGCCAGATCAGGTACACCAGAACCTTCAGTGTACTGACGACGTACGATGTGACCAGGACCCTTAGGTGCGCACATAATTACGTTTACGCCTTCAGGAGCCTTAATGTAGCCATAGTGAATGTTGAAACCATGAGCGAAAGCAAGGGTGTTGCCATCCTTCAAGTGTGGAGCAACATGAGTCTCATATACTTCAGGCTGCTTCTCGTCGGGAACGAGGATCATGATGAGGTCTGCTTCTTCAGCAGCATCGTCCATGTTCATTACCTTCAGACCTGCTTCTTCAGCTTTTGCCCAAGAGGAAGAACCCTCGCGAAGACCAACGCGAACATCAACGCCAGAGTCCTTAAGGTTCAGAGCATGCGCATGACCCTGAGAGCCATAGCCAATAATGGCTACCTTCATGCCCTGGATTACTGAAGGATCTACGTCCTGTTCATAATAGATAGTTACAGCCATGATTCATCCCTTCTTCTAATGACTGATTACTTACTTTACTGTTATCGCCAACTCGTGGAAACGTATTAACTTACCTTCGAACCACGAGACATAGCAATTACACCTGTACGAATGATTTCCTTAATACCGTAAGCACGAAGCAAATCTTCGATACCCGCAATCTTTGACTCAGTACCCGTAACTTCAACAGTTAATGAAGTTTTACCCACATCAACAATATTGGCGCGGAATACGTTTGCAATTTCAATAATTTCATTGCGGCGTTCAGGGTTTGCATGAACCTTAATCAAAACCAGCTCTCGTTCAATAGCCTGTTCTTGGGTAAGGTCAGTAATCTTATGAACGTTAATAAGCTTGTGAAGCTGTTTGGTAATTTGCTCATAAGCCACATCGTTTGCAAGCATAATAATGGTCAAGCGCGACAACGTAGGATCTTCAGTAGGACCCACGGAAAGCGATTCAATATTGAATCCACGACGCGAAATAAGACCGGTAACACGCGAAAGAACGCCGGACTGGTTATCTACCAAAACAGAAAGGATGTGCCTTTGGGGTGTTTCCATTATCGGCCTCCTTCTTCTTCAGAGTCGTCATCGGTCTTTTCGTTATTGGCCGCTTTCTTGTCTTTAGCTGCTGCTTCTGCTGCGTGTGCTGCATCATTAGCTTCTGCCGCATTTTCAAAAGGCAAGTTTTCAAATCCCTCTAACATGTGTGAAATAGGACCCACATTAACGGCGCCAATAATGTCATCCAAAGGAGCGCCAGGAGCAACCATAGGGAATACGTTTTCATCGCGGTCGATACGCATATCCAGCAACGCAGGGCCATCGTAATCAAGCAGCCACTGGAAGGCATCCTTCAATTCTTCAGGCTTGCTTACGCGTTTACCGCCCCAGCCATATGCGTCGCACAACTTCACGAAATCAGGAATGTCGGGCAACAGCGTTTCACTATAGCGCTTGTTGTAGAACAGGTTTTGCCACTGATGAACCATACCCAAAGCAGAATTGTTCATCAAAAGTACTTTAACGTTAATACCTTCAGCTGCTGCGGTTGCCATTTCCTGAGAATTCATCTGGAATGAACCGTCGCCCGCTATGCAAACTACCTGCTTATCAGGACAAGCAACCTTAGCACCAATAGCTGCAGGAAAACCAAAACCCATAGTGCCCAAACCACCACTGGTTAAGAAGGTGCGTGGAACGTCACGATCAATATGCTGAGCGGCCCACATCTGGTGCTGACCAACTTCGGTAGTCACAATGGAGTTTTCCGGATCCAGCATGTCGCTTAATAAATCAAGCGAGCCTTCAGGTGAAATACTTCCGTTCAGTGCTACCAAACCAGGGCTATAGAACGGATGACGAGAACGCCATTCTTCAATTTGACCAAGCCATTCTTGCGTAATAGGCTCATACCCCTGCTTTTCCAGCTGGTCTTTCATTCCCGCTAAAACTACCTTCGCATCGCCCACGATAGGAATTTGAGGAATGCGGTTTTTACCAATTTCAGCAGGGTCAACATCAACATGAATAACCTTTGCGTTAGGCGCAAAGTCTGCAAGCTTACCGGTAACACGATCGGCAAAACGCGCACCTACCGCTACCAGCAAATCTGCGTTGGTAACCGCATAGTTCGCAAACTTGGAACCATGCATTCCAACAGGGCCTAAGTTGAGTGGATGCGATGAAGGGAATGCCGACTTTGCCATAAGCGACGTTACTACAGGGATCTGCAAAGCTTCCGCCACGCTTTTCAGTTCTTCTTCAGAATGAGAAGCAATAATACCGCCACCAATGTAGAGAACAGGACGCTTGGCGCTCTTCATCATTTCTACCGCTTGGCGAATCTGACGGACGTTACCCTTCACGGTTGGCTTATAGGAAGGAATCTGAACATCTTCTGGATATTCGAATACCATTTCCGCACCTGCCAAGTCGGACGGAACGTCAATCAGAACAGGGCCAGGACGACCGGAATTCGCAATATAAAATGCTTCGCGGAACGTCTTAGTCATGTCCTCACAGCTTTGAAGTAAATAGCTGTGCTTTACGATTGGCATAGTAATACCAACAATGTCCGATTCCTGGAAAGCGTCGGTACCAATAATATTGCGAGGTACCTGACCAGTAATAACAACCAGAGGAACGCTATCCATGTACGCAGTTGCAATACCCGTTACCGTGTTAGTTGCACCAGGACCACTCGTTACAATTACAACGCCTGTTTTACCTGTAGCACGAGCATAACCATCCGCTTCATGCGTAGCAGCCTGTTCGTGACGAGCAAGCACGTGCTTGATTTTCTTGGAGTCGTACAGTGCATCATAAATTTTAATTGCCTGTCCTCCTGGATAACCGAAGACGGTATCTACGCCTTCAGCCTCCAAGGAAGCAATGATAGCTTCCGAGCCCAGCATGGTTTTACCCTGCTTTTCAGTGTGAGGACCCAGACCCATCTTTGCTTCATATTCTTTATCGATGATCATCCGAAATACGCCCCCTTATCTGCACTCGATACCAGTTTTGCGTAACGAGCCAGCACGCCAACCTTGTGCTTAGGTTCGGGCTTCACCCAAGCTTCACGACGCGCTGCCATTTCTTCATCAGAAACTTCCAAGGTAAGCGAGCCCTTATCGATGTCAATATCAATAATGTCACCTTCCTGAACCAATGCAATAGGACCACCAGCAGCTGCTTCTGGACTTACATGCCCAATTGCAGGACCCTTGGTTGCGCCAGAAAAGCGACCATCGGTAATAAGAGCAACATCATGATCAAGACCCATACCGCAAATTGCGGAAGTAGGGGTAAGCATTTCACGCATACCAGGACCACCAGCAGGACCTTCATAGCGAATAACTACCACGTCTCCTGCATTGATCTTGCCGCCAAAGATAGCTTCACAAGCTTCTTCTTCGGATTCGAAAACGCGAGCAGGACCACGATGAGTTCGCATATCATCTGCAACCGCAGATTGCTTAACAACACCGCAATTTGGAGCAAGATTACCCTTCATAACGCGCAAGCCACCAAAGGGGCTATATGCATTTTCTACCGTACGTACGATTTCCCCATCCACTGGAGGGCAAGTATCAATCCATTCCTGCATCGTGCCATGGCAAGTAAGAGCAGAAGTATCAAGCAAACCATGACGACCAAGCTCGCCAATGATTGCCGAAATACCACCAACTGCATTCAAGTCTTCAATATGAAGAGGACCAGCTGGTGCGATACGGGTCAAATTCGGAATCTTCTGGCAAACTTCATCCCAGTCTTCCATAGTTACCGGGCAGCCTGCAGCATGAGAAATAGCGGTCAGATGAAGCATGGTATTCGTTGAGCCACCAAAAGCCATATCGAGCGCCATGCCGTTATGGATTGCAGCAGGAGTAATAAGATCGAGTGCCTTAATATCTTTCTCGACCAATTCCATTACCTTCATACCTGCCTGCTTTGCCAAGCGAATACGCTCTGAATACACAGCAGGAACAGTGCCATTACCAGGAAGCGCAATACCTAATGCCTCAGAAAGGCAGCAAATAGAATTTGCCGTAAACATGCCAGAGCAGCTACCGCAGGTAGGACAAGCGGTGTTTTCAAACCACTTACATTCTTCTTCGGTCATGGTGCCAGCCGTTACCTGACCAACGGCATCGAAAAGAGTATTCAAGTCGGTCTGGTTACCCTGCTTATCATGACCAGCAAGCATAGGACCACCAGAAACAAGAACAGTAGGAAGATTCAAACGACAAGCTGCCAGCAACATGCCTGGTACAATCTTGTCGCAAGAAGGAATAAGTACTACACCGTCAAACGCATGACCTTGCACAACGCATTCAACCGAGTCTGCAATAACTTCACGGCTGGTAAGAGAATAATGCATACCATCATGGTTCATAGCAATACCATCGCACACACCGATGGTAGTAGCCTGAAGTGGTGTACCGCCAGCCATACGAATACCCGCTTTTACCGCATCAGCGATTTTATCAAGATGAGTATGACCTGGAATAATTTCGTTCTGAGAAGAAATAACCGCAATAAGCGGGCGTTCTAATTCTTCGTCGGTTAAGCCGTCTGCCTTGAGCAGACTGCGGTGAGGTGCACGAGCGAGCCCTTTTTTGATTGCATCGCTTCGCATTTCATCACGCCCTTTCTTTTATCCTCTAGGTTTAGCTTGCTGGCAAACAATTCAGCCAACAAGTCAACGCCCTTTTTACCTATGTCCAGATACAAAAAAATCCTGTGCAGCAGACTGCATCAGGACCTCAAAAGAAAGGGAGAATTTACTCCACTGACCGATTACGGGGCCGCCCGATTCAGCCTACTGATTTTTTACCAAGGTGAGGATCGCTCCGCTTGAATAAAAAAAGTTCAGACAGAATTGCTCCGAGGTGCCTTTCAGACCGTCCCACCGTTGGCTTTCAGCAACCGCCAACTCTCTGGAGGATGGGTTTCGTCCCTACTTTCCTCATCAACGCCTTTTACAAACAAGTATGATAGCACCGTATTCCGAATAAAAAAGTCCTTTAACGCAAACGAAACAAAACCACGGTAAGAGGCATATTCAGGCTAATTCCCTGATCTCACGAACACGTAACCCCAAACACGTAACCTTTCTTTTGGCTGACTTCCTATATCATCCGAACACACAACGTTTCTTTTATTGAATTCCCGTCTTACCCGAACACATAACAAATCTTTTAATGGTTCTCTTTTGGTGTCTTTCTAGAAATTCTGTTTTGTGAATTCTCTTTGCTAAAATACTTGCGAACCCCCAAGGAGAACATCGTGAATCTTTCTCATTTGCATTATTTTGAAACACTCGCTCAAACCAAAAACTTCCAAGAAGCAGCACAACAAGAATCTATTACGCAGCCTACCCTTTCTCAGGCAATAAACGGTCTTGAGAAGGAACTGGGTTGCCAGCTCTTCATTCGAAAAAAAGGCTCTGTCGACTTAACGGAAAAGGGCGCTCAATTTCATCAATATGTCAGCACTTCACTTCGTTTCTTGCATGCTGGCATTGAATCTGCACAGAGTGATTCTTCAACAAAACAAGAAATTCGCTTAGGCTCTATCTATTCGGCTCAAAGCAAAGAATGGTCGAACCTAATTTACGAATTCCGCAAACAAACCAAACTAGAAGTAACGTTTAATATTATTCAAGCTCCCTCTGAAACACTAAAGGCAAAGCTCAAAAGCGGTGCGCTTGATATGGCTTTTATTGATGAGCCATTATCGAACAGTGAACTTGAATTTCTACCTTGCTGGAGCCAAGAATTAAAGCTACTCGTTAACAAGCAGCATCCCCTTGCAAAAAAGTCTTCTCTTTCCTTGGACGACCTTATAGGGCACTACCTTATTTCTTACGATTTGCAAGGACCTCTAGGAGAAGACCTAGCTGCCCTTATCGATGGCAAACCTCTTCAAGTGGGATATCGCTATAAAGACGAAATCACGCTTGCCTCTATCGTGCTTGCAAATCCTGATGTTATGGCACTTGCTTGTCAGTCGTGGCTGCTGAAAGCCTACACCGATGAAATTCGTCTTCTCTCTATTGATGAGGCCCCTAAAGATTTCCGACAGCTCTATATTGTTTATCGCCTCAGCGCTCTACAAAATAGTGCGGTATATGAATTTCTCGAATTGGCAAAAGAGCTATTCAAGAAACAATAGATAAAGGCACTACAGGCTAACCTTATTATGCGCGAAGCTTATCAGCTCGCCTCTTCCAGTCAGGCATCACCTTGGTAAGAAGCGTTTTAAAGCCGGGGCCATGATTAGCAACGAGCAAATGGCACATTTCATGCACCACCACATATTCCAAACATTCAGGCGGATACAGCGCCAAACGAATATTGATGCAAATTTTTCCCGTTGAGGGCTGACAACTTCCCCACCTTGATTTCATATTGCGATACGTTAATTGCTTTACTTGTACCCCTAAAATAGGCTCCCATGCTTCCACCAAAGAAGGGACACAAGCTTTCACGACAGCACGCCAAGCCTCTTGTTCTTCTTTAGTTGCACGTTCAGCCTCTGACTGAGGAGAGTTCGCAAATGCTTGCTGTTGCGAATAAATCCACTCAAGGCGCGATTCCACCATATGACGTATTTCATCATCGCTTACGTTGTAGGGAGCAGAAACGCGTACCTCACCTAAAGGGGTTACTTTTAGGCGAATTGACTTCATAGACTTACGTGTCACCAAAACAGATGTATCGGCAACCTGGAGTTCATAGGAAGCATCGAAGCTACGACGAGATGATTTTTGAATCTTACTAAATGAGTATCTATTCATGATTCATCATGATACAAAACAAGGCTCGTTGCAGCTACCCTCTCACAGCTGCAACGAGCCTCTTAT
>URMQ01000027.1 GCA_900548955.1 uncultured Eggerthella sp. | reverse complement strand
TGATCAGGGTGCTGCAAATCAGACTGCTCTGATGGATGCTATGGTTGGCGATTACGCATAAAGTGCGACTAACTACCGTTTAAGTAAAAACCATGAAACAGTAGGACGGGATTAATGCCCGTCCTATTTTTGTTTTGGCTCGATGTGCTAAGGTGGTACGAACAGAAATGAGTAAAGGAACCGCTTGAAAGGAGCACAATAGCTATGTTCCTCGAACAACTTTCCGCTGAAGACCCCCAAGTAGCAGATGCGATTGAACAGGAGTTGTCACGCCAGCGTTCATCTATCGAATTAATTGCTTCAGAAAACTTTGCGTCACCAGCGGTAATGCAGGCTATGGGCTCTGTGCTTACTAATAAATATGCTGAAGGTTATCCTGGAAAGCGTTATTACGGTGGTTGCGAAAAGGTAGATATTGTTGAAGACCTTGCTCGCGATCGTGCGAAGAAACTGTTCAACTGCAACTTTGCAAATGTTCAGCCTCATAGTGGTGCTAATGCGAATTTAGCTGCCTATCAAGCATTGGTAAGCTTAGGCGATACCGTATTGGGTTTGTCACTTGATCATGGTGGACATTTGACCCATGGATCTCCAGTTAACTTTTCTGGTAAGGATTATCGCATTGTTGCTTATGGCGTTAATCCTGAAACTGAGTTAATTGACTACGATGAAATGGAGCGCATTGCTAAAGAATGTAAACCGAAGCTGATTGTGGGCGGCGCTTCTGCCTATCCTCGCGTTATCGACTTTAAGCGTATGCGTGAAATTGCTGACGAGGTTGGCGCATATTTAATGATCGATATGGCTCATATCGCGGGTCTTGTTGCAACAGGCGCCCATCCAAGCCCTGTTCCTTATGCCGATGTGGTTACTTCTACCAGCCACAAAACGCTGCGCGGTCCTCGTGGTGGTTTCATTCTTACTAATAATGAAGAAATCGCTAAGAAAATTGATAAGGCGGTATTCCCTGGTTCTCAGGGTGGTCCTTTGATGCACATTATTGCAGCTAAGGCGGTTGCTTTTGGCGAAGCATTGCAGCCAGAATTCAAGACTTATATTGACCAGGTAGTGGAAAATTCTTCCGCTATGGGTGAAGGTATGGTTGATGGTGGACTTCGCCTGGTATCCGGTGGCACCGACAATCACCTGTGCTTGGTTGATCTTACTCCTGCAGATATTACAGGCAAGGATGCTGAAAAGGTTCTTGAAAGCGTCGGCTTGACGGTAAACAAGAACACCATTCCTAATGAAACACGCTCGCCCTTCGTTACTAGTGGTATTCGTGTTGGCTCTGCTGCTGCAACTACGCGTGGTTTCAACAAAGATGAATTTACTCGTATCGGTCAGCTGATTGCAGCAAGTGTGTATAGCGCAAACGATGAGGCTCGCTTGAAGGAAATTGCTGCTGAGGTAAGCGAAATGCTTGCAAAGCATCCTCTGTATCCAAGCTTCTAAAATACGTTTGTTATGGAGCGCCCTTCGGAAAGGGCGCTCTTATTGTTATGAGAGAATAGTCCTGTCTGTTATGAAGGTATAACTTTACCTAGTATTGAGAGGAATATTCTGAAAGGAATAAACGTGCAAGATCATGCATTTGGGAATCGTCTTACTGTTTTAGATCACCCTTTGATTGCTCATAAACTTTCTGTTTTGCGTAATGAAACTACGCCAAGTTCGGTATTTCGCCAAACGGTGCATGAAATAACCCTGCTTGAATGCTATGAAGCAACTAAACATCTCATCACCAAAGAAGTTGAGGTAAAAACACCTATTACCACGTGTACGTGTAAAAGCATTGCGAAACAGGAACCTGTTATTGTTCCTATTTTGCGTGCGGGGCTTGCTATGCTTGATGCCATGCTGGAAGTTATTCCTTCATCTCCTGTGGCTCACTTGGGTATGTATCGTGATGAAACTACTCACAGGCCTATCGAATACTACGCAAAAATGCCTGGCTATATTAATGAGCGTCAGGTCTTACTGGTAGATCCCATGCTTGCTACGGGTGGATCGCTCTGTTCTGCCTTACATGCTCTGCGTGCTCGTGGGGTAAAGGATATTGTTGCTATGGTAATTGTGGCAGCACCAGAAGGTGTACAGGCGGTATTAGATGCCGATCCTGATGTTCGTTTATTCACCTGTGCATTGGATGAAGGGCTGAATGATCATGCTTATATTGTCCCTGGTTTAGGCGATGCGGGTGACCGTATTTTCCAAACTACGGGAACTTCTGTTACCAGCGAAGGCCCCAAAGCCTAAGTGGTAAAAGTAGGAGCAGAGAAAATCAACAGAGCAAGTAAGCCTAGCATTGAGGAGGCTTTGCAAAATGGAACAGCAAGAAGAAAAACATGAGCGTCCATCATGGGACGAATATTTCATGAAGCTTGCTAATGAAGTTGCTACACGCACTACCTGTATGCGTCGTGCGGTTGGGGCTCTTATCGTAAAAGAGCGTCGTATTTTAGCGACGGGATATAACGGTGTTCCTACAGGCCTTCGCCACTGTGATGTGACGGGTTGCTTGCGCCAACAGTTAGGCGTGCCTTCGGGGCAGCGTCACGAAATTTGTCGCGGCCTTCATGCGGAACAAAATGCACTGCTTCAGGCAGCACGCTATGGCATCAATATTGAAGGGGCTTCTATCTATATAACAACGCAGCCCTGTGTGGTGTGCGCCAAGATGCTTATTAATGCGGGAATCAGCGAAATTATTTATCAGAATCCCTATCCTGATGAACTTGCGATGGAGCTTCTTCAAGAATCGGGAATCAAAATGCGCATCTTTGATGGTCAAAATTAATAGTTTTGTTGGTCTGATTTCGTAAACGTTTAAGAAAAACGAACAGTTGTCAGGGAAATGTGGTGGAGAGTTTTATGCCATTCACGGACAAAATGAAAATATTAACCATCAAATTTAAAACTAGGTGTTTCTTAGAACATGTTCGTAGGGTAGAGTGTTCTTTACACGTGATCGGCCGTTGTGATTTTCATCACAAAATTTAATGATCATGTAAGATACTGTGCAATTTGCGATGGTTTTGTTGCCATTCGCCCACGTATAATGCACTTTATCGAAAACGATAAAATAAACCTGCATGAGGCACGTATGCTTCATGTGGTTTAAGGGTTATTCCGACTCAAGAGGGTCAGAAAGCCCGCTACCGAAGGAAAGGAAAGCATGCTTGCAGCTGTGGCAGCAGGAATTGTGGCAGGAATAATTGGATTCCTCCCTCTTTTTGTGTCTCTGCGCCTTGCAAGGCGTTCGGACAGTCTGGCACCTATGAGCATGGGGCTCTACGGACTGGCGGGCACGTTTGTGTCCCTCATCATCGTAATAGTCGCCATGATTATCTGTGCTCAAGTTGCACGAGCTTCGATTCTTCCATTTGGTATAGCCGAGATTGCGGCACTTATTGTGTCGACATCTCTTTATGTCGTTTATAAAAACGTCCTTGCTAAACGCAAGAAATAAGGCAACGGAAAGGTAAGGAATCAAGATGGGTGAAGCACTTTCACAGTTCGTCGAGGAGGCACAGCATCTTTCGTCCTCGTTTGATTCGGCGACGGTCTTTTCCATTGCGGGATGGGATGTATCTCAGTACGTACTGTATATGTTCATCGCGCTTGTTTTGGTTCTGCTAATTGTTCTTATTAGCGGTCGCAAACTGGAATTGATCCCCCACAAGAAGTTCACGGCTACGGTTGAATATGGTTACAACTTCATCCGTGAAAGCGTTGGCGCTGATGTTATTGGTGAAGGGTTCAAGAAGCATATTCCCTTCTTGGCAACACTCTTCTTCATGATTCTTATTGCTAATGTTATTGGTTTGATCCCAGGCGCAAAGGCTGCCATGGGCACCATTTCTATTACTTGGGCATTAGCACTTATTTCATTTATTTACTTTAATTTCTATGGTCTTAAGGAACTGGGCGTCTTCCGCTACATGAAAAGCTTTGCACCTTCTGGTGTTCCAGGCCCTATGATTCCTGTTATTTGGTTCCTTGAATTCGTTTCTATGGTCATCCGTGTTCTTACGCTTGCAGTTCGACTTTATGGCAACATGCTGGCGGGTCATATGGTTTTGGCTGTATTCTCTTTGGCAACCACCATCTTCTTGCAGTTCGCGGTATTCAATATGGACTTTGTAACCGCACTTCCTGCAGTGGCATGGTTCTTCTTGCTGTTCTTTATGTATGCTCTCGAAACTTTGGTTGCTTTCTTGCAGGCATACGTATTCACCATTCTGTCCTCTTCCTACATCGGTATGGCTATCCACCCTCACTGATCAAAAGAGTTCAGATTTTGGCAGCGCGTCTGCCTCTGGGCGGGCGCTGGCGGCAAGCTAACAGAAAAGGTTTGTCTGCCGTATAACTTTGGTACTACAGCTGGTACACAAAACTAACAGCTGAAAGGTAATAAGGATGGGGGATAGGCTCTCGTCCCAATAAAGGAGGTAATCGTGGAACTTACACTCGCTATCGCTGCGCTTAAGGTCGTTGGCTATGGCCTCGCAGCAATCGGCCCTGGCATTGGTATCGGTATCGCTACCTACGGTCTCTGCGTATCCGCTGCTCGCCAGCCAGAAATGAAGGGTCAGCTCATGGGCTACTTCTTCATCGGTGCTGCAATGTCTGAGGCATTGGCACTGCTTGGCTTGGTTCTTTTCTTCATCGGCTAGTAAAACCAACGATAGTTGACGAAATTCCGATCAGAAGAGAAGGAGGCAAGCGAATTGAACGCAACTGTAAGCAAATATGTACGTAACTGCACAAGCGGTGTTCTCGCTTTTGCTGCTGCGTCCGCAGTTTGCCCAATGTCCGCATTCGCCGCAGAAAGTGGAGCTGGAATTGAAGCAATTCTTCCCCAGATGGAAGAATTCATTCCTATGCTCGTCGCCTTCATTATCTTATGGGTTGTTCTTGCTAAGTTCGGTTGGCCTTTGTTTGAAGGTATGCTCGAAAAGCGCGAGAACACGATCAAAACTAACCTGGAAAAAGCTGAAGAAGCACGCCAGGAAAGTGAACGTCTGTTAGCTGAGTATCAAGAGCAGCTCGAAGGCGCTAAGTCTTTGGCTCAGAACATGCTCAACAATGCACAGAAGTCTGGTGAGGCTCTTGAAAAAGAAATCGCCGACCGTGCTCGTGCAGAAGCAGATGCAATGATCGAGAAGGCAAAGGTTGCTATTGAAGCTGAAAAGCGTGCAGCTGTAAAGGAACTTCAAGATTCCATGGCTGATACGTCTATCGCTGTAGCATCCCGCTTAATCGGTGAAGATTTCAGCGACGAAGAGCATCGCAAGCTCATCGAACGCTATGTAAAAGAGGCAGGTAGCTTAAATGCCTAATCGTCATGTCATCAATGAAACGATTGCAGCTTATGCTAACGCTGCTATCGATGGCGCTAATGCCGCTGGCGGTAAGGAAGCGGTCGTTGAGATCCGCAACCAGATGCTGGAGATCCTTGGTTTCATGGCTTCAAACATTGACCTGCGCCTTGCATGCGATGATGAGGGCTATACCCCAGAAGAGCGTGAAGGTATCGTAAAGGCAGTATTTGGCTCATACAACGATATTTTGGTTTCGTTGCTTTGTGTTATGGCTGCTCGTCGTGACATGGATAAGCTTCGTGGCGTTTATCACAAGTATGAAGAGCTTATTGAATCCAAGTTGAACTTCAACGTTGTTGACGTAACGACGGTTGTAGAGCTTGATGACAACTTGCGAACTGTAATTACTGAAAAGGCCGAATCCGACTTGGGTAGGGAATGCGTGCTGGTTGAGCACATTGACCCCTCCATTCAGGGCGGCATCATTATGAGCACGGGTGGTCGCTATGTGGACGCAAGCGTTCGCACTAGATTCGATCGTGCCCGCATCGCTCTCAAAGAAAAGACAGATGGAGGTGAATGCTAGTGACTGAAATCACCGCACAGTCTATCGACGAAGCACTGCGCAAGCAGCTTGATGCCCTTAATACCAGCGTTGAATCTCGCGAAGTCGGTTCTGTTGTACAAATTGGCGACGGTATTGCTCGTATCGACGGCCTTAAGGGTGCTATGCAGGGCGAACTCTTGGAGTTCACCGGCGAAGGTGGCAAGATCGTTTATGGTCTGGCTCAAAACCTTGAGGAAGAAGAGGTTGGCGCCGTACTCCTGGGTGACATCACTGCAATCAAAGAAAATGACCAGTGCCGCACCACTGGCCGTATCCTTGAAGTTCCTTCCGGTAAGGGTATGATCGGCCGCGTTGTTAACGCACTCGGCGAACCTGTTGACGGCAAGGGCCCAATCGAGGCTGAAGGTTATCGTCCAATCGAATTCAAGGCTCCTGGCGTTCATGAGCGTCAGCCTGTTCATGAGCCAATGCAGACTGGTATTATCCCAATTGACGCAATGGTTCCAATTGGACGTGGTCAGCGCGAACTTATCATTGGCGACCGCCAGACCGGTAAGACCTCTATTGCAATCGACACCATTCTGAACCAGAAGGGTCAGAACATGATCTGCGTGTACGTTGCAATTGGTCAGAAGGCTTCTACCGTATCTACCGTTGTAGAATCCCTCGAACGTCGCGGCGCTATGGACTACACCATTGTTGTTGCAGCTACCGCATCTGATCCTGCTCCAATGCAGTATCTTGCTCCTATGGCTGGTGCAGCTATCGGTGAATACTTCATGTACACCGGCGAAGACGGAAAGCCTGCAGGCGCAGACAATCCTGGTCGCCACGTACTCTGCATCTATGACGACTTGTCCAAGCAGGCAGTTGCTTATCGACAGATGTCATTGACCCTTCGTCGCCCACCCGGACGCGAAGCATATCCTGGCGATATTTTCTATCTGCATTCACGCCTTCTGGAACGTGCAGTTAAGCTTTCCGATGAAAACGGAGCAGGTTCATTGACCGCACTTCCTATCATCGAAACTCAGGCTGGCGACGTAGGTGCTTACATTCCTACGAACGTAATTTCTATTACTGACGGCCAGATTTACCTGAAGACCAATCTGTTCTTCCAGGGTCAGCGTCCTGCAGTTGACGTAGGTTTGTCCGTATCCCGCGTAGGTGGCGACGCTCAGGTTAAGTCCATGAAGTCGGTAGCAGGTACTCTGCGTCTTGACTTGGCAGCTTATCGTGAGTTGGAAGCATTTACTCAGTTCGGTTCCGACCTTGATAAGGCAACTCAGCAGCAGCTCACTCGTGGTGCAGCTATGACTGAACTGTTGAAGCAGCCACGTTACACTCCATTGCCAGTAGAAGAGCAGGCAATTGCTATCTATGCTGGTAATCAGGGTTACTTGGATGATATCCCGGTTGAGAGCATCGTACGTTTCCGTGGCGAATTGCTTGACTACTTGCGTATCAACCATGGTGGTACGATTGCTAAGTTGAGGGAAGGCAAGAAGTTTACCGACGAGATCGAAAACGAGCTGAATGCACAGATTGAAGCATTCAAGGCTCAGTTCATCGCGTAAGGTGGTCTGATTATGCCGAACCTTCACGATATCGAAAGACGAATTAAATCCGTCGAATCGACGAAGCAAGTTACGCATACCATGCAGATGGTAGCTGCTGCAAAGATTCGCCACGCTACTGAGCGTTGTGATGCAGCAACTCCATTTGCTAATGCAATGCGCGAGTTGCTCGGCAACATTGGTCGTATGGGCAGCTGCAATGCTGAACTGACCAAAGAACACGACGAAGTAAAAACTACGCTTATCGTAGCTATTGTTTCTGACCGTGGTCTTGCTGGTGGCTTTAACTCAAACATTTTGCGTCGTGCTGAAAAGATCATGAAGGATCGTAAGGCAGAAGGTAAAAACGTTGTCATAATTGCTTGCGGTAAGAAAGCTATTGCGTACTTCAAGTATCGCGAACACGAACCGGTACTTGCATTCCGCGATCTTTCCGCCGATCCGCGTGTTGAAGAAGCTGAAACCATGACCGACTATTGCGTTGAGAATTACCTCAATGGCAATATCGACGAGGTTATCACGATCTACAACCACGCGAAGAACGCAGCTGAGCAGGTTCCTACGATTCATCGTATTTTGCCTGTTGACTTGAAGTCGTTTGTCCCTGAGGGTGAGCGCTTTAAGTTTGGTGGCATCATGGAACCTGACGCAGATTTGGAAGACTTGCCTGGTTCTATTGAATATGAACCTGGTGAAGAAGAAGTTCTGAACCAGTTGCTTCCTGAGTACTTAAGTGGATATTTCTACTATGTACTTATCGAATCGGCTGCCGCAGAGCAGGCTGCTCGTCGTAACGCAATGAAAAACGCGACGGATAATGCCGATGAAATGATTGAAACACTCAATCGAGTTTATAACCGTGTACGTCAAGGTGCCATTACAACTGAAATCAACGAAATCGTTGGTGGCGCCGCAGCTTTGGAGGACTAAATGGCTGAAGAAATTACTACATCTGCGGCCAACCAGGGTGGTGCGATCGGTCATATTGTCCGTATCGTTGGCCCTGTTGTCGACGTTGAGTTTGCTCCGGGCCAGATGCCCGCAATCTACAACGCGTTGACCGTTGAAGCTAATACCCCCATTGGCGACGTTAAGGTTCTCCTCGAGGTCCAGCTTCACCTTCCCGGTGATTTGGTTCGCGCGGTAGCTATGTCATCTACTGATGGCCTTACCCGTGGCCTTGAGGTAAAGGACACTGGCAATCCTATGATGATGCCAGTAGGCCCAGAGACCCTTGGTCGCATTTGGAATGTTATGGGTGAACCTGTTGACGGCAAGCCGATGCCTGATGTTAAGGAATTCTACCCAATTCATCGTCCTGCACCTGCTTATGAAGAGCTGGTTACCACGACCGAGATTTATGAAACGGGCATTAAGGTTGTTGACCTTATCCAGCCCTTCATCAAGGGTGGTAAGACTGGTCTGTTCGGCGGCGCTGGTGTAGGCAAGACCGTTATTATTCAGGAGCTCATTAACAACTTGGCTCAGGAACATGGCGGCACGTCTGTATTTACTGGTGTAGGCGAACGTACTCGTGAGGGTACCGACCTGTTCATCGAGATGACCGACGCTGGTGTTATTAACAAGACCTGCTTGGTTTATGGTCAGATGAACGAGCCTCCTGGAGCACGTCTTCGTGTAGGTCTGTGCGGCCTTACCGAAGCTGAATACTTCCGTGACCAGGGCCAGGACGTACTGTTGTTTATCGACAACATCTTCCGTTTCACTCAGGCTGGTTCTGAGGTATCCGCACTGCTTGGTCGCATGCCTTCTGCAGTTGGTTACCAGCCAACCTTGGCAACTGAAATGGGCGACCTTCAGGAACGTATTACTTCTACCAAGACTGGTTCTATTACCTCGGTACAGGCTGTATACGTACCTGCAGACGACTTGACCGACCCTGCACCTGCAACGACCTTTACCCACTTGGATGCTAAGACGGTTCTTAACCGTTCCATCGCTGAGAAGGGTATTTATCCTGCAGTTGACCCACTGGAATCCACTTCTCGTGCACTCGACCCTGAAATTGTTGGCGAAGAGCACTATGAAGTTGCTGTTGGTGTACAGAAGATTCTCCAGACTTATCAGGACCTTCAGGACATCATTGCAATTCTGGGTATGGAAGAACTTTCCGAAGATCAGAAGATCATCGTAAATCGTGCTCGTAAGATCGAGCGCTTCCTGGGCCAACCTTTCCATGTTGCAAAGCAGTTCACCGGCCAAGACGGTGTATACGTTAAGCTGGAGGACACCATTCGCTCCTTCAAGGAGATCCTCAGCGGCAACTGCGACGAAATTCCTGAGGTTTGCTTCCGTAACAAGGGCACCATCGAGGATGTATACGCAGCCTACGAGGAGATCAAGAAGCAGGAAGAAGAGTAAATTATGTCCACGATCAAATGTGATGTCGTAGCCAAGAATAAGGTTCTTTTTTCCGGTGAGCTTCATTCGGTAATGGTTCCCGGAAGCGAAGGCGAGCTTGGCATCATGGCTAACCATGAGCCCTTTGTTACCGCTCTTCATGATGGCGTTATTTGGGCACGCACTAAGCCCGAAGGCGGCACCACGTTGAGTGCGGCTATTATGGGCGGCTATGTCCAGTGCTTGGGCGAGCGTGTAATTGTTCTGTGCGACAAGACGCGTGAAATCAAGCGCATTAACGAGGATAAGGTTCGCAAGGATATTACTCAGCTCGAAGAGCGTATTGCAAACCTTCGCGAAGATCAGATTATCTCTCGTTCTGTTCTTACTCGAAAGCTTCGCTGGTGCAAAGTGCAACTTGCAGCTAAGGAAAAGGAAAGCCAGTACGTCTAGGTTTCTTCCACGATTCCTCCGGACGAAATTAGGTTTTCGACGGTACCAGCAATTCAAACGACCTCTTCCGTTTTTCGGAAGGGGTCGTTTTGTTTCTCGGAACGCGTTACTGCTAAGCCCGCGTCGAGTCATTGAACGAAATTGGATGATCTGTTTGATTATTTACTTAAGATGTGACTATTTGACGCATTTATGCGTTTTACAAAAAATAACTAGCGTATGTATCAGTTTCTTTGATAGCATTCCTCAACGTTAAAGCAAAAGGAGGCATTTCTCGAGCCTACTTTGGTAGGGTTCGGAGGAGAATGTAATGTCGATACTACATTGTGATGTGGTTGCTAAAGACAGAATGTTGTTTTCGGGGGAGCTGTATTCTATTACCGTGCCAGGTGAGCAGGGGTATATGGGCGTACTCGAAAATCATGCTCCCGCGCTTATCGCGCTTAAAGATGGTGTAATTTGGGGCAGGGAAACGTCGGAATCTGGTCCTGTGATTGCGGCGGCAAATATGGGCGGCTATCTGCAGGTAATGGGGAGTCGCGTTATTGTCCTGTGTGATAAAACGCGTCAAATTCAAGACATTAATCTTGATCTGTTAGAGAGCGCTATTCCTGAACTGGAAGCGCGTTTGGAATCACTTAGCCATGAACAATTTATTGCAAATTCAGTGCTCCGTCGTAAACTTCGCTGGCTTAAGGTGCAGTACAACGCAAAGCAAAAAGCGCTACAGGGTAAGCTTCCTTTTGAATACAAAGAGCACGACGAAGAGTAGCTAGCCGAACCGTAATTCAGCTAGCTATGGTTAAGGATTCTGTTGCGGAATCTGTTGGCACGATAGTTCTCAGGTCGCACTTTGCGATAAGCAGTACTTCACAGGTTAACTGGGTGCGCTTTGTGAGTGGGTAAT
Source organism: uncultured Eggerthella sp. (assembly GCA_900548955.1). GTDB lineage: Bacteria > Actinomycetota > Coriobacteriia > Coriobacteriales > Eggerthellaceae > Anaerotardibacter. The sequence continues at coordinate 4,961 of URMQ01000027.1, read as the reverse complement.
CCTTAGAGGACAGCCTTTTGCGCTGGGCAGCTCTTGGGAGGATGCGTTTTACAAGTTGCGGGCAATCTCAAACGCTTCAGCGGTAGCATTAAGAGCGCGACGAGCTTCACAAGCATCTCCTACAACGTATGTTTCGATACCTTGCGCTTTAAGTTCTTCGGATAGAGGATCGTGCTTAGCGTAGCCAAGTGCAAGGACGATCGAATCGCAACCACGCATTGTTTGGGGCGTGGTAGCGTTTTCTTTATCTGCTAGCAAGTATTCAATACCATCGTCAAAGAATTTCGTAACTTTTGCATTGGTAATTTGTTCAACATGATATTCAGCAAAATCCTTTAGGATTTCTTTGCGATGTTCAGCAATCATATCGGCACCAAGGGTATCTCGATATTCAACGACACTTACCTTATGACCAAGCTCAGCTAAGAAGTCTGCCGTTTCGCAGCCAACCATGCCACCACCAACAACCAAAACATGCAATCCAACAGACGTTTTACCTGCAAGAATATCGCTCGCTAAAAGAAGGTTAGGGTTGTTAATTCCTTCGATAGGTAAAATTAGTGGTTGAGCGCCTGTAGCTACTATAACGGCATCTGCCTGGTTCGATTTCTTCATAAGATTGATGTCTTCGGCAGCTATTTCAGTGTTGAGATGAATTTCTACGCCTGCTTTTTCGCAGCGAACAATATAAGAGCGAATCATATTAGCAATGTCGCCCTTACCTGGAGGGTAAGAAGCAAGTAGCATATTTCCGCCAAGAGTGCTGCTAGCTTCGTAAAGATCTACCTGGTGTCCTCGTTCTGCAGCGGTGTATGCAGCAACAAGGCCAGCGGGACCACCACCAATAACAACGACGTGGCGGGGGTTTGCGGTTGGGGTAACAGGCTGCGACTCAAAACCAAGACAAGGATTTACTAGGCAGCGAAGTGGTTTTCCTTGATACATGTTTGCAACGCAACCCTGTAGGCAGGCGATACAAGGAATAATATCTTCGGTATGTTGTTCAAGAATTTTATTAGGAAGCGCAGGGTCGGCTAATGACTGACGACCAAAAGCAACTAGGTCTGCTCGCCCTTCTGCTACTAATAATTCCGCATAGTAGGGGTCGGTAAAGCGACCGACCGTAATGATGGGGATAGAGATAGCTTTTTTAACTTCGGTTACCAAATCGGCATTAAAGCCACCATGTACTGCAGTGGGAGCCCACATGAATTCGTCTTTTAAGTGAACTGCACGCGACAGATGAATACCCTGCACGCCGTATTCTTGCAAGGCGCGAGCAATGGCAGCAGTATCGTGAACATCTAAACCGCCGGGCATTTCGTCGGAGGCGTTTAAGCGGGCAAGTATGGCAAGTTTGCCCTCGGTGGCTTTTTGAATTTCTTCGATGATCAACTTTGGAAAGCGAAGACGGTTTTCGAATGATCCGCCAAATTCATCCACGCGTTTATTCGTGCGGGGAGAGAGGAAACTGCTGACCAAATACCCATGAGCCATATGAATTTCAACCGCATCAACGCCTGCTTGCATGGCGCGACGAGCTGCTTGTCCGTATCCTTTTGCTAATTCGTATATCTGCGCAGTAGGAACTTCTTGCGGAATGTCGCGACCGCATGCGGCGGGAATAGGGGATGCCGCCAAAAGAGGAGCGCCTGCGCACTTTGCATTGCCTTCAGGACCAGCGTTTTGTAACTGAACTGATACTTTTGCGCCGTATTTGTGACACGCTTGCGCGATGCGCGAAAGGCTAGGAATAGAAGAATCGTTAAACAAACAAGGCTTTCGCGGACCGCCTTTAGCTCCTTCGTGGACAACCGTTGCTTCTATAGTAATAAGACCAAAACCGCCTTCAGCGCGTGCTTGATAATAAGCAAGCGATTGATCAGACCAGGTACCATCGGTATTGGCAAAATTGTTACCCATAGGTGGAACAACAAAGCGATTTTTTACCTCCATTGGGCCAATAACAAGAGGCGTGAATAGCTGCTTGCATTCCATAAAAGCTCCTAATGATTGACGATGATGGTTTTATCTAGTAAGAATAATTACCTTATCAGGAATAATTATCACGAGTAATTGAATTTAGGCAATAAAAAATGCCGTTTAATAAGATTTCAATTCTGTGTCAGGCCGAAATACTGATGAATAAAGTTTCGGTCTGGTGATGCTTGCAAGTGGAATCTGTTAACAAAACTTCTCATTTAATCCATTATCTGTTCGATGGCGTAATTGGGTATTGCTGCTAAGATGAAAACCCTAAGACTGGTCGATCAATGTATCGAGATATATTGGTAAAACGACAGAGAGTTGTAAGTAGGAAATTACTAAGAAGACGGAGAGCATATTAAGGGCGTGAGCATATATGGCATTTGTACATCTTCATAATCATACAGAATACTCCCTGCTTGATGGCGCTACTCATATTTATGACATGGTAAAACGTGCAGCTGATTTAGGTATGCCTGCAGTTGCGATTACCGATCACGGCGTAATGAGTGGTGTGCCAGAATTGGCGGATGCTTGTGAAAAGGACAAGAAGGAAACAGGTATTTGGGTTAAGCCAATTTTTGGTTGCGAGATTTATTTCACCACCGACAGTGAACTGAAGAAGCAAAAGCAGCGCTTGCATCACATGATTTTGTTGGCAAAAAACAATACGGGTTATCACAATCTGCTCAAGCTTGTTAGCGAATCTCATGTGGATAACTTTTACTATCGTCCGCGTACTACCTTTGAAATGCTAGAAAAGTATTCCGAGGGCATTATTGCAACAAGTGCATGTATTGCGGGCATTATTCCTCGCTGTATTGATGGTGGCGATTTTGCTGAAGCAGTTGAATGGGCAAAGCGCTTTGCGGCGTTGTATGAACCAGGCGATTTCTATATCGAGCTGCAGGATCAAGGAATTATCACTAATGGTGGCATGACTCAGCTTGAAATGAATCGCAAGCTTACCGAAATTGCAAATCAGCTTGGTTTGCAAACTATTGCCACTAATGACTTTCATTATTTAACGCAGGAAGACGCTGTTGCGCAAGATATCATGCTGTGCATTGGCACAAACTCTACCGTTACCCAAGAAAAGCGTTTTAAATTTCCAAACGATCAGTTCTATATGAAAACTGAAGAGGAAATGCGTACCGCGTTGAAGGATTTTCCTGAGGCGTGTGATAACACTGTGGCTTTGGCGGAAAAATGTAACGTGGAGCTTGAACGCGATGCAATTCTGCCTCGTTTTCCCTTACCTGAAGGAGAAACGGAAGAGTCCTATTTCCGCAAGCGCGTACAGGAAGGTCTGGTTCGTCGCTACGGTGATCCTGTTCCTGCTGAAGTGCAAGAGCGCGCAGATTATGAAATGAGCGTTATTATCCAGCAGGGCTTCCCTGCATACTTCCTTATTGTTCAGGAATATATCGAATGGGCGCGTAATCAGGGTATCGGCGTAGGACCTGGTCGTGGTTCTGCTGCGGGTGCAATTGTTGCTTACGCTATGGGCATTACCGACTTAGATCCACTTTCAAATGGTTTGCTCTTTGAACGTTTCTTATCTCCTGAACGTGTAGAGATGCCCGATATCGACGTTGACTTCGAAGATGAACGTCGTCAGGAAGTGATTGAACACATTAAAGATGTGTATGGCGAAGACCACGTATCGGGCGTAATCACCTTTGGTAAATTGCAGGCAAAAAATGCCGTGCGCGACGCTGCTCGCGTGTTGGACTATCCCTATGCGGTGGGCGATAAGGTTGCCAAGCTTATCGGCAACGAATTAGGTATCACTATTGACGATGCAATGGCGAAAAACCCTGATTTAAAGCAGGCATACGATACCGAAGAAGATGTACACCGCGTTATTGATGCTGCGCGATCTATTGAAGGTCATGTACGTGGCGAAGGCGTTCATGCTTGTGCAACGATTATTTGTCGTGACCCTATGAGCGACCACGTTCCTATGAAGCGCGATACCAAGGGTGGCGGCATCATCACCCAATACGATGGTCACTACACGCCTGACTTAGGTCTGCTGAAGATGGACTTCTTGGGTCTGCGTACCTTGGGTGTTCTTTCTCGTGCATGCCGCAATATTAAGAATCGTTTTGGTGTGGAAATTATTCCTGAGGAAATTCCGACCGACGATGAAAAAGCTTTCGAATTAATGCGTAGTGGCAACATGGATGGATTGTTCCAGGTGGAAAGCGCGCTGTATGTAAGCTTGTTTAGTCGCCTTCCACCCCATAGGTTCTCTGATGTTGTAGCTTCTATTGCACTTAACCGTCCAGGTCCTTTGGAATCTGGCATGGTTGACGACTATGTATTGGTGGCAAGTGGTAAAACACCTGTTCACTACTACGATGATCGTCTTCGTCCTATCTTGGAAGAAACCTATGGCACCATGGTTTACCAGGAACAGATCATGCAGATTTCTATGGTTATGAGTGGCTTTTCTGCTGGCAAGGCAGACAAGTTGCGCAAAGCTATGGGTAAAAAGAAGATTGATGTTATGCGTCAGCTTCAGGAAGACTGGAATACTGGTGCTGTAGAAAATGGCTTTAGTTTAGAGATCGCCAAGAAGATTTGGGAAGATGCGGAAAAGTTTGCTAAGTACGCCTTTAACAAATCGCATTCGGCAGCATATGCAATTTTGGTTATGCGCACTGCTTATTTAAAGGCGCATTATCCCAACGATTACATGGCTGCAGTGTTGTCGTCGTATATGGGCAACTCAGATCGCCTGATTAAATACATTGCAAGTTGTAACCGCTCGGGTATTCCCGTTTTGTCTCCTGACGTTAATTCCTCAAACCTTGAATTTACGCCTCTAGATGATGGCATTCGTTTTGGTTTGGCGGGCATTCGCGGTGTGGGTGAAAAGGTTGCTCAGGTAATTATTGATGAACGTGAAGCACAATTCTATTCTTTAATTCTGACATAATTGTATATTTTTAAAAATTATTCTTCAG
>URMQ01000026.1 GCA_900548955.1 uncultured Eggerthella sp. | reverse complement strand
ATATTGGAGAAAATGGAGCACGTCTTTCAGGCGGAGAGCGTCAGCGTATTTCTATCGCTCGTGCTCTATTGAAAAATGCCCCAGTCGTTTTACTTGATGAAGCAACAGCAAGCCTGGATGTGGAAAACGAATCAGAAGTCCAAAAAGCGTTGTCGCGTTTGTTGCAAGGCAAGACGGTTATAGTAATTGCGCATCGTATGCGCACGGTACTTAACGCTGATAAGATTGTGGTGCTAAAAGAAGGTCGCGTTGTTGAACAGGGCAGTCCTGCTGACTTGCTTCAAAAGGAAGAGAGCCTATTCCGCTATATGGTAGAACTTCAGGGGGCAAGCGCTGAATGGACAGTCTAGGCGGCATAATGTACGAGTGTTAAAGGAAAAATTGATAGGGCAGTAAATGATCAAATTGCTCTTTTTATTTAAGAAAAGCGGTCGGAGCATTCCGACCGCTTTCGCACCTCTTGTTGTCTGATTAGATTCGGGCTTATTTATCAGACGAATTGTTTTGTGCTAACCGAGTAATGGCTTAGTAGTTTTCTGCGTGTACTTCGAAGAAGCTCTGAGGATGCAGGCAGACAGGGCAAACGCCAGGAGCCTTAGTACCAACAACGATGTGGCCACAGTTACGGCATTCCCATACCTTTACTTCGGACTTTTCGAATACCTGCTTGGTTTCTACATTCTTCAAAAGTGCACGGTAGCGCTCTTCATGATGCTTTTCAATTTCAGCAACCATGCGGAATTTAGCTGCCAACTCAGGGAAGCCTTCTTCGTCAGCGGTCTTAGCGAAACCGTCATACATATCGGTCCATTCGTAGTTTTCGCCTTCTGCAGCAGCTTCCAGATTTGCTGCGGTGTCACCCAATCCGCCAAGCTCCTTAAACCAAAGCTTTGCATGTTCTTTCTCGTTGTCAGCAGTTTTCTGGAACAGAGCTGCAATCTGTTCATAACCTTCCTTCTTTGCAACAGAAGCGAAGTAGGTGTACTTGTTGCGAGCCTGAGATTCGCCCGCAAAAGCGGTCTCGAGATTCTTCTCGGTCTGAGTTCCCTCGTACTTGTTAGCCATGTTAGGCTCCTTCCATGAGGCTTTTGGCCTCGATCGTTTTGTTGTCCGTCCCTCTTTTATGAAGAGCACCTCTGTTGCTATCTGGAGGCTAGGAGATGCATGCTTCCTTTGTGGTGTTATTTACTAATAGGCTCTAATTCTTCATCGGCGGTTTCAAGTTTTGCCGCACAGCTAGGGCAAAGGTAGTCAATGTTTAAATCGTAAGACAGTACATGTACTCCCGTTTCCTTTTCTAGCTTTGCAGTCAGATCTTCCAGTACAACATCGGAAAGCGCTCCGCATTGTTTGCAAACAAGATGATCGTGACGTACTTCCATTTTGTCATAACGATCAGGAAATCCAGCAACGGCAACTTTACGAATAAGCTCTTTTTGGTACAAATTCGCAAGATTGTTGTACACCGTAGCAAGAACAACCTTGGAATTGCTTTCTTTTAGGCGTAAGTAAACTTGCTCGGCAGTAAGGTGCTCATCCGAGTTATTGATGATTTCTAATATCTGCTTAGCATTTTCTCTCATCGTTAATCCTAACTAGAATTAGAATAATTCTAATATAAAGCCTGAGTGAAGCTAAGTCAATACGTTGGACTAAAAATTACGCTTGAAATAGTTACGTTAGAAAAATTCGTTAGGCAAAAACGCGTTGGAAAACTATGATGGGCGAAGAATTTCCCTAGAGTTCATTCTACAGTTCAAGTAGGCAAATATTTTCTGTGTGTTCAGTATGAGGGAACATATCTACAGGTTGTATGCGTTTTAGGGAATAACCCTGCTTGATTAGGTAAGCTACATCTCGTTGTTGAGTGGTAGGGTTGCAAGAAATATATACAATGCGGCGCGGTTTTAAAGTGCAGGTAGCATGCAGAAAATCTTCGCTAGCTCCTGCACGTGGGGGATCCATTAGTAAAACGTCAAGCTGCTCCTTTTCGGAAGCAAGGCGTATCATGAATTTTCCTGCATCATCAGTAATAAACTGTGCGTTTTCTATTCCGTTGTGTTGTGCATTGTTTTTTGCATCTTTGATAGCAGAGGCAATATTATCAACGCCAATTACTTTAACCGCGTGTGCTTCGGGGGATTCTGGGAGGCCTTTTGCCGCTACAAGACCAATAGTGCCTGTTCCACAATAGGCATCCAGAACAGTTTCCGTGCCGGTGAGTTGTGCCATTTTGATTGCAAGACGGTATAGCACTTCAGTCTGAGTGGAATTCACCTGATAGAACGAATGAGAAGAAATTCGGAAGCTCAATCCGCACAACTCATCCAAGATAAAACCTGGACCATACAGCGTTTTTTCATCTTGGCCTAAGATGACATTAGTCTGGCGCGTGTTGATATTTTGGACGATGGTGGTAATTTCTGGTACGCGTTTTACCAGTTCACGGCAAAAGTTTTTTGATCCTGGGAAGGCTGCTTCATTGGTGACAATAGTTACCAAAACTTCATTGGATGCATGCCCTACGCGTATAACGGCATGACGAACAAAACCTTTGCCAGTGTCTTCGTTGTAGGGGTCCATGTTGTAGCGCTGCATAAGTTGTTTAATAGCAAGCACAATACGTTTGGCAATTTTGTTTTCTAGCAGGCAGTTGTCAGTTGGAATTACGTTATGGGTACCGGAGGCATACATACCGCACAATATTTCATGTCGAGCAGAAGCCCCTTTCCCTTTTGCTCCTTTTTTGTTTTTGCTTTGTGTGGTTTTTTCTGCACGCTTAGCTTGGTGGGTAGCAGGAAGTTTTTTGCCGGGAACGTACGGTGAGGTTACTTTGTTGCGATAGTAAAAAGGACTTTTCATTCCAGCGATAGGGCTTATTGTTGTGTTTTCGGTAATAAACGGTTGGAACAGCTCAGCCATTTCTTGCTGTTTTCGAAAAAGCTGTTCTTCGTAGGGAACGGTAAGTAGTTGACAAGCACCGCATTTGTTTTGCACAGGGCAGGTGATCTGTGTCGTGTTTTGCTTTGCTATATTTGGATGCACTGCGCTTTCATGGGTACGCGGTGTTGTTTTTGGTTTTTTCGACGATGGTTGGTTCAGGCAAGGGCTCATGCTTTTCAGACTTTCTGTTGTCTAAGCGTTCTTGTGTGAAAACTTCTAGGAGGGCTGTTATGTCAAACATATCAAGCCCTTTGGATAACTTCGCTAGAAGTATAGCAGCACTTAAGTACCTGCTTTAGTTTAAAGGGTGCTTTGAGCTGAATACTTTGCTTCGTTGAAAGTTTGATAGGTAATGCGCTGTCGTTAGTTCGTTAAGGCTTCTCTTGATCGTCCCACTTAGGGGGCGTAGTTCAATGCAGGGATTCCTTAGTAAGAGGGAAGGTCATAATGATGCTGAAACCTTCACCTTCGGCACTTGCAATAGTAAGCGTGCCGTCATGGACTAAAACAATCCGAGCAATAAGTGGTAAACCTAGACCATGTTTTCCAATTGAACCACCATGGGGTATAGGCGCTGTTGCGCCAAGTGGAGAAACAGCGCGTTGCCAAGTAGAATTTTGGGCGTCATCAGCGGAGCCATTCAGAGAGGTATCTTCGTCTTCTAAAATGGGGGGCTTAGGAGGTCGTTTATTTGCTGGAACAACAGGATAATTTCCCGCGACAATTTCTGCGCTATTTCCTATTGGATGTTTTTGGGAAGAAATTATGGGAGCCTCGTTTTCATACATTCGAGAAGTATTGTCAGGAGGAAGTTCGGGGCTGCCCGGCTTGCGCTCGCTCGGAATAAATGATTGTATTTTCGAGAACGTAATGCTTGTGCTTGTGCTGGATGTTAATGAGCCTATGCCAAGATAGTCATGTTCGAGCATGTTTGCTAAGGCAAGAAGTTGGTCTTCATTCATGCCGCGTCCGTCATCGGCAACACATAATGCAAGACCTTTGTCGTTTGCGTTAAGCGAAATAGTAATACGACAATTTCCGGAATTGTGTTTGAGGGAATTGTCTATTGCATTGCGCAGCGCGCGTTTTAAGAGGCGTTCGTCTCCCTGTATGGAAAGATGTGCTGCGGTATCTGCTACATCAAGATCAATTTCTGCACGATCATCTATGCCCTGATCAAGATAGTCAACCACTACGCTTCGGAGCAATTTCGAAAGTATAATCGTGTCTACCTTTAAGGGCTGCATGTCATATTCAAGCTGGGTAGCAATGTTTAAATCTTCTATAAGGTCACGGATGCGAATTCCCTGGCGCGTGATGATGGCGGCAGATTCGCGCGTACTTTCAGGAAGGTCAGCATCGCTTTCAATACGCTCGGCGTGTCCCATTGCGATTGCTAATGGCGTGCGAACATCATGAGATACTCCTGCAACCCAATTTTTACGAGCGGTTTCTTTTCGAAGAAGAGTGTCAGAAACAGCGTTGATGCGATGACCTACAACACGTAACATGCCGCCAAAGCGCACATAGGCAGGCTTTCCTTGAGCGAGATTATCAAGGGCATCCAGCATAGGACCAGTGCTTTTAAGCAAGGATCGTTGCGAGAAAACATAGAGCAAGAAAATAATTAGAAGGTCTATGGTGAAAATCAGTAAGAAATACAGCGGTATGCGGAAAAAAGCTTGGCTTGATAGGGTTATACCGTAGAACAGATATTGGGAATCGGGATAGCCCATTATTACGAGGTTAGGATCTTTTGTCCAGATAAACGTAAGGTAGTTTGCATAGGCGCGATCATGCGATAGAACTGCGATTTCATTTTGAGTAAAGGAAGCAGGAAAGTCTTCAGGGGTATTGAAACTCCACTCTACTTCGCCATGTTCGTTTACCAAGAGTACCCAGGCGTTTTTTGCAGACAGGGCTTGTTCTATTTCATCGTCATTGAACACCCATGCCCCAGTTGTGTCTTGTGAAAGCGCATCAGCAACATCGGATACATGAACGCGTCCTTCGCTTTCCGTTGAGTTAGGATCGGTGCCATCATAGTAGGATGCGTTTGCCTCAAACATGGCAATGGCAACGTAGAGAAATATATCTACCACAAGAATAAGCAGCGCCATACCAGCAAAAAGCCCTACTTGTTTGAGAGCAAAAAAGCCGCCTTGTGGTTTGTTGGTGCCGCTAGGTGCCATGCGTTGTCCTTTGATCCTTTTTGCCGCAACCTAAGAATTGCGCTACGCCTTTTCTACAAGGAGTTTGTAGCCTAGGCCTTTCATGGTTATGAGTGATTCTGGTTTTGATGGATTGAGTTCAATTTTTTCACGAATGCGCCTAATGTGGGTCATCAAGCTTTGTTCGTAGCCAAACGATGAACCCCAGCATTCTTCGCAAAGGTGATCAGTTGTTACAATGCGGTTTGCATTGTTTGCCAAAATGCGAAGCAACTCACTTTCTTTAGCGGTTAGGAAGGTGGGTTCGCATCCTTCTTTTTTTACTTCAACATTGTCAAGATCTATGGTGCAGTGCGCAAGGCGAAGCAGCGGCTCGTCATCGGGGTAACAACGCCGCAGGACGGCGTATATGCGCAAAATAAGTTCCTGCGCAGAAAAGGGTTTTGTCAGGTAATCATCCGCTCCAGAACGCAATCCAGTTAAGCGATCAGTTGTTTCGTCTTTCGCGGTAAGGAAAATTACTGGCAAGGGTCGTCCCGATGAAAGCGAACGCAAATATCTACATAGGGTAAATCCGTCGCCATCGGGCAGCATGACATCTAGGATAGCTAAGTCCGGATGACGCTGCTCGTATGCTGCTAGACCGCCAGCTACATCGCTTGCGGTTACTACGCTATCAAACCCATCTGCTCTCAGTACTGTTTCTAGCAGGTGAAGCAATTCGGGTTCGTCATCCACCAACAGAATTGTTTTGCTATGTAGAGAATCTTTTGCCATGACTTGATTGTAGGCGCAATTTTGATTTGTTTTAACGTCATTTACTAAAAGTCAGGTAAACGTAAGGTGCCCGCTAGGTCCTTTTGAGGTGCAGTTTTTAATCTTTTGTAGACGAGTTCATCGCTATGCAATGCGTGCGGCTGCGAGGGGTTGGTGGCTGTAGCTGTGAGAAATACGCAGTGGTGGCGTCGTGGTTAGTGATGAGCACGCGTTGGCGATAAATGCGCAGAAACAAAACAAAGGAAGGAATGGCAATGGCTCCAATGATAAACACGGAAGTGTCGAATAAGATTGTGGAAGTAAGAGATGTCTCTAAATGCTATGGTGGCAAAATGGGACGTCGTGGGCATGCTGAAAGTATGACTAGAGCGCTTGATCACGTGAATTTTTCCGTGGCACAAGGCGAATTTGTTGCCATTATGGGCCCTTCGGGATCGGGTAAATCGACACTGTTAAATTGCTTAGCGACTATTGATACACCTACTAATGGACGTATTGTTATTGGTGGAAAAGACATAGTGGGTTTGTCATCGAAAGAGCTCGCGCGTTTTCGAAGAGAAGAGTTAGGTTTTGTTTTTCAGGATTCTAATTTGCTTGACACTCTTACTATTCGTGAAAATATAGCTCTTGCTCTAACCATTTCGCGTGTTCCTGCACGAACAATTAACGAGCAGGTAGAATCCCTAGCGCGTCAGCTCTCTATTGAACAGACTCTTGATCGATATCCTTACGAAGTGTCAGGTGGTCAAAAACAACGCGCTGCTGCTGCACGAGCTGTCATAACAAGGCCCCATTTGATTCTGGCAGATGAGCCAACAGGTGCCCTTGATACCAAATCGGCACGCGAATTGTTGGAAACATTGGAATTTTTGCATGCTATGGGCGCCACTATTCTGATGGTTACTCACGACTCAAGCGTAGCAAGTCATAGCGATCGCATCGTTTTTATTCGTGATGGTCGTCTTTGGGGACAGATGAGTCGCGGGGATAACGATAGAAAAACCTTCTTGGCACGCATTATTGCGGCAACTTCTCAACTGGAAGAAGGTGATGATCGTGCTTGCTAAGTTAGCTTTCGCAAATGTACGACGCTCCTACAAGGACTTTGCTATCTATTTCTTTACCTTAATGATAGGTGTTGCGGTGTTTTACGCGTTTAATTCCATTACCGCGCAAGATGCCGTTCTTGCTTTCGATAAATCCCAAGGCAATATGATTGAACTGCTAAGCATCCTTATTAACGGGGTGTCGGTGTTTATCTGCGTACTTCTTGCCTTTTTGGTTGTGTATGCAAGTCGCTATCTTATTAAGCGTCGAAACCGAGAATTCGCTATCTATCTGCTTTTGGGTATGCCTAAAGGTGCACTTATGCGAATGACATTGGCTGAAACCCTCATCGTGGGAGCGGTTTCGCTAGCAGCTGGTCTTGGACTTGGTTTACTGGTATCCCAGGGACTATTGTATGCAACTGCCATTTTGTTTGTGGTAGACATCCCAGGATTCACGTTTTTTGTAGCACAGGATGAGCTACTGAAAACAGTTGTTGTGTTCCTGATTATTTTTACCTTGGCGTTGTTTTTCAATGTGGGCTACGTAATGAAAGCTAAGCTTATTGATCTTATTCAGTCCGAGCGTAAAAATGATACGTTGAAGTTGCGAAGCATTCCCTTGTCGTTTTGTCTGTTTTTGATTTCGTGTGTCATTATCGGATTTTCATATTACTTGCTTTCAGAAAACGGCATTGCTGTTAATCCTACTTTTGGGGCGGCAACAGCGCTGGTCTGTGTAGGCACACTGCTGTTTTTCTATTCGCTATCCGGATTTTTACTGCGTCTTATTCAAACGATCAAGCCTCTTTATTATCGTGGCTTAAATATGTTCACCTTGCGTCAGGTGGCATCCCGCATCAATTCGTCATTTGTTTCGATGGCGATTATTTGTATGACGCTCTTCTTAGCAATTACCAGTGTTGCAGGTGGTGTAGGCATTTCGCTTTCCATGCAAAACAGTATGGCATCGCTGACTCAATATGATGCAAGTGCAACTTCGTATTACAATTTGTCGCCCAGCTTGGAAAGCGAAGATTTCTCAGAAGAAGTAGAACAGCGCTATCGGATTGCTCAGAAATATATTGCAAGTCATGACTACAATATGGCAGCAGGTATTGCAGAAGATGCGAAGAAGCTGGGCTTACCAGACTTCAATGGCATTGTGAGCGAAAGTGCTCAGGTAGATATGTATGATTCGGAGGCTACGTTTGGTCAGCTAGACAAACAGCTTGGCAAACCGATGACAGACTATGTGGGTGCAGAGATGATAAACCCCGACTATATCGACCAAACGCTAAGTATAGTTCCCGTCTCTCAATATAATCACGCGATGGAGATCAGTGGACGCGAAGGCATTTCACTTGGTCGTGATGAAGCGGTTTTGAATTGCGATACTGATGTCGTTATGGATTATGCACGTGATGTAGCTAAATCAGGAATTACCCTTAACATATTTGGTCATGATCTAGCGGTTGATCGCGATCTTAATACTGAAACGTTTCAGACAACATCAATTCCAGGGCAAATGGGTATTCTCATTGTCCCTGATGAAGTTATACCATCCGATGCCGTTCCGGTGACTTCTATTTTGAATGTTCAATTTACCAATAATCCTGATGCTGAAAAGCAGTGGGGAGAATTGTATGAGGGTATTGCTACTTCAGAAAATCCAGAAACCTGGCCTTTGAATATGGGTATGACCAAAGAAGAGGTATTTAGGCAAAACATCGGCTTAACCACTATCATTGCGTATTTGGCGATTTATATTGGATTTGTATTGGTGGTAGCATGCGCGGCAATTCTTGCAATCCAGCAACTTACTGCAGCGACTGATAATCGTAAGCGCTATCAGCTTCTTAATAAACTTGGCGCTCCGCAAGGTATGGTTAACGGAGCGCTGTTTAAGCAGATTTTGATCGCGTTTCTATTCCCTCTTGTTCTTGCAATTGCGCATTCTTTGTGCGCCTTGCAAGAAGTGGTTACGCTGGTGCAGCTGTTTGGACATTTGGATATCGGCCAAACTGCCATGGTGGTATCAGGTGCTTTCTTGGTGGTGTACGGTTTGTACTTCGTGTTGACGTATATAGCCGCTCGTGGAGTTATCCGCTCGGATAGATAGGCGATTCCGTTTGTAGTGAATGGATTTTCCCAAGAATGGAGTTTCATGGGCTGGAGAGGTGCCCCGAGTATCAAGGCTCATGGAACTAGAAATGTTTCAAGCATGGAGCTCCAAGCGCCTAGAAACGTATCAGGCATGGAGCTCCATAAATTTAGGTATTAGCTTAGCAATTAAGCGTGAGTTTTAGTTCGTTCTTTTTCCTTCTTGTCTGCTTCAACAAGGGATTCGATAGAAGCCAAGTTTGCCATGGTGGAGCGAATGATATCGGAGCGAGAAAGCGAACCAACAAGGCAACCTTGAGCATCGACGACAGGAATCTTTTTAATGCGCTTTTCTGCCAACATACGACAGGCATCGTCAAGGGAGGAGCCACTTGGCACAGAAATAGCTCCCTTGGTTGCGATGCGCATTACATTTAAATCAATCAGATCAGCTACACGCTGCATGAAGTTTTCTGTCTCAGGAATCTGATACAACATGCGAGTAGCGTCTAAGACGTGTCCGTCGCTACGTCCGATGTATTTCATGATGTCACCATCGGAAATAAAGCCGACAACCTTATTGTCTGAGTCTACAACAGGAACACCTGAAGTTTTGTTTGCTGCTAAGATTTGAGCTACTTCGCGAATCGTATCGGTGTCATGAACAAAATAGGGGTCTTTATTCATAGCTAAATCAACAGCAATGTGATCGTTTGCCTTAGTGGGCATACGTACTGCTTCGATTGAAGTTGCAAAGCTGGGCTTTCGATTATCGCGTACAGAAATGACGATCGTTAAGAAAATAATAACCATCAGTGCTGCAGTAAAACAGAACGCAATACGATCTCCTATCATGGTCTGTTCTAGAGCGGGCATCTCGGGAAACAGAAAAACGGAGGTAGCCGAAAGAGATACCAAAATAGCAGTACCAAGCGAGGCGCCTACCTGGTTTAGAGTGTTTGACAGTGCATTTGCGTGTTGGATAACGCTATTGTCGAGCGAGTTGATACCCCAGGTGTTGATAGGAGTGATGGTGCCAGTAATGCCGACTGACAAGCAGGTGTATACCGCAATAATGAAGGGGATAGGGGTATCAAGAGAAAAGGCGATTAAGCCACAGCCGCCAAGTAAGAGAATGAAGGCGCAGGGGATAATTACCTTACGGGGGCCGAATTTGTCGAACCAGCGTCCTGCGAAGTAGCCAAGAATAGCACCAATAACTGCACCAGGCAGCATAACGAGACCCGTTTCAAGAGCGGAAATGCCAAGCAGATTCTGCAGATAAATAGGCAGTAATACACCTGTGCCAACCAGCGCAGCTTGAAGTCCTGCTACTACCGCAACCGTGATGGCGTAATTGCGTGTTTTTAAAATGCTTACTTTCAAAAGAGGCACTTCAAGTTTGAGTTGCCTTACAACAAATAAGGTAAGCAAAATAACACCAATAACTATTAAGCCTGCTGGTAGTGCAACAACTGCAGAAGAGGTAATTGAGGAAAGGCCATAAAGCAGACTCAGCAAACCAAAAGAGCATAAGGCGACAGAAGGCTTATCGAATGAGGTTGGCTCAAATTCACCGTAGCTTTCAAGGAAAAATACTGCGAAGAGCACAATTACGACAGCGAGTGCGCAAACCAGCAAAAACAGCGCACGCCAACCAACACTATCTACCAACAAGCCAGAAACAGAAGGGCCAATTGCAGGAGCGAATCCGATAGCCAAAGAAACGATACCCATAGCGCTTCCGCGTTTTTCGCGGGGGAAAATAAGCAGAATTACCGTAAACACCATAGGCATTGCAATGCCCGTTGCTACTGCTTGGCACATACGCCCAATAAGAAGTACGGCGAACACAGGAGCGATTCCTGCTAGAAGTGATCCAATGGCAAAGATAGACATGCCAAAAACAAAGAGCTTTTTAGTGGAGAAACGCCCGATGAGGTAAGCCGAAAGAGGAATCACCACCGCTTCAACAAGCGAATACGCTGAGGTAAGCCACTGAACCGTAGTTGCATCAACATGCGTGTCTGCCATGATAACGGGCAGCGCAGGGGAAAGCAGTGTTTGGTTAAGTACGGCAAGTAGCGTGCCGGAAAGCAAAATAACAACGATGATAATTTGCTTGCGGGTAAGACCCATGTAAGCGCTCCTTTCAAGTGCGGGCTTTATGTTGAAGGTCAAAATATTTACACTGCGTGTAAAAAATTATTGACGCAAAAAGAGGGCTTCTCGTACAAGAGATGCCCTGACTGGTTCCATTACTAATAATAGAGACGAATACACATCGATTCAAACACTTGATCTCAACTTCACACAAATGCAACAACCTAACGCGTTCATGGCAGATAGATTACTTGCCGCTGCGAAATACCGTGCTGAGTCGATTGACTATCTGCGTGCTTTGAACCTTGTTGAACGGTCTTGTTGTAACTTATTTGCGCGGGCGAATAGCCCCCTTGTCACAACGGTTGCCCCAAGCATCAATTAGTTCATCGTCTTTGTAGACACAAACAATCTCGCAGTGGTTTGCACATTTTTGGCATACCACCTCACGTGTGGTGAATTCAATATTGTCAATGTTGAACGAAAAAGGCTTACGCTGTGATGCGGGAGCATCGGCCGCAAGAAGAGCAGCACCAAATGCGCCCATCAAATGGCCATCGGGATCTACCAGTACTTCTTGTCCAAGTGTTTCCTCGAAGAAATGAACGACGCCTACATTTTTGCTAACGCCACCCTGAAAAACAATAGGAGCGATAATTCGTTTGCCTTTACCTACGTTGTTTAAGTAGTTGGTTGCCACTGCTTTGCAAAGACCAGCAATAACATCTTCACGCGCGTAGCCAACTTGGATTTTGTGAACCAAGTCGCTTTCTGCAAAAACGGTACAGCGTGCAGCGATATTTGCAGGATGCTTAGAGGTAAGGGCTATCGGGCCGAAGTCTTCAACTTCTACACCAAGGCGATGAGCCTGACTCGAAAGAAAAGATCCAGTTCCTGCAGCGCAAAGCGTGTTCATAGCGTAATCAGTAGCGATACCGTTTTCTACACAAATGATCTTAGAATCTTGTCCGCCAATTTCTAAGATAGTGCGTACATCGGGATGAAGATGGGTAGTGCCTACGGCGTGTGCGGTAATTTCGTTTTTTACTACCGTGGCATTAAGAATAGCGCCAACCAGACGGCGAGCGCTGCCGGTGGTGCCAACGGCAGCTACTTCAAATTCGCCGTGATCAATTTGGCTTGCCAAATCATCAACAACGCGTTTTGCGGCATTGGTAGGGTTGCCTTCAGTCCATAAATAGGAACGAGCAATAATCCCGCCCGCTTCGTCGATGATGACGCCTTTTGTTGAAATTGAGCCAGTATCTATACCAAGAAATGCAGAGGTCATTAGCGAGCCTTTCTCATAGCAATCATGTCGTAAAACGCTTCAAGTCGGGTATCAAGTCCTGTATCGCTCGTTTGGGAATCGTAACTAAGATACAAAATGGGAATGTGATAGTCATTGCTTAATCGCTGTAGTACAGGCATACAGTCAATTTCTGGCGTGCATCCTGACGATTTTAAGTGGATGATGCCATCAAAGCCTTCTTCGGCATAATGCTTTGCTGCCGCTATAGAAAGCGTTGAGGTAGGACCCATATCAAACGATACGTATTCGGAAACACTACGACGCAGGTTTTCTTCGTTATAGCGCAAAATACGGTTAGTTAAATTAACGGTTCGCGCAAGAGATACACCCATTGAACTGAGTTTATCTTCGATAAACAAATTAGACCTCGGATCAACTCCTGTGAAAAATTCTCCTATCAGGCCTACTCGTATAGGGTCGTTGGGTTTTTTAATAGGAAGATCTTCAAGAATGCGCATATGATGACGATAGACTGTTGCCATTTGAGCGGCCCCTGTGACGGTATTCATTTCAGCAAAGAAGTCTTTTTGAGCACGCTTAAACGATCCAGAATCTTTTTCAAAACCAGTAAGTTCCAGATAGCGGTCGTGATAGGAATCGAGTGCCTCGATCATTTTAAGCACGACAAGAAAATTCTTTACGCCCTTCGATACTGAAAGGTCGGGGTTCACTTTTTTCTTGCAGATAGAAAGATATTCCTGTAAAGGTTTTCCGCTTACTGTAGCGAAGTTAAGCATCTCGAAGTCGTAGCCCATATCACGCAAAATTGACTCTTGAAGTTCGCCATAATACCCCAATCGGCAAGGGCCAGTAAGCTGAACAAGTACATCAGCACCCATATCGAGGGCTTCAATATAGTCGCCAAGAATGTGCTTGAATGGAGCACACACGTAGTCGGTGCTGTTGAGTGTGCCCAGCTCTAAGGTTTTTCTGGTTGCTTCTGGCAGTGCCACGAAATCCGCATCAAGAACTTCTTCGACGAAGAAGCGAAAGGCAATGTCGTAGTAGGCGTAGCGCATAAAAGCAACCTTGGTGCGGGCGTGGCGATCTTTTTTGTGTTTCTTTTTCTTTTTGGGACGTAATGCTTCAGGTTTGCCAGGGCGTAAAAAGACGCCTGCTGGCGCGTCTTCGGAATAGCGGCGCTTGAGTGTATCTGCTACACGGTTGATAGGTATTTTGATGTCGTCAACGCATTGTTTTATGGGGCTGGCTACTTCAGCAATGCGCTCAGTGGGGGTTTTATCGCTCATCATGTAAGTAGCCTCCTCGTTTTTGGTAGCGCAGAATATCAACAAAGCTTTCAAGACGTGTTTCTAATCCTGCAGTGCCGCTTTGACTGTCGATAGTAAGCGACAGGATAGGCTTGCCCTTAATGCAGCGAATAAGAGCATCGTTGGTCATTGAATCGGGGCCGCAAGGAAAAGCGCTTACCAGCACAATTCCATCAAGATGATCATAAAGGCGAAGAATAGTGCCGATGATTTCACGGTTTACGATCCAGGGCATAGTTTCAGAAAAGTCGTAACTTTTTTCCAAGGCTTGCTTTCTATCAAAACGATCGGAATAGAGGATGCATACCTGCAGATCCTCTAGCATGCTGATGATAGGACCGCCAATATAGGGATCGTGAATTACGTAGGGGTGTGCTGCGATTAAGATGCGTAAAGGACGCTTTTGCGCAGACAATTTTTCAGCATCTTTGAGTAGTATTGCCTGCTTATGAGCAAGTTCTTCGTCGTGCTTTTTCTGTGCATGAAGAGCATCTTGATAGATGGATTTCGCTTTCTTTTTAGTGCATCCAAATTTTGTAGCAAGAGACACATAGGCTTCTTCTGCAGATATTCCAGTGTCATCTTTGTCGATCTCGCAAGAGATGATACGTGGATTGCGTGAAGCAAAGGTGTTTGCAACTAAATCGGGGAGTGCCTGGAATTTAGTGCAAAACCCTTTATGAAGACCGAGGTTGTCAATGCTGGGAACAAAGACGGCATCGCACGTATCTAAAAGACTCTCAACGTGTCCCATATAAAGCTTAGATGCCAGACAACATTCGTCGATGGAGTATTGCTCGCCTAGTGAAAGAAGCACGCGGTCTGACGGTTCGCTCTCAATAACGTTGCAGCCAAGACTTTCAAAAAATGTTCGCCATAAAACATGGTAGCGATAGTACAGCAGGGCTTGTGGTATGCCAACACTGCGGATGCCGACATATTCCTGCTTAGGGATAAGTTCAAGTGGGCTCATAATTCTCCTGTGATAAAGTTCAACGTTGCTATTTTCTAACGGTCTTTGAAGAATGGAACAGGTATTCATAGGGAAACCATTTATTTTAAGATAGGCATGGTTTTCTCATGCATATCTCAAGGTGAAAGTATCTTACGGTATGCTTAAAAGGGTTGTTTTAAAGCAAGGAAGAGGTATGACTCGTTATCGCGCAACAATAGTTTCTCCTAAAGGCGCTGCACCTAAATCAAGCGTTATTGAGTATGAAAGTGAACATAGGGCAGGTTCGAAATTAAATTTGCAGGATGCGCGTTACAAGATGCTAGAGCTGCATGGCTCGGAGGCGCTTTCGTGGAATATTAAAGACATAGAAAAGGTTACCGAAAACGAACGCGGGGGTGCTGCTGAGCAGCTTATGCTTGATTTTCGTGAACCAGTAGAGCCTCCTAAAAGAAAGCGCCGCACGGTTAAGCGTGGTATTACTGGCTAACTTTTTAAAAGTTTCTCGATCCGAACTTTTTTGTATAGAAATAGGGTGTTACCTGCGGTAACACCCTAAAACGGACACAATTTTTGTCCTATATGCCCAATTTTTGTTCTATTTATCAAGTATTGTCATATATGTCACTTGCCCTATATGCTCACAATCATGTTATCTGCGTTTGTAGTGCATCCCCTTTGTCCCTAGGGTAAGAGCGCCTATTGCTAGAGCCATTAAAGCTACAACGATTGCGGCTAATCCGATAGGAGTATCTCCTGTTTTAGGAAGCTTTGAAATAAGCTCCTCTACGGGGTTATCAGGCTTTTGGGTTGTGGTTTGCACAACGGAATCCTCATCTTCGTCATGCAATTCAATGTTGCGATAAATATCGATACGGGTATCGTTCCAGAGCTCTACTCCTTCGCTGGCTAGCATTTCTTCTGTTGCTTCCATGAAAAGGATTGCAGGGGAATACTGAGTTTCAGCAGAGGGAATCTGTAGGTCTTCGTCAGAAGGCAGCGGTGCTTCATGCCGTTCAATTTTAGCAACAGAGGCACAGGTTTCTTCGTTCCAAGTCGTGAAAGATGAGCTATCAAAAAGGTCTTCCATGGTGTCATCGTTTGCATACCTGTCACGTCGATCCCATTGAGCGTCGTCTTGGGGGAGTGTTCCGAATCCTTCTTCAACTCTGCCATGTTCGAATGCAAGAGCAGTGACATATTCCCCTTCATCAAGTTCAAGCTCTTCGATAAACAGAATGCTTGATTCAAGCGTGGAAACATCCTGTTTCCAAAGTTGCCAGCCTTCGAAATTGAATACTCGTTCGTTATCGGGGTTATCTGGATTGTAGGGGTTTGTAGCACACGCATTAGCACTTGATGAATCAAATTCATTATGAGGAAGATTTGTTTTGTACCAGATGTTCATTTTCCCATCGTAATCACCAAAGCTAACAGGGGTAGCAATTGCTCTAAGGTGAGCCTGATCTTCCTCGGCGCAAGTAATAACGTCGGTACTAGTAAATTCATCTGCCCAAGTAGGAGACGTTGATCGATAGTCAACGGTATAAGTAAACAGTCCGTTTGAAACGAAGAGGGTTTGGCGTTTGTCTACTTCTCCAGAAATTTCTGGGGTGTAGGGCTTGTTGTCTATAGTGCCCAAATCTAGCGTTACCTTGTCGCGAGAAATAGTTACTTCAAAAGCGACAGGCAGCATTCCTTCGTTTGCGGTACAGGGCTGTTCCTCTACAAGATAGGTGTCGTAGGGCAAAGCTCCAAGTGCATCATTTACCGGGGTAGTGTTGCCTTGTGTGTCAACTCCGAACCAGATGCCATCATTTGATGACGTTGCGGCATTGGTGTTTTGTGAGTGAGGTGTCCAAGACGATTCGGTGCTAGCCATTCCGTTTTTGTCGGTGACAAGGATATGTGATTCACCCGTAGTTTTCGAGGTAATGAGGAAGGGAACGTTCGCTAAGCGCTCCATTGAGCCTTCCCGCGCTTTGATAAAAGAGAAATCTCCTCGTTTTACCTGTTCAGGAGCTTCTATGGTTTTCCAGCTTTCAATATGTGGTTCTGTTCCTGATTCGGTGAGCACAACAACGAAAGGATCTTCAAGAGCCAAATATCCTTCAGGTGCTTTTATCTCTTCTATCATTACTGTACCTAAGGGAAGCGCAATTGATCCTTCATGGTCATAGTAAAAATCATCGCCTTCAACCAGATAATCTTTTGAAAAATGAATTGTCCCTTGTTCATCGGTTTGGAATATCCAGCTTCGTTTTGCTTGCCAACTACTAGGAACAGAAAATACATGCGGGCGATTTATTGACTCAGGGGTTTCTGTCTCTAAGGCTTCTGCCGCATTTTTAATTATGCGAGGCACGGTTAGATATTCGTCATAATAACTCACACGGAATTGAGCGTCCTTTAAAGACGCTGAACCCAAAGGGGTGGAAGCAGTAGTTTCGGCGTCTACCTTTTGAAGAACAAGATCAATAAGAGCGCTTTGTGGTGTATCAGAAATGCTAGAAGTGACAACCGATCCTGGAATAATTTGCACCGTTTTTTCTTCGGTGTTGGCAAACCCTTTTGGAGCTTTTTCTTCTTTGATGGTGTACACGCCAACCGGCAAAAGAGGGCTGCGGTTTGTTTTACCTTCGGAATTAGTGGTTAATTCTGCGACGCGCGATCCATCGTCGCTGTATACACCGAATACGGCTCCTTCAAGTGAGTAGGTAGCGTTGCCTTCGCTAAGCGCGGAATTACTTGAAGTTTTTTGTACTTCAAGATATCCACCAAAGTTTTTCTGAACTTGCGCTTTGAAATACACTGTTTGATACCCGATGAGTCCTAGGCTATTGCGAGGGCCATCAGGGCTTGCAGCACCAGGAGGGGTGATGATTACGTCATAGGTAACAATACCTGCTTCAATA
>URMQ01000025.1 GCA_900548955.1 uncultured Eggerthella sp. | reverse complement strand
CCCCTCGTACCGGCTCCACTGGCGCACAACCTTGCCGCTGTCCAGCTCGCGGAGGCTTCTCGAAAGCGGGCTGATTTACCTGCTTGTCCCGTGGAAACTTGTGTTCAGCTTATAGGGTCTAAATGGCGCTTACTTATTATGCGTGATTTGTTAATGAACGAGTCTATGCGTTTTGGTCAGCTTCAGCGTAGTGTGGGTAAGGTTTCCCAAAAGGTTCTTACTTCGAATTTACGAGATATGGAAGAATCTGGTTTGGTCGTGCGCCGCGTTTATCCCGAGGTGCCACCGCGTGTGGAGTATTCACTAACCGAAACAGGGAAAAGCCTGAAACCTATTATTGATGCAATGTGGGACTGGGGCACTGAATATCAAGCAAAGGCGGAATAGGGCATGTTGGAACGTGCTGATGGTGATAGCTGCCTACGGAGTAAATAGTCTTTTAAGTGTGGTATTCTAAGTTAATCCTGACCTGCGAAAATAGATTGCTTCACCGAATTCACTAATAAATAATGATCCTTCACAGTTGCGCGTTTGCTATTCTAATTTTGGTATCAATTAGTTCGCGATACCAAGAAGCGTATCGTTGCAAAAGGAGTTGTGTTATGGATTTTAAAGAGCTCATAAAGGCACGTTATTCTTGTAAAAAGTACGATGGGAAGCAGATAAGCAACGATCAGTTGCAGGCAATCTTGGAAGCAGGACGTCTTGCTCCAACTGCTAAAAACTTACAGGAGCAGCACATCTACGTTATGCAGTCTGAAGAAGCTCTTGCAACAATAGATGAGGTAACTCCTTGCCGCTACGGAGCACCAACGGTGCTGGTAGTGGCATTTGATGCAGAAGATGTATATGTATATCCAGGTGAACAACGTGATTCTGGCATTGAGGATGCAAGCATTGTAGCGACGCATATGCTGTTAGCCGCGAAGGATGCTGGTGTCGATAGCTGCTGGATTAATCGCTTCAATCCTGCTGAACTAAAAGAAAAGCTTGGTCTGCCTGAAAACGAAGAAATACTTATGCTTATGGATTTGGGTTATGCCGCAGAAGGTGCAGGACCTCTTGCTAACCACGACAAGCGTAAGTCTTTAGATGAAACGGTAACGTATCGCTAATTGAGTGGGGTTTGAGCGCTAGCGTGCGAGGGATGCGCGAATGCTTTGTGCAGCGTTAGTTCTATGCGCGCTAGCGCGCTGCACGATTGCCTATACGGTGTGATACAGGAGGGCAATATGACGAAGAAAATTATCCTTGATTGTGATCCTGGTCATGACGATGCCGTGGCTATTCTTTTGGCGCTTGGAAGCCCTGAAATTGAACTTCTAGGGGTTACCACGGTCGGCGGCAATCAGAGTCTTGAAAAGGTAACCTACAACGCTCGCGCAGTACTGGAAAAAGCTGGTGCAACCCATATTCCCGTGTATGCGGGATGCGCTCGACCGCTTGTGCGACCACTTAGCGTAGCGAAAGCCATACATGGCGAAACTGGACTTGATGGAGTGGAATTGCCCGAGCCAACGCGCCCCTTAGAACAAGCGCATGCGGTTACCTATATTGTTAAAACAATTATGAAGTCCGACCCCGGAACAATCACGCTTGTCCCAACAGGGCCGCTCACTAATATTGCGCTTGCTTGCAGGTTGGAGCCTAAAATTGTAAACCGCGTTAAAGAAGTTGTTCTGATGGGCGGCGGTTATCATACAGGTAATAGAAGCGCCGTTGCGGAATTCAACGTGCTGACCGATCCTGAAGCAGCGCATGTTGTATTCAATGAACCATGGCAGTTGACCATGGTGGGCTTAGACCTTACCCATCAGGCGTTATGTACGCCTGAAGTTCAAGCACGTATTAACAGAATAGGTTCGCCCTTGGCAGCTTTCGTGAGCGATTCCATGAATTTCTTCCGCGAGTCTTATCAGGACAATCGTAGTTTTGAAAATCCTCCCGTCCACGATCCATGCGCGGTCGCGTACGTCATAGATCCGTCGTTAATTGCAACGCGTCGTTGTCCTTTAAACGTAGAGCTTCGTGGTGAGTTAACCGTAGGAATGACGGTTGCGGATTTTCGTGACCAAGAGCCATCCGCGCAAGAATGCAATACTCAAGTAGCAACTGCGCTTGAGGTGGATAGGTTCTGGGATTTGGTGGTTGATGCCATTAGGAGGCTTTCGTAAATCGCGCAGTGGCAGAAGAACTTTCGTATAAAGCGGGTAATTATTACTGGCAATAAACCTAAGTTGTTCTGCATCAACGACGAAGTCGTAAGGAGGCTTTCGTGAGAAAAGTAATTGTTTTCGGCAGCCTAAATATGGATCTGTCTATCGAAAGCGACCATATGCCAACGCTTGGCGAAACCATTATCGGCCACGACTTTATTACGAATCCTGGTGGAAAAGGCGCAAATCAGGCAGTTGCTGCTGCTAAGTTGGGTGCTCAGGTTGTGATGCTTGGGGCGGTGGGCGAA
Source organism: uncultured Eggerthella sp. (assembly GCA_900548955.1). Lineage (GTDB taxonomy): Bacteria > Actinomycetota > Coriobacteriia > Coriobacteriales > Eggerthellaceae > Anaerotardibacter. Next base: position 15,491 of record URMQ01000025.1, on the reverse strand, counting down.
GATGCTTTTGGTTTTCAAATGATTGACGCACTGGCTACTCAGGGTGTTCAGTGTGATTATGTTTCGCGTACGCCGCAACATCCAACGGGTGTTGCGCTTATTACGCGCGTTCAGGGCGATAATTTCATAACCATTGATTCGGGCGCTAATTATTTCACCACTACCTTTGATATTACAAAAGCACTTGATGAAATTGCTAATCCTGGTGATGCCTTTTTGTGCCAGCTGGAATGCGATTTTGATACCACAATGAAAGCGTTGACAGACGCACATAAACGCAGTTTGTATACCGTACTCAATCCTGCTCCCGCTCAGAAATTGCCTGGCTGGGTACTTCCTTATCTTGATTTAGTGGTAGTTAACGAAATTGAATGCGAAATGCTAACGGGCACTTACCCTGTTGACGAAGAAAGTGCACGCTTAGCGATGGAAAAGCTTATTGACGAAGGGGTGGGTACCGTAGTTATTACGCTAGGGGAGCGCGGCTCAATGGTGCTGTCCCAGGGGCGCATGATTGTCGAAGTTCCGCCTGTGGTGCAGGTGGTTGATACTACCTGTGCGGGAGATACCTATATTGGAGCGCTTGTGGCGGCGTATTCGCGTGGGCTTAGTATTGATGATGCCGCCGATTTAGCAAATAGAGCTTCGGCATTCGCGACTACAAAGGTTGGCGCCCAGCAGTCTATCCCGAGTCTTGATGAACTGTGAATTGTGAGTATTGGGAGTTTGCCAAAAGCGAACTTAGGAAGTCCGTTAAGCCGCAAAGTTAGGAGCCTGCTAAGTAGCGACTTATCAAGTTGCGACTTATTCGATAAAGTGGCTTTCGCAGAACTCTTTTAATGAAGGGATGTCTTTTTCAATGGAATCCCACGCAATTTCTGCATCAAACATTTCGTAGCCATGTACTAAATGGCAACGCATTCCATAGATTCGCTGCCATTCTATTTCGGGGTGTAGTTCCTTGAATTCATCCGAAAGACGGTTTACGGCTTCGCCAATCTGAATCAAGCAAAGAGAACAGCTGTCTTGGAAGGGGATATCCTCTTGAAAGATGGCGTACGAATTGCCGAAGCGCTTAAGGGATTCATCGAGCCTATTGCAGTAGCGCAGAATGATTCCAAGTTGGTCGTTGTCGCGATCAGCTTGCCTCATATAAAACCACCTCGTCTTGTTTGATCTTGTTTAGGAAGCGCTCACTTGCGCCTGTGGTGGTTACCACATCAACCGTACGCCCAAGGCGTTGAGATAAATCGTGCTGGAAGTCCAGAACCTGAATGCCCTTAATTTTCCCCTTTTCGAGCAGAATATCTATGTCGCTTGTTTCGGTTTCTTCGCCGCGAGCAAACGACCCAAAAAGCGAAACCTTTTCGGCGCCGTACTCTTCAGCAAGAGACACAACCTCATAGCGAATATTTTCGATGTTCAGCGAATTGGTGGTTTCAAGGTAGTCTTCAATTATTTTTTCAATGAGTTTTGAGCGATTAATTATCTGCCTGCCGGAAAGACCAGATTCTTTGTCTTCTTTGGCAAGACGACTGACTTCAGCGTCAAGCTTTCGTAGTGTTTTATCCTGCAGATAGATAGAAATTGCACTCATATGTGATTCCTTCCTATCAGATATATTAGTAATATATTATATCAATATTTTTAAGGTGATTACTCAATAAAACGCTGCGATGTTGTATTTGCTTTTCAATTAACCTAGAAAATCACAGATACAATGCAGGAAAATTAATGCAAGTATCAGGAGCATGCTAAAAGCGAAACTTAGGAAGTCCGTTAAGCCGCAAATTTAGGAGCTGCTATGAAATACGCCGACAATGATATTCAGCGTTTTATGGACGCGCAAAGTGGGGGAGCGTATGATCGCGCTCTTGCTGAAATTTGCGCTGGAAGAAAGCGCGGCCACTGGATTTGGTATGTGTTCCCTCAAGCTCGCGGGTTGGGAATGAGTTGGAATGCAAATTATTACGGCATCGGCAGTTGGGCTGAGCTGCATGCTTATGTTGCTCACGATTTGCTCATGGGGCGGCTTGTAGAAATATCCCAGGCTTTGCTTGATTTGGAGGGCGATGATCCCGTTGCGGTATTAGGCGGCATCGATGCAGTGAAGGTTCGTTCTTCAATGACGCTTTTTGAACTTGCAAGTGAAGATCCCGTGTTTGGTCAGGTCATAAATAAATATTACGGTGGTCAGCGTGATTCGCTTACCTTAAAGCTTGTCAAACAGTTCGCTGAGTAACGTGTTTGATCTAGTGCTGCGTCAACACTTACTCAAATTCCTCAGTTTATTCGCCAAACAATTTGAAATCGAGCTATTAAACTTCGTGTTAGTTTTCGCTATTAAACTTCGCTATTAAGTTTTATCACTGAGTTTCGCTACGAGGCGTCATCTCCGCCAAAAAGCTGCAGGGTATTCTTGGAGTCATCAATTAAGCGTTCGGACATTTGCTCACTCAAGTTTTCGCCATCAACTATATACGCAATTCCGTCTATGGCTTTGAAGGTGATAGCTTCAAGAGGGGTTTGTCCATTTGTTTGTTTAATGTGGGCTGAATAAACATCGGCTCCAATAAAAGTCAACATGAGCACAAGAGACAGAGCAATATTCCATAGAACATATTTCTTTTCTACGGTGCGTTTGTGTGCAAAGGAAGGTTTTGCCTCAGACTGTTCTGAAAGCAAAGGGATAAACACCCTTTGCAGTTCAAAGGTTGATATATAACAGACGTTTAAAAGGCTTACAAATCCAACAAAAATAGAAAGATAAATAAGAAGCGTACCAGCTATCACCACAACAAAAGGGAATGATCCAAAGGCTGCTTCTAAAGTTTTTGGGATGCCATAGGTAATCATTATTTCGGAAGCGGTAGTGAAATACCCCATGTCCGCTATCAGCGATGAAGGTGAATTCGCAAAAGGAGCCTCTGTTGCCAAAAGAGCATCGTAGGTGCTCTCGTAAGCAGGAAAAGGAAAAACTAACGTTACCAAAAGCGTGATACCACACAAAAGTGCTACGACAATCCAAAACGTCAGTTTAGTTATGCCAGCTTGTCGGAATAATGGCTTGTATTCTATTTCTACTTTGTGCCGCACTCTCAGCGAAACGAAATAGTACAGAGGTATTGCCACAGCGATAAGAATCCAATAAATAGGCTCCCATTTGGAAATATTCAAAAGAAGACTTGCGGCAAAAATGCCAGATACTACAAATGCAACAATGAAGCAGATTTTTCTCCCATCGTTAAAGTTTGCAAGTCTTCCGCCTTCGCGAAACTTCGCAATTTGCTTTTCGGTTTTTCTGACAATGGCGAAATAGGCAAATCCAATAGCGGAAAGAGCGGTAAGTAAAACCCAGCAAAGTACAACTATAGCTCCAGGCATAACTGGAATTATCTTTGCGAAAATCAACAGGACACAAAGAAGCGCTACTGCTTTAATGAAGTAGGCGCGACACGGTGTAGCTTCGATGAAGTTAAGTAACCTTTTAGGGTTCGTAAACTTTTTCAACTGGGTGTCCATGTGGTCTTTTGCGCCTTTCTTCGATGTTGCAGCAATCAGATTACAACAAGCGCTCTGCAATTACGAAAAGTCTATAATTCCATCCAAATCCAGCGATGTTAAACTGGTTATATCCAATGCATCACAAGGAGCAGGAGGGGATTATGGCATTGCAAGAAAACTTAAACAACGTTCGAGTCCTTATTCACAGCGCTATTCGAATTCAAGCAGAAGGCGGAACGGTAGTTTACGCTGATCCATATGATTTGGTTGATGAACCTCATGACGCTGATGTAGTTTTAATTACTCATGGTCACTACGATCATCTTTCTCCTGAGGATTACGCGCGCGTGGCCAAGCCAAGCACGGCAGTAGTCGCACCTACTTCGTTGAAGGATGAAGTTGCTTCTTTGAATGCATCAAAGGTTGTGCATCTGAATGCGGGTGAATCTACTGAAGTTTGTGGCGTTACGGTTGAAGCGGTTCCTGCGTATAACGTTGAAGGCGAGCGCCTTCAGTTCCATCCAAAAGAAAACGCATGGGTTGGTTATATTCTTGCGATCGATGGCGCTACGTACTACATTGCTGGCGATACTGATCAGAATGAAGATACTGAACAGGTGCGTTGCGATGTAGCTCTTATTCCAATTGGCGGAACCTACACGATGGATGCCAAGCAGGCAGCTGCTTTTATTAACACCATTAAGCCTCAGTTTGTAGTGCCTACTCACTATGGAACAACGGTTGGTAACAAAGAAGATGTTGAGGTATTCGAACCTCTCGTGGATGATGGTATTACTGTTGTCCGCAAAATGGAGTGGCGCTAGTTTTTGTTTCGGCAGCTCCTCATTTTTCAATGCATTTAACAAGGCGCAGAACATCTTGAGCAGTTGCAGCAAGGTTTTCTGCGCTTTTTTCTTTTGAAATGGAAAAGTCTTCAGGAAGTCGGTTGATAGGAAAGATTGCGGTAACACCCTTCTCATATGCGTCCGAGATATCGGATTCCACGCCTCCAACTAGCGCTATAACGGGAATTCCCGCATCCTGAGCGCGTTTCGCTACGCCGATAACCACTTTTCCTCGAAGAGATTGACTATCAAGCTTTCCTTCACCAGTAATAACAAGATCGGCATCTTTTACTATTTCCGAAAAATGCACCGTATCAAGCACGGTTTCGATGCCCATTTGAAGTTGGGCTCCAAAAAACGCAATCATTCCTGCGCCCATCGCACCTGCCGCTCCTGTGCCTGGAATAGTGACAACATCTGCGCGCAAGTCTTGCTTTATAACGCTAGCAAGGTGGATAAGACCTTCATCGAGTAGTTTTACTTCGTTTTCGGTTGCTCCTTTTTGTGGTGCGAAAATATAAGCAGCTCCTTCTGGACCATACATAGGGTTTTCTATGTCGCACATGGCAACGATATCTACCGTTTTGATTGCAGGATTCAAGCCAGAGATATCGATATGTTCAATTTGGCTTAGTGTTCCGCCTGTTGGTATAAAGCTGTTTCCTGCCTTGTCGTAATACTTTACTCCGCAGGCAGCAGCGGCGCCGCATCCGCCATCGGTAGTGCAGCTGCCGCCAAGTCCAAGAATAATTTTAGTGGCGCCATGGTTTGCAGCTTCAAGCAATAATTCACCGACGCCATAAGTTGTGGCGCCAAGGGGATCTTTTTGATTTTCTACAAGGGGCAATCCTGCACACGATGCCATTTCTATAACAGCGGTGGAGCTTTCGGGAAGATACCCAAAGGACGATTTCATCTGTTCGAGGTGGGGACCGCTCGCAATTGTGGTAATTTTTTCTCCACCTAAAGCAGACAAGAAGCAATCAACGCTTCCTTCGCCACCATCTGCAACAGGAATAGAAATTATTACGCAATCTGAGAAGTGTTTTTTAATTTCATCAGAAATAATTTCGCAGATCTGGGTTGAGGATAAGGTTCCCTTGAAAGAATCGGGTATGAGAACAATCTTTTTCATGAGGGCAGAGTCCTAGCTTTGCAACAGCAGCTTTTCTCGTTGTTTTATTCCAACTATTCTTGAATTAACGTGGTCGAACATAAGAAACACTTTATAAACTGATTGTACTTAATACGCTGGAGAAATATGGTTGCAGATAAACAGATAAAGAAAAATTGGCCGAAGCGTTTACTGATAGCATGCATTGCTGTTGTGTCAGCGTGCGGTATTGGTTTTTACGCGTATACGTCTGATTATTATCATGCGGGTGAAGATGCTCGATCGCTTACTGAAAGTCTGGAATCTTTAGGAAGCTTACAAGAAACTGATGCGAGCATTGCGGTTGGCTCATCGGATGCAGAGGTCGGTGTTGTGTTTTATCCAGGAGCTAAGGTTGATCCGCAGGCATATGCTCCTCTAGCAAATGAACTAGCGGACAGGGGTTATTATTGCGTTATCGCAAAAATGCCTTTTAATCTGGCATTCTTTGGGATTGATTCGGCAAGTTCTTTAATGGATAGCGCATCTGAGATAGATGAATGGTGGATTGCTGGTCATTCATTGGGTGGGGCCATGGCAGCGCAATTTGCTTCAGCGCATAGTAATGAGCTGGAGGGTGCATTTCTATTGGCTGCTTATGCCGCGAGCGATTTATCTCAAACCGATCTTTCCGTAAATCTAATTTATGGCAGCAATGATGGCGTATTGAATCGAGATGCCCTTCAGAGTAACGAGGCAAATTTACCTTCAAGTTCAGTAACTGAAGTGATTGAAGGCGGTAACCATGCAGGATTTGGGGATTATGGTCCGCAAGACGGTGATGGGGAGTGCTCCATTGGCGTAGAGCAGCAGTGGGATGCTACTGCTTCGTTTATGGTCGATTCGATAGAAGCAGCAAATCAATCTTAGTCGTGACAGATTTATTTAGGCGTTGTTAATTTACGTTTTGGATCTATTCCCGTGGATTATTTTGGTCTGTTCACTGGCATCATTAGGGCAAAACGTCTGCCAAAAACGTCATTTTTGATGCTGAATCAAAAAAAGGTCACAAGGTATACAGCCTTGTGACCTGGTCTTCCAATGGTGGGCGATACTGGTTTCGAACCAGTGACCTCTACCGTGTCAAGGTAGCGCTCTCCCCCTGAGCTAACCGCCCTTACTATGAACGCTGAAAACATCAGCGCCTAGATACTTTACCAGAAGAAACTCAGTCGTCAATATGCTTTTGTTTAAGACCTGCGCAATTAATTCGGTGAGTTAATGTGGCAACTTTCATTTGCTAAAAGCCACAAGACCACATTCAGTAGGGTGGTCAAGATAGATAGTTTCACCTGTTTGTTTGTGGGAAAGAAGCTTTTTGCAAATTGCCAAGTCGCCTCCACCAGCAAGGATCATTAATGCACCAAGAAGAAAGAACGGCGCTGATCCAATTGCAATGGCAATAACGCAAGGAAGAATACCCAGAATGACAGTTGGAGCAAGGGCGCCGATGATATATTGCGTTCGAGTAAGAGCTTCGTTGCAGGTGCAGTAAGGATTATAGGTCTTATTCATGATGCCAAACGAAATAGCCTTAAAGCGCTTCTCAGCGAAACATGACCAGGTAATTCCATGGATAAGTTCGTGAACTACAACAAGAACTAAAAACAACACAAGCAATAAAAGAATCTCAAGGGGTGATGTCCCAAAAGGGGCAAATTGATGCAGTAGGAAAAATACTGCGCCAAATATTACAACAACGGGCAAGCCTAAAATGAAAGCTTGTTTATTCGCTTCTTTGATAGGAATAGTAAGAAGTTCTTGGCGGTATCCTTGCGATTGAAGGAAATCGCTGTATTCGACAAACTGTTTCTGACGTTTAGATTCTTCTTGTGACAACTTACGAGGATTGTCGGTGTTTCTTTTAGACATAGAATTAGATCTTTCGAAAAAATTGGTTGGCTTGTTTCCTGAAAACGATGCATAAAACAAGAATACTTTAAGGCGTACTTGCGGAATATTGCATTATGTAAAAACTAATCCAAGTAGCCGCTCTGATCAGAAAACGGCTCTAAGTCAGAAATGTAAACAGTCGAATTATTGTTCCACGGTAACACCATTTATAATTTTGTAACACCATAGCGAGACCAGCTATGGTATTATTCCCGTGTTACGAAAACCAAATTCGTAACAGCATAGACAGACTAGATAGTCTATGTGCTTTATAACGTTAGTTATCCGAATGCGTCTGCATATTTTCTGTATAAAGGAGAAACTGTGGCAATTACCAGACGGAACTTTGTAAAGCTTGCAGGTATAGGCGTTGCATCTCTTTCTCTTGGCAGCTTGCTGTCTGCTTGTTCTTCGAGCAAGACACTTACTGAAGGTGTTTCGGTTACAGGGAATACTAATGAAGTAGTGGTTTCCATGACAGTTAATTCTGAACCTGCTGCTGGTTTTGACCCGTTCTTTTCTTGGGGCTGTGGCGAGCATGTTCACGAGCCACTTATTCAATCTACGCTTATCACTACTGATGCCGATCTTAATTTCGTAAACGATCTTGCTACTTCATATGAATGTAGCGCCGATGGTATGACCTGGATTTTCCATATTCGCGATGATGCGTATTTTACGGATGGGGAGCAACTAACCGCGCACGATGTGGCGTTCACTATTAACGGCATCAATAATGCTGAAGCAGCAGAGGCAGACCTTTCTATGGTGGAAGAAGCAGTTGCGGTGGACGATTTTACGGTAGAGCTTCATATGACCAAACCCTTTAATGCGTTGCTCTACACCTTGGCAGTTTTTGGTATTGTTCCGGAACATGCCTATGATTCAGCAACGTATGGCGCAAATCCTATCGGCTCTGGTCGTTATAAGTTAGAACAGTGGGATCAGGGTCAACAGGTAATTCTTACAGCAAATCCTGATTATTATGGTGAAGCTCCTAGCATGCAGCGCGTTATCGTGGTGTTTATGGAAGAAGATGCTTCTCTTGCGGCAGCGAATTCGGGCGAAGTGGATATTGCCTATACGGCGGCTACTATGGCAGATTCAACGCCTGATCAGTATGAGCTTTTCAATTGTAAATCTGTTGATAGTCGCGGTATTTCGTTCCCGAGTGTTCCTGCAGGCGGCACGAAAAAAGATGGCGTAAACGACTATGCTCTTGGCAACAATGTTACCCAGGATTTGGCGCTGCGCCGTGCAATGAATTATGCGGTCGATCGTGAAACCATGATTGATAATGTTCTTTCGGGTTATGGAACGGCAGCATATAGCGTTTCGGATGGAACACCTTGGGCATCAGATGATATGAGGGTTGAAACCAATGCCGATTATGCACGTACTTTGTTGGAACAGGGCGGTTGGACGCCAGGCGAAGATGGGGTATTAGTAAAAGACGGTCTTCGTGCAAGCTTTGATTTGTATTACAGTTCGAACGATTCGGTCCGTCAGGCGCTTGCAGCGGAATTCAGTAACCAGATGGCGGAATTTGGTATCGAAGTAAACATCCATGGCGCTGGCTGGGATGAATTGTACCCTCGCGAATTCTCCGATCCAATTCTTTGGGGCTGGGGATCGAATAGTCCTACCGAAATGTACAACCTTTTGTATTCTCGCGGTGTAGGAAATTATGCATCATATGAAAATGCAACGGTTGATGCGCATATGGACGCTGCTCTCGCTAAAACAGCGGTAGAAGATTCGTATGATGAATGGAAGTTAGCACAGTGGGATGGCTCCGAAGGGGTAGCACCTCAAGGTGCAGCAACGTGGGTATGGCTTGCCAATGTTGATCATCTGTATTTCAAGCGTAGCGGCTTAAATGTTGCTGAACAAAAACCGCATCCTCATGGTCACGGGTGGTCGTTGGTGAATAACGTAGATAAATGGAGTTGGGATTAACTAAGCGAATAGGGATTACTCGAACGGAATAGTAACTAAACAAAGATTGATCAAGCAAAGATTAACTAAGCAAAACTTATGGCGCAGCTAATTGGACGCAACATAGTAAAGTTCGTACTACTTATGGTGGCTATTAGTATAGTCACCTTCGTTTTGGTTGGCATTTCTCCTATTGACCCTGTTCAAGCTAATGTAGGGCAAGCCGCATATGCCAGCATGAGCGAAGATCAGCGTGCGCAACTTGCCAGCTACTGGGGTGCTAATACGCCGTTGTGGGAGCGCTACCTAAACTGGGCGAGTGCTTTTTTGCAGGGTGATATGGGCACATCTTTGCGATTTAATGCTCCTGTTGCCGAAGTGCTTGCAAACCGATCGTTCAATACCCTCGCGCTAATGGCTGCTGCTTGGGTGTTAAGTGGTGTATTTGGTCTAATTATGGGTGTTGTTGCAGGAATCAAGCAGGGCACTCTAATCGATCGAATTATTAAGGGTTACTGTTTTGTGTTAGCGTCAACACCTACGTTTTGGCTTGGTTTAATCGTTCTTATGGTTTTTGCGGTGTGGCTAGGCTGGTTTCCCATTGGCTTTTCTGCGCCAATTGGTAAAAGTGCTGCTGATATAACTATTTTCGATTCGATCCACCATATGATTTTGCCCGCATTAACGTTGTCGGTCGTTGGTGTGGCGAACGTTGCTCTTCATACACGCGAAAAAACAATCGATATTATGGAAAGTGACTATATCCGTTTTGCTCAAGCGCGTGGACTAACTCGCTTACAGGCAGCGCGAAAGCATGGTTTGCGTAACTTGGCGCTTCCTGCCATTTCGCTTCAGTTTGCTTCTATATCAGAAATCTTCGGTGGTTCAGTGCTGGTTGAACAGGTGTTTTCCTATCCAGGACTTGGTCAAGCTGCGGTAACAGCTGGTATCGGAAGTGATGTGGCCCTTCTTGTAGGCATTACGTTGGTGTCGGCTGCTATTGTGTTCGGTGGCAACATGATTGCCAACATCTTATATCGCATTGTTGATCCTCGTATTAAGCGGGGAGGTGATGCGCTATGAAATTAGGTTTTTCTGCGGTATTGAACGAGCCGTTGACGGTTTTTCACGCTCCTCAAGCAAAAAAAGCGAACAATCGAAAGCGCACAAGGGTTGTCTGTATAGTTTCGGCAGCAATTCTTGTTGCTGTTGCCGTGTTGGGCATTGTGGTAACACCCCTTGCAACAACAAGTGATCTTTCCATTGCGCGTGAAGCTCCCAGTTTGCTGCATCCATTTGGAACAGATAATTTAGGGCGTGACATGTTGGCGCGAACACTGGCAGGTTTGTCTACCAGCATTGGGATTGGGCTTTTAGCGGCGGTGGTTTCTTCTATCATTGCGTTAGTACTTGGCACTTTGGCAGCTCTTGGTGGAAAGAAGATTGATGCCTGCATTACCTGGTTGATAGACCTTATGCTAGGTATTCCGCATATTGTGCTTTTGCTGCTTATTTCTTATGCGCTTGGCAAAGGATTCTGGGGTGTAGCAATCGGTGTTGCTCTGACGCATTGGCCTAGCTTATGTCGTGTTATTCGTGCCGAAGTGCTTCAGGTAAAGCAGAGCTCGTATGTGGAAGTGGCACGTTCATTGGGACGTGGACCTGTGTATATTGCTGTCCATCATGTGCTTCCTGCCGTATTGCCACAGTACCTGGTTGGTCTTATTTTGTTGTTCCCTCATGCTATTTTGCATGAGGCGGCTATTACGTTTTTGGGATTTGGCCTTCCTCCAGAAATGCCTGCAACTGGCATTATTTTAAGCGAATCCATGAATTATCTCTCCATTGGCATGTGGTGGCTTGCGCTCTTTCCTGGCTTGGCATTGTTGGCAGTTGTTTTGTTGTTTGATCAGGCAGGACAAAGTCTTCGTCGTTTGATTGATCCCGCTCGGGCGCAGGAATAGGACGTGGTGTCAATGAAACTCACGCAAAGTCAGCACGATGCAATGGTACATACCCACGCCGAATTCCACCATGGGCATTCTCATGCAGAAGTAAGCCATCATGCAGGTGGTCATCACTTACTTCAGGTTCAGAATCTAAGCATTGGTTTCACCATGTATAAGGACGCGGAACTTTTAAATGCTAAATCTTCAAATACCGACTCATCAAATACCTACTTTTCAAATTCTGATTCGTTAAAAAAGTATTTTTCGGTTGAGCAATATACTAGTCAGGTAATAGATAGCTTAAGTTTGTCGGTGCATACTGGCGAAATTTTGGCAGTTGTGGGTGCCTCAGGCTCGGGCAAGACGCTATTGGCAGATGCTATTTTGGGACTATACACCACGAATGCTCGTGTCGAGGGAACCATCTATTATGACGGTGTGTTGCAGGACGCGAAAAGCTTGGCACAGTTACGTGGTCGCGAAATTGCTTTTGTGCCGCAAAGCGTAAAGTCTTTAGATCCCCTTATGAAGGTCGGCAAACAAATTGGCGGTAGTGCGCAACGTCGTGCAGAGCTGTTTGGACGATATGGTCTATCGCGCGATGTAGAAGATTTGTATCCCTTTGAACTTTCGGGAGGCATGGCGCGTCGTGTTTTATTGTGCACGGCGTTAATGTTAGATCCTCGGTTGATAATTGCAGACGAGCCCACTCCTGGTCTTGATTTAGAGTTGTCAGTAAAAGCAATGGAGGATTTCCGTGAGTTTGCTAATGAGGGTAAGGGAGTGCTGCTAATTACGCACGATATTGAGCTTGCCTTGCGAGTTGCCGATCGCGTGGCGGTGTTCAAAGACGGCACCGTAGTAGAAGAAACAGCTGTTGCGAATTTTGCATCACCTGACTTATTGCAACATCCTTTCAGTAAGGCGCTTTGGCATGCGTTGCCCGAGCACGACTTCATCGTCAGTAAAGATTACGAAGCTTGCGTTAGTGCCGAAACTTCGAACTTTGCAAATATAAAAAATGGCGCAGAAGTGTCAGGCGACACAACGACACAAACAGGCGATTCTGTGTCGAAAGGAGACGAATTATGAGCACTTTAGAGCTACGAAACGTTTCCTTTTCGTATGGTCGTGGCGCTGCTACCGTTGCTGCTGCCACTAGTAATGCTGGTGATACCGCTGATGCCACTACGGCTGTTTCGGGTAAGGCTGCTACCCTGAGCAAAGCTGCTAGCAAATCCTTACTTTCGAATTTTAATTTTGCTGTTGAATCACACGAACGAGTTGCGCTGAGTGCTCCTTCGGGTTTCGGGAAAACCACCGTGTGTCGATTGCTTGCAGGATATTTACAGCCGCAAGAAGGTGAAGTTTTACTGGACGGAGAGCCGCTTTCTTCGTACCAGACAAGTGTTTTGCGAAATAAAACAAGCATTCGTTATCGCTGCTCTCATGGCGATTTTTATGCAAGCGCAGCCCGTGCAAAAGGCGTTAAAGCTTTAAAAACGCCGAGCACTCCATTGCCAGTTCAATTGATTTGGCAGCATCCTGAACAGACTCTTGATCCGCTGTTGCGCATGCAAAGCTCGTTAGAAGAGGCAGGTCCGCTTGATCATGCTTTGTTGGAAAAATTGGGTATTAAGCAAAAATGGCTCAGTCGTTTTCCGCGAGAGCTTTCAGGAGGCGAACTTCAGCGTTGCTGTATAGCGCGTGCTTTACGCGTTTGCCCTAAATTTCTTATTGCTGATGAAATCTCTACCATGTTGGACGCTATTACTCAGGTGCAGATTTGGGATTTCTTGCTTTCGTATTGTGAAGAAAACGAAGTAGGGCTGGTGTTAGTAACGCATTCAGAAGCGTTGCAAAATCGTCTTGCTACCCGTGTAGTTAATCTTGCTGATCTATAGCGCTGCAGTTATTGTGGCATATGCGAAATACGTGGCGTTCATGCCGATTCGTATAGTGCACGGAAATATGATTTCCATACTGATTTGTAGTGTTGTAAATGCACAAGATGCGTGGTTGTTTGTTCTTCGCTAGTGTTTGCCTTCTTCTTGTTGCACCATATCGGCATATCCTTTTAACGCAGCAAAGGGCATGAATTGCCGTGCACGACTATCATGAGGTTGTGCTTGATGTGTGCCATATGTTTCTACTTTTTGCTCAATTGCCAAGAGAACATTCGTGCGATATTCACGTTCTTGAGGGTCCTTCACTGAAAGAAGTTCCTGCTTTAGTTCGTCAGGTAAAAATGAAGTTTTATAGGTGTTTTTGTGGGTGCTGCTTTCGAGCGAGTTTGATGTGCCGCAACTTGAATGTTCACGGCTAAATGATTGCGGTGTTTTCTTTTGCGGATAGTTATTAGGCACGATGACCTCCAATCTGATTATTGCGTTCGCGCGCAGTTGCCTTTTCTTGGAGGCTTGTGCCTTTTAACATAGCGTTTTTGCCGAATTTTTCACGTACGGCAATAATAGCTTCTTGACGACGGCGTTCTTTGCTTTCTGCTTCAATATCGTCGAATAGGGTTGTGGTGGCATATTTTTCGGGAAGAAGACCTCCGAATCCAATGCTGATACGACGAATAGGTAGAGCATTGTTCGTTGTTTCGTTAAAAAGCGCTTCGAAATGTTCTTTTAATACGCGTGCTGAATTGGTGCGACGTCCTATTTTTCTGGTACCGCCTGTGTGAGCATAAAAACGTCTGTGAGTAGGTGGGGTAAACGAGTTATATGCGTCCAGATCCTCGATGTTTGCACCTATCTTTGGATGCGCATATCCAATAGAAAGCGAAATACTTTCAGCTACAAGTCCTTTTTGCACCAATTCAAGTACGCTTGCATCAAGCATTTCATGCATGACCATACGAGTTTCTTCCAAGGTATAGTCGCAGGGGAGCACCTGACCATTCATGAGCGAATGACCTTCAGGCACGTAGGAGTGAATTTGTGCGATAGTGCACGGCTCTTGTCCCCATGCGTGATCAATTAAGTATTCAGCATTCACACCGAATTCCTTATAGAGCGTTCTTTCTTCCATGGCGCAAACACCCGCTAAATCATGTACGCCATATTTCACTAAACGACGAGCGATGCCAGGACCAATATTCCAAATGTCAGTTATGGGTTGATGAAACCAAACCTGTTGCTTGAAGGTGGTTTCATTTAGAATTCCGATGCCGTCATGGGTATGTTTGGCGGTAATATCCAATGCGACTTTCGCCAAGAAAAGATTGGTACCAATACCTACGGTGGCACAAATTCCTGTTTCGTCGAAAACAGTTTTAGTAAGCGTTTTTGCAAAGGTAGTGGCATCCATATGGTAGAGCGAAAGATAGGGCGTGGCATCAATAAAGCATTCATCGATGGAATATACGTGAATATCCTGCGGACTGACGTAGCGTAAATAGAGCGAGTAGATATGGGTCGATACTTCCATATAGCGCTTCATGCGCGGTGGTGCCATGAAGTAATCAATAGTGCTAGGAATTTCAAACACGCGGCAACGACCAGGCACGCCCAGTGCCTTTAAGGCGGGGGATACGGCAAGGCAGATGGTAGTTTGACTTCGTTCAGGATCAGCCACAACAAGCTTAGTAGTAAAAGGATCCCACCCGCGATCAGCACACTCAACGCTGGCATAGAACGATTTCAGGTCTATGCATAGGTAGCATTTTTCTGTGGGCTTCTTGTCCACTAGGCGATATCCCTTCCATTTACACACTTTGTTCGCTTTCAAATATAGAACATATGTTCTACTATTAGGTAAGTATACCGTGCTTTTAAGGGAACGCAACAGGCAGGAGAGGCTTCGCAGGAAAGGGTTTTGTCGCACGTATGTCACTGCCAGATTTACATACTACACGTCGCTATGTGGATGTAATTGCGCGCTGGCGTGACGATGGGGTTATTGTGCCACTTTCGGTCTGCTGGCCCGATGGGCGTACGTTTCAAATAGAGCAGGTAATTGGTCAGCCCATATCGAATTCATTTCCTGGCGAAGGAGTACGAATACTGCGCTATACCGTGCAGATTGGTAGTCGCAGAACGCATTTGTATCTGGAACAAGAAGCAACCGCAAAAGGCAGTACGGATAGATGGTATGTGGAAGCGTTGCCTTATCATGCACCTTGGTATTTCGGTCGCCTGCATCAATAATGCTTGCTTGTACTAATTGTGCGTTGTGTTAGACCACTTTGGATAAGTGTCCTGC